>JAPOOS010000105.1 GCA_026713305.1 Paracoccaceae bacterium
ATTCATTGGTCGCTGCATTGCTTGGATTGCTGGTGGCTGGCGCCGCCAGTGCGCGCGACCAGATTCGCATAGTTGGTTCATCGACCGTTTTTCCCTACACTCAGGCTGTAGCCGAGCAGTTCTCCAATATGACAGGTGCGCGGGCGCCGATCGTCGAATCAACCGGTACCGGAGGGGGAATGAAGCTGTTTTGTGGCGGCATCGGCGAACGGCACCCAGACCTGACCGGCGCCTCGAGAGCAATGAAGTCCTCGGAATACGAACTGTGCCTCGAGAACGGCGTCGACAACATTACGGAAGCATTGATCGGGTATGACGGTGTTTCGATTGCCGTTTCCCGCGCCGGCGAAAGCGATTGGAACATGACGCTGTCGGAACTGTTCCTGGCGCTTGCGGCACAAGTTCCCATGGACGGGCAGATGGTCGACAACCCCTACATGAACTGGTCGGAAATAAACGCTGACCTGCCGGACATCGACATCCTGGTCTACGGCCCTCCTCCGACTTCGGGCACCCGAGACGCATTCGTGGAACTCGCCATGCATGTCGGTTGCAAGGCATTGCCGGAAGTGATTGGAGGCGGCATGGGCAAGGACAAGGCCTGGGTCAGCGACAACTGCAGCCGCATGAGGCAGGACGGTCCATTCGTCGAAGCGGGCGAAAACGACAATCTCATCGTTCAGCGTCTGGTTGCCGACCCGAATGCCATGGGCATTTTCGGCTATTCGTTTCTCTACGAAAATTTTGACGTTCTCAAGGCAGTCGAAGTGGACGGCGTGTTGCCCGACGCCCAAACCATCGGTGACAAGTCCTACCCGATTTCCCGACCGCTGTACTTCTACACCAAGAATGCCCATCGTGGAGTCATTCCCAATTTTCAGGAGTTCATCGAAGAGTATGTGTCGGACGACGCACTTGGGCCGGACGGATACCTCTCCGAGCGTGGCCTCATTGTGTTGCCGGACGAACTTCTCATGACGCTGCAAGCGGACGTTGTTGACGGAACAATGATGGAAAGCCGCTAGGTGCGAATGCCTGTCTTGACCGACATTCTGCTGCAATCCTCCCTTCGCATGACGCCTGCGACCTCGGGATAGGCCGGAACGCATGATCACTCTGGCCTTCTTGATCCTGCTGGCAGCGTCGGTTGCGGCCTACGTCTGGAACTATCGGGCCGCGCAATCCATTCGGAAGCAGGGCACACGCCTAAGTTCGGTGTCCATGTACCATGGACTGTACGCCTTGCTGGTGGTCCTGATTCCGGTGGTCCTGCTGATGCTCCTGTGGCTTTCGCTGCAGGAGCCGCTTCTGGAGCGCGTCCTGATGCGTTCGCTGCCACAGGCTAGCGCCTTGGATGACGCCGGCGCCAGGCAGCTCATATTGGCAGAGATCAGGTCAATTGCAGGCGGACGCATCTTTGGGCAGCCCGAGGAATGGATGCTGGTTGCCGCCGAGCGCCTGAACCAGATGAATCAATACGCCGACAGGGCGATGATTGCCGTTCAGCTGATTCTGGTCACGGCGCTGTTCTGGATGTGCAGCCGTCGCGTCTCGGCGTCCTTCAAGGCGCGCGAGAAAACCGAAAGCATCGTGAACAAGATACTCGGAGCCTGCTGCATTGTCGCCATTCTGACGACCGCGGGCATATTCATTTCGCTCGTGCTGGAAACCGTTCGCTTTCTTTCGTTCGTGCCGATCACGGAATTCCTGTTTGGGTTGAACTGGGAACCGCAAATCCCGATGCGCGAGGATCAGGTGGCTGCGGAAGGGGCATTTGGCTGGATTCCAGTGCTGCTTGGAACATTGACCATCACCGCCGTGGCCATGTTCATCGCTGCTCCCGTTGGACTGATGTCGGCGATATACCTCAACGAGTTCGCTCCTGAGTTCATTCGTGGCATCTGCAAGCCGATTCTCGAAATCCTGGCGGGCGTGCCAACAGTCGTCTATGGATTCTTTGCGATTCTGGTGGTGGTTCCGGCGATCCGAAATGTCGGCGCCTTGATCGGCCTGTCCGTATCCCCGAACACTGCGCTCGCCGCCGGAGGCGTTATGGGCATCATGCTGATTCCGTTCATTTCCTCGTTCGCGGACGATGCCCTCTCTGCTGTGCCCAAGGATTTGCGCGACGGTTCGCTGGCTCTGGGCGCCACAAGGGCGGAGACAATTCTCAAGGTGGTGTTTCCTGCCGCAATTCCAGGAATAGTAGGCGGAATTCTGCTGGCTGTCAGCCGCGCGATTGGCGAAACCATGATTGTGGTGATGGCGGCGGGACTGATTGCCAAGCTTACGATCAATCCGCTTGACAGCGTGACCACCGTCACCGTGCAGATTGTCACTCTCCTGATAGGAGACACGGCGTTCGACAACCCGAAGACTTTGGCGGCGTTTGCGCTTGGCATGATGCTGTTCATCGTAACGTTGTCGATAAACGTCTTGGCCCTTCGCATCGTGCACAAGTACCGCGAAGTCTATGACTAGGAATTGCTGATGGCCCGCAGATCGCAAGAGCTGCTCAGTATCGTTCGTTCAGGCATAGGGCGACGAAACCGCGCCCAGATCGTTGTTCAGGCGCTGGGAATTTCCGCAATTTTGTTTGCCTTTCTCACCCTGCTGGTGCTTCTCGGTTCGCTGGTGGCTTCGGGGTACCAGGCGTTCACCCAAACGCACATCGAGATTCAGGTCTATGTAGATCCCGAAAAGATCAAGGAGGACAAGCTGCCTCGGGGCGATTTCCGTGGCCTGCTTCAGACAGCCATTCTCGAAGTCCTGCCACCCATCGAAGGCCGTCGAACGCAACGCGACGCAACCAAGATTCTCAGCAACGGGGCACAGTTCACGCTGCGTGACCGCATTGTCGAGAGTCCGGAATTGATTGGTCGGAACGTGGTTCTCAACATTCCCGCGTCCGACCCATACGATCAGTTGAACAAGGGACTGATAGACCGCGACACTCCCGAGGAATATCGGCGGCTAAGCAATCGGGAAATCGCCTGGTTTGACCACATCAAGTCCAGCGGGGCCGTGAGCAAGCCATTCAATTCGGCGCTGTTGTTCAACGCCGACAGCCGGTTTCCCGAATTGGCCGGACTGCGAGGGGCGCTCGTTGGTTCCTTCTGGGCGCTTCTGGTGTGTTTCCTGATTTCCTTCCCCGTAGGCATTGGCGCCGGAGTGTACCTTGAGGAGTTTGCTCCCAAGAACAGAATGAGCGATCTGATCGAGGTCAACATCAACAATCTGGCCGCCGTTCCATCAGTCGTGTTCGGTTTGCTGGCGCTGTCAGTGTTCCTCGGCTGGTTCGGTTTGCCGCGTTCGGCGCCATTTGTCGGTGGCATGACGTTGGCCCTGATGACAATGCCAACGATCATCATTGCCACCAGGGCAGCGCTCAAGGCTGTGCCTCCAAGCATTCGCGAGGCGGCGCTGGCAATTGGAGCGTCGCCGCAACAGGTGGTGTTTGGGCATGTGCTGCCGCTGGCAATGCCGGGCATTCTTACCGGCACAATCATTGGACTGGCCCAGGCGCTTGGCGAGACTGCGCCCTTGCTGCTGATAGGCATGAACGCATTCATAACCTCTGCGCCCGTTACTCCCTTCGACAGCGCGACGTCGTTGCCTACCCAGATATTCATATGGGCGGACAGTCCGGAGCGTGGATTTGTGAGCAGAACTTCCGCGGCAATCCTGGTTTTGTTGATGTTCTTGATAATCATGAATGCAGTCGCAATAGTCCTGCGTCAGAAGTTTCAACGGCAGTGGTAGTTTCAGAGCCGGAATTGTCTCCGCAGTCTGAAACCGAAGCGCCTTTGATTGAACTTTCCCGACAGAATGCCTAAGTAGGCGCAAGCATCCGGGCGCGCTGGCTTGGCTAGTTGCCATTGCCTTGGAGAATGTCGACAATGCATCCTCCAAGCCAACGGCAATGGATGCCCCGACGGCACGGCAACCCGAAATTCATCACTGCATCCGTATACGAGCGTGGCCTCATGAATCAGGAAGTAATCAGCAATCAACATGGCGCGGAGCCAGTCTCCAGCGACATGGCCGACAAGGACTTGGACGATTCGGCCTCTGCCGACGCGGACGCGGAAATTGCGGAGAAACCGCCCGCAGCCGATCAAGGACCGCAGGTTAGAGTCGTGTTCGATCTTGAAGGCAAGCAAATCGCCGGTTCGGAGGGGTCGCTGGTGAGAGTCACGCTTCCGCGCAACTCGGAAACGGGTCCCGAGTCGACATTGCGGCTCGACCAGGTGCGTCTGGCCCGAGGCGAGCGCACGGTTGTCGGCAGGCCGCATATCGAAGGCGCCTACGTTGAACTTTCGCTGAAACACAGCAAGCCCCGCAAGATCAAGGTGATGAGTTTCAAGAAACGACGAAGAAAACATTCGTCGGCGACACTGCGTGGCCATGTCGAGCGCTTCCTGACATACAGGCTGGCGAACATTCACGTGCCGGGGTTGACCGATTCTCCGCAATCCGTCGATGCCGTGACGGCTTCGGCAGAATAGGGTTCCAGACAAAGCATTCGGCCGATGCAGTTACGTTGCGGGAATCCACTTTCCGGCAACTGTGCAGTCGAATGGCCTAACCGGTAGAGTTGAAGGAGATTCAGTGTGGCACACAAGAAAGCAGGCGGGTCGTCTCGAAACGGTCGCGATTCAGCCGGTCGCCGGCTGGGAGTCAAGAAGTTTGGCGGCGAATGGGTGATACCCGGAAACATCATCGTCAGGCAACGCGGCAACAAGTTCTGGCCAGGGAGCGGAGCCGGAGTGGGGCGGGATCACACCATATTCGCCACCGCCGAAGGACGCGTCCAGTTCAAGAGAGGCTACAAGGGCCGGAAGTTTGTGTCGGTGAACGCCGAAGCCTGACTGGAGTCTTCGCACGGCGCAAGGCGGCAAAACCATCTGACAGCGCTGACCTGCCGCGGCGCCGGGCGTTCGTGGCAATCGCGGGTTGCCCGTGTGTCTGAGGCGGACGCCCGAGCAGGCAGGTCAAGAGAGGCGCCCAATCGCGGAACAGTCGCGCTTGCGGCAATCCGGCGCCTTTCCACGGTCCTGTCATGGCGAACTCACACCGATTGACGAAGCATGCAGTTTATTGATTTGGCACGCATCACGGTACGTTCAGGCAGCGGCGGCAACGGGTCGACCAGCTTCCGCCGTGAAAAGCATGTCGAATTCGGAGGACCGGACGGAGGCGATGGCGGAAGGGGCGGCAGCGTGTACGCAGAGGCGGACGCGAATCTGAACACGCTTGTTGATTTCCGTTACCGTCGGCACGCATTCGCCTGCAATGGCGGCCATGGGCGTGGCAAGAAGCGAACGGGCGCCAATGGAGCCAACGTCATTGTCAAGGTGCCGTGTGGCACGGAGGTGCTGAGCGACAATTGCGAGACACTTCTGTTTGACCTGACAGCGCCGGGCCAGCGTGTGATGCTGGCACGTGGCGGCAATGGCGGATTTGGCAACGTGAGGTTCAAGTCGTCGACCAACAGAGCGCCCAGAGAGGCAAACGACGGGCAACCTGGCATTGAGCGCACGTACTGGCTGCGCCTGAAGGTCCTTGCCGATGTGGGGCTGATTGGTGTTCCCAATGTGGGCAAGTCGACCTTTCTGGCGGCAGCGTCGAACGCCCGTCCTCGAATTGGCGACTATCCCTTCACTACGCTTCACCCCAATCTTGGGTCCGTTGTCTTGCACGGGGACGAGTTTGTTTTGGCCGATCTGCCTGGACTGGTGGAAGACTCGCACCTTGGCCGCGGCTTGGGAGATCGGTTTCTCGGACATGTCGAGCGCTGCAAGGTGTTGCTGCACATTGTCGATTCCACCAGCGACGATCCAGTGCGCGAATTCAGCATTGTCAACGACAGTATCAGGCTCTACGGCAATGGGCTTGCGGAAAAGCCCCGCCTCGTGGCGCTGAACAAGTCTGACGCAGTCGTTCCCGAAGTGTTTGGCGAGAGGATTGAAGCGCTCAGGCACGCCTCGAATTGTTCGGTTGTCGGCATGTCCGCAGCAACAAGGGATGGCATGGACGCCTGCCTCCGTGCATTGCTGGAACTGGTCCGGGAATCGCGGGAAAAGCTGACTGCCAACGGGTCGGAAGCATTTGGCGATTGGACGCCGTGAAGCGATTGCAGAATGCCAGGCGGATTGTCGTCAAGATCGGCTCCGCGATCCTCGTCGATGACGCCACTGGGAGCGTGAGACGCCAGTGGCTGCAAGGGCTGGCGGCGGACGTCAAGGCTCTAAGGAACGATGGAAGCGATGTACTTGTCGTGTCGTCCGGCGCCATTGCGTTGGGCCGTCGAGTTCTGGGCATTGGCAGCAGGCGCATGTCTCTGGAGCAAAGTCAGGCCGCCGCCGCAGTCGGACAGATCAAGCTCGCCAGGTACTACGAGGAAGTCCTTGAACCGCACAACGTCAAGACCGGACAGGTATTGCTGACGCTTGATGACAGCCTGAATCGCCGCCGGTACCTGAACTCCCGTTCGACCCTGGTCACGCTGCTGCGGGAAGGCGTTGTGCCGATCGTGAATGAAAACGACACCGTGGCTACCGACGAGATCAGGTTTGGGGACAATGATCGCCTTGCAGCGCAGGTTGCCGTAATGACCGGCGCCGACCTACTTGTGCTGCTTTCCGACGTCGATGGCTTCTACGACAAGGATCCCAGGCGGCATTCAGGTGCCAGGCGGCTTGACAGAATTGAACACATTGGATCCGAACTCGAAGCTTCGGCCGGAGGGCAGGGAACGGCATCCTCGAAGGGCGGCATGGTCACGAAGCTAATGGCGGCGCGCACAGCCACGCAAGCCGGGTGCGCCATGCTGATCGCAAAGGGCGACATTGATCGGCCAATCAGCAAACTGCGCTCCGGCGCTGCGTGCACGTTGTTTCTGCCGTCGGGAGATCCCCAGACGGCACGCAAGCACTGGATCAACTCGTTGAAGCTGAAGGGGATGGTCGCAATTGACGACGGCGCCTGCAGGGCGCTGGCACGAGGCAAGTCGTTGCTGCCCGCTGGCGTGGAGTCAGTTTCGGGAAGTTTCTGCAAGGGCGATGCCGTCAAGATCGTTGATCCTAGAGGAGAGGCGCTCGGAGTGGGACTGACCAGGTATTCGAAGGACGAAGCGAAAAGGATCATGGGCTGCAAGTCGAGTGAAATCACTGTAAAGTTGGGCAGTCCGCCACAGTCAGCTCTGGTTCACGCGGACGACATGGTGCGCTGGAAATCTGCACTGAGCAGGCATCGCTGCCGATAGCTGGATGCTCAAACGCAACATGGCGCCCGAAGCAGGCAACGCAGGCCAATCAAGTCGAAGGGAAGAGATGTGACCGAACACCTCAAGCAAATGGAAATAGTCGACATCGTTTCAAAGCTCGGCGAGCGGGCTTCAAAGGCATCCACCAGGTTGGCACAGGCATGCGATTCGAGCAAGCGAACGGCTCTCGAAACAGCCGCGGAAGTGATGTCGACCAGGCACGACTTGATTCTGGCGGCAAATCAACAGGATTTGGAGGCGGGTCGCCGGCGTGGCCTGTCGGAAGCCATGCTGGACCGGCTCATGCTCGACCGGGAACGGCTTGAAGGAATTGAAGGCTCGCTCAGGGCCGTTGCCGCTCTGGACGATCCGGTTGGGGAGGAAATGGCACGCTGGCAGCGTCCTTCCGGACTGGACATTCGGCGAATTCGAACTCCGCTGGGAGTTATCGGCGTCATCTACGAATCTCGTCCCAACGTCACGGTTGATGCCGGCGCACTCTGTCTGAAGTCAGGAAATGCGGTCATCCTGCGCGGCGGGTCGGACAGCCATTGCAGCTCCCGCGCCCTGCACGAATGCATGGTTGCCGGTCTGCGGGCTGCTGGTCTGCCCGAAGCTGCCATTCAGCTTGTGCCGGTCACGGACCGGGCGGCAGTTGGTGCGATGCTGAAGCTCAACCAGCACATTGACGTAATCGTGCCGCGAGGGGGCAGGAGCTTGGTCGAACGAGTTCAGACAGAGGCCCGCGTGCCAGTGTTCGCGCATCTCGAAGGCATTTGTCACGTATATGTCGATCACCATGCGGACTTGGCCAAGGCCCGCAAAGTTGCGCTCAATGCCAAGACGCGCCGGCCCGGCATATGCGGCGCAGCGGAATGCCTTCTGGTTGACCAGGAGGTTTGGAAGACGAAAGGCGCTCCAATTGTCGAAGACCTGATGTCGGCTGGAGTTGAGGTACGAGCGGACAGCACGCTTCAGGCAATTCCCGGCACGGTGGCCGCGACGGAACAGGACTATGGCAAGGAATTCCTGAACATGACCATGGCCGCGAGAATCGTGGACGGCGTCGACGGCGCAATCAAGCACATCCGAAGGTACGGCTCCGGTCACACAGACGCCATCATCACCGAATGCGATCAAACGGCAAAGCGATTCTTTGAAAGCCTGGATTCGGCGATAGTGATGCAAAATGCATCGACACAGTTTGCGGACGGCGGCGAATTCGGCATGGGCGCGGAGATCGGAATCGCCACCGGCAAGGTGCATGCCAGAGGTCCGGTTGGCGTGAGGCAGCTCACCAGCTTCAAGTATGTGGTCAAGGGGGATGGAACTGTCAGACCCTGAAGTCTCTTGCCCTGCGGAAACTGCGGGACAACTCAGGGCGGGCGTTCGACCCTATGCTTTCAGGAAAAGGTTGTCTGCACCGAGACCAGCAAGCCCCGGTTTTGGCTTCTGCGCCGCTTGACGTACTAGCGGCCCCAGCTGCGAATGTCTCCGCAGTCCACATGCACAAATCCGGCGCGTGAGTATTTGCCAACGCCGCCGGCTTGGCACTCCTCGGCAACACTCGCCACCTTGGACACAGGTCGGCCGTGCACCCGGAAATCCGCCGCCATGCCCTCTATGTGCAGCGAGTTGCGCGCGGTTCCACTGCCGCGACGACGAAGCCAATCATTGGTTGCGCGGGTCCGATAGCCGCTGAGCAACTGCATCGGCCTTTCGACGTTCATCACGAGTTGAATCGCGGCCAACGTGTCAAGATTGTCGGTGGCCATGCTCATGGACTTGTTCACGCGCCAGTCGCGCATGAACCATGAAATTTCTGTTATCGCCTCGTCGATGTAATCACCGTCGATCCAATACTTGAGATCAATGCTTTCACCCGACTGGGCGCTGTACATGCTGAGGTTCTTGTACCTTCCGGCGTTGCGCGCATAGGCCGGCGTCCCGGCGAACTGTGGCGCCGCCGCGACGGTGATGACACCCAGCGACGTTGCCAAGAACTTGCGCCTTGACATTGCAAGTTGTGTGTGTGAGCGGTTGTCTTTCATGTCAATCTTAACTCGATTTACCTTCCAGAACGCACAGAACTGTCGGGCTTTTCCGATACTTTCCTTGACCAAAGCTCTGAATTCGAACTTGGGAGCTTTGGGAGTTGAGCAAGAGCTTCTTCATTCACGAACGACGTCTCCTGACTTCGAGCATCCCAATTTGGCCATCCAACCGGATTCGCGAGACCCTTCACTAAACGCTTTTCCCAATCTCCTAAAACGTTTCAGTACCCGACGAAATTGACAGACTGTCTAAATGCTGGCGTTAAGTCAATATGCACAACTGCATGTGAGTTGTCAATAAACATGTGATGTTTGGGCGCTGTGGGTCAATAGGGTTTGAAGTTCATGCGTGTGTAGCCGAGTGCGCGGGCTTCTGTTCGCTTGATCGGCGCACAATTGAGCATGCATTCCTCCCCAATCGGCCAAATGCGGCCAGAATACAGGGAATCAAAGCCTTTGTGGAAATGGATTCACCTTGTTGAAAATCGGTTTACAACGAGCGCACCCAGCCTTCACGACTCGAAAGTCACCTCAAACCGTTTTGTGCTTCCCGTCCCGCGCAACGGTTCCGACAACAGTTGCAATGAGGCTCGGTCGGAAACAAATTGGTTGCGGAAAACAACATGCCCTGCATCTGCACCTGTCGAGCGCCGACATATTTTGGACAGCATTGCAAGGGCAGCCTCCTTTCGGCGCCGTGGAACGACGATAAGTCCTGCCTTTCCGTCACGCCGAAGCGGCAGGGACTCCACGCCGCCAGCGTGCCCCATGCCATGCGTGATGTCTGAAGTCGACCGCTGGGCGCATGGCTGCACAGCCTTTTGCGGAAGAGCGCCTTGCGGCTGATGGCCGAGGCGGGACATCAGGTCAGCGCACACCATGCGCCCCGAAGACTGTGCTCGCAGTTGAAGGCCAGGCATCTTCCTTCGGCAATGTGTGCATCACCTGCAATCGGCAGTGATTCCTTGAATGTTGGTCGCAGCTTTTGTAGCCTTTGGACTAAAACAGGCACCGAGGAGCAGTACTCAAAATGCCCGCAGCATGGCGAATCAAGCAGGCCATATTGGCCGTTTTTCTGGCAACCTTTGTGGGAGGCATTTCCTCGGGAACTCCCGCCAGGGCAGAGGCGGCGGCCTTTGCCTGGCAGTCGGCCTATGGATATGCACTTTGGGACGCAGCCCGGTTCGACCTGGCGCTGGCGGAATTCTACAGGGAACGAGGCTTCGAGCCGATTTGGATAACGGTGGATGGAAAGCCCTCCGAACGCCTCGATGTCCTGTACCGCGCGATTGCCGCCGCCGATACGCATGGACTCGATCCCAATGCGGTTGGGCTTGCCGAACTTGAGGCGATCAGGTTTGACGGAAGCGCAAGGCAGCTTGCGGAAGCCGAAGCCTCCGTAAGCGGAGTCTACCTGAAGTTCGCGCAGATCATTCACGCCGGGCTGGTTGATCCGTCGAAGACCTCCGAGTTCATTCACCTTCGCAAACGGCACAGGATTCCCACCGGCTACCTGATGGCCGGCGTTTCCGGGGGCAATGCGGCGGAATTCGTCGAAAAGCTTGCTCCGCAGCATTTCCAGTACGCGGAGCTCAGGAAGGAACTCCTGCGTCTGCGCCGGGTGAAGGAAGCTGGCGGTTGGGGCCCGCCCGCGCCAACGGTTTCCTACAGCTTCGGGATGCGGGGGCCGCACGTTCTCGCGTTGCGGGACCGGCTGGTCCGCAAGGGCTATCACAAGCCCGAATTCACCGGAGTCTACTCGATGTCCATGGCCAACGCGGTTCGGCGGCTGCAGCAGGATTATGGACTGGACGAAACGGGCATTGCGAACTGGCGCACCCTTGAAGCCCTCAACTCCACAGTTGACGATCAGATACGCCAGGTGGAGGTTGGGCTGGAACGCCTGCGCTGGCTCTCCCAGTCGTTCGGGCCGAGGTACGTGATGGTGAACATTCCGGAATACAGGGCACGCATGTTCGACGGCGGGCAGGCGGTTTTCGAATCAACGGTTATTGTCGGGCAGGCGGAGGAAACGCATCAAACGCCCGAGTTTTCGGAGGAAATCGAGTATCTCGTCGTGAATCCGATCTGGTACGTCCCCGAAAGCATCGTTGTGGACGAAGTGATTCCCGCCATGATGGAGGACATTGAGGCCGAACCGGATCTGGTGTTTGTCGACACCGAGGAAATGACCTTGATCGACCGCCGCTCAATCAGTTTCGTCGATCCTGGATTGACCGAGAAGTTCCCGTACAAGGTGGTTCAGCCTCCGGGTGCAACCAACCCGCTGGGGAGCGTCAAGTTCATGTTTCCCAACAGGTACAACATTTATCTGCACGACACGCCGTTCAGGGACCTGTTTGGACTCGAAAACCGCGCCCACAGCCACGGTTGCGTAAGGGTGGAGAAGTCGCACGACCTGGCAAGAATGCTGCTTGGAGAGGTTGGCGCCGACTTCGACGAGCTGCGCTCCGGCGTGGAAGGCACCTTCAGCGAAGAGACGATTTCGTTGCACACGCCCATTCCGGTTCACATTACGTACCGCACGGTTTGGGCCGGCACCGACGGCCGGATACACTACCGCAGGGACATTTATGGCCGTGACAAGTCGGTGCACGATGCTCTGCTAGGCAAAGTCCTTTCAAGCTCATGACGGCTGGATTGTGCCTGGCGCACAGCCAATCAGCCTGCATTGAAGCTGAACTTTCCCACTAGGCTTCGCTTGAGAACGCAGCATGGCGTACACCATTTCCCGACTTGCGGAAGAAATCGGAGCCGTCGCCGAGGGCAACCTTTCCCTGACGGTTGACAGCGTTGCGCGGCCGGCCTCCGCAGGAAGTCATCAGCTGGCAGTTGCCCTCAGCGGAAAGTTCACACAGGAATTGCCGGGAAGCGCCGCCAGGGCGGCGCTGGTTGCGGATGGAACGGACTGGCGGCAGCTCGGGATGGAGGCAGCCATATTGCATCGCCGCCCCAGGTATGCATTTGCGAGGATTTCTCGGCGGTTTGCCGAACCCAGGGATGAAGATCCGGTGGTCCATGCGTCGGCTTGCATTGAAAGCGGCGTCAGCATCGGCAGGAATGTTTCGATTGGGCCGTTTTCAGTGATTGCCGAGGGAGCAGCCATTGGCGATCA
>JAPOOS010000141.1 GCA_026713305.1 Paracoccaceae bacterium
AGCGCTCCCAATGTCGACTTTGTGATCGAGCAAGTTCTCGAACGCGCCGAAAGCACTGTGATTGATCGCTTGAAACGGCTTGGAGCCGCAACAGGGCATTTCGGACTGATCCATGCAGACATGCGCCTCGCCAACTTGCTGGTGGAGGACGGACAGGTTGTGCTCATCGACTTCGACGACTGCGGTCATGGCTGGCATCTGTTCGATTTCGCAGCGGCGGTTTCGTTCATGGAATGCGACGCTCAGGTTTCGGAATTGTTCGAGGCCTGGGCCAATGCCTACCGCAAGGAACGCGAGTTGGGCGAGGAAATGGCATTGGAATGGCAAACGTTCGTGATGATGCGGCGCCTGTCGCTGTTGGCGTGGGTAGGCTCGAGAAGGGAATCCACCGAACCTCAACAGTTGGCGGGCAGTTTTGCCACGGACACCGCGTCGCTGGCCGAAGGCTACCTGAGCGAAATGGGCTGATCCGGTATCGGCGCCGGCAGTTGAGGCATGCCCGCCGGAGGTTTGCGGCAACTTTGGCTTGACTTCATTCGGGTCCAATTCCTGCCCTTTCCGGAATCTTGCAGCATCAAGTCGAAATGTCGCAGACAGGGCTTGTCGCAACCGCAAAATTGTATAGTTGGATGCATACCGAGCAACTAGGATGGAGAAATTGGAGTGTCAGCCTCACTGTCCAACCAACAGCGTTCATCGTACCTTGAGAACGGATACATCAAGCCGCTGCGAGTAATGTCGGAGCGATCCGCGGCCAGGCTGCGTGCCGAGATCGAAGCGATCGAAGCCAAGTACCCCAACGGAAAGCTGCCGGCCCCGTTGAACCAGTATTTCCGTTACGACGGTCAGCTTGTAATGCCATTTCTGGTCGATGTTGCACGCAAGCCTGTCATTCTGGACGCTGTGGAATCACTGATTGGTCCAAACATCATGGTCTGGTCCATTGAACTGTTCATCAAGGAAGCCGGATCGCAGGCAAAGGTCACTTGGCACCAGGACCTGACCTACTGGGGAATGGGTGGAACCGACCTGCAGGTGACAGCATGGATTGCGCTGACCGACGTCAGTGAACTGGCCGGTTGCATGCGGTTCGTTCCCGGTTCTCAGAAGCTGGACATAGTCAGCCATCACGACACGTTTTCGGAAGACAACCTGCTGTCGAGAGGTCAGGAGATCGAAGTCGACGTCGATGAAAACGATGCCGTGCTTGACGATTTGCGGCCGGGAGAAATGTCACTCCACCACGGCAAGATTTTTCATGCTTCCGGCCCAAACAATTCCGACGACAGACGCATTGGTCTGGTCATTCGGTATGTTTCGCCGGAGATAGAGCGCACAGGCTCTGGAAGAGACTACGCAATGCTTGTCAGAGGGATCGATCAGGAAATGAACTGGGTCAATGTCGCGGCGCCTGTGGTGTTGTTTGGCCAGGACGAACTCAGGATGTACGGCGACGTCATGCGCGACAAGGAAAAGATTCTGGCTCAGGATTCCGAACAACCGCTCTCCAGCTTTGACATGAGGTGAAGAAATGTCGGCAAGACCCAAGGTTGTGTCCTTCACGGACATGAAGAGCGGCACCAAGGAGGACTACGAAATCCTGGCGGACATGGAAAGATCCTACCACGCCATGACCCCCGCCCGCGTGCTTTCGGAGCTCGCCCGGCAGGGTGAAGACACTTTGTCCGGCTACAAAATCACAAGACTTGATCATGGCCTGCAGGCGGCAACGCGGGCAAGCCGGGACGGCGCCGATGTCGACTGGATTGTGGGCGCCCTGCTGCACGACATAGGCGACGGCCTGGCGCCGCAAAACCACGACCGGTTTTCCGCCGAGGTCCTGCGCCCATTCGTCAGGGAAGAGGTTACGTGGGTTGTCGAGCATCACGGCATATTTCAAATGAAATACTATGCCGATCACTATGGGTGGGACCCGGACGTCAGGGACAAGTTCAGGGGTCACATCTATTTCAATTCCTGCGCCGACTTTTGTGAAAGATGGGACCAATCCTCGTTTGACCCTGACTATCCGATGGAATCAATCGAGTTTTTCGAACCGCTGGTGGCAGAGGTTTTTGCCCGCAAGGCCTATTCGCAGGAGTTCCTGCAACCCGGAGTGGTCAAGGGACTTCCCCCAGTTGGGTAGCCATGCCGATGCCTCCATTTTCCCGCTCGCGGCACCGGCAATGAGGATGGTGCGGCGACGATTTTGCGTGTGACCTCCAGGACGGCCTGCAATCCGGAGAAATGCCAAGGCGGACGACTGCCCGCATCACGTAGTCAATGATTGTCTTGCACCGAGGAATTGCTCGGAAAACGCACACAAGCATGCACCGCTGGAGCCTGCCTCAAGCCCAACTGACCTTGGCTATTTCCAATCATGGTCAAGGAGGCAAACGCATTCCAAAGAGAGGTGCAGATTCGCACAGCCCCATGCGGCATCTCCGAACTTTCGCAACGAAGGTTCCCAGGAGTCTGGTCTCATGAACCGCGCTGCCACATCATGCGGCAGCGGCTCCCAGCGGTCATTTTGACAAAGCGGAAGGAACTGGGTTCTTCCGAGACGACGGCAGTCGAGGTCGTTCCCAAACGGAATTCAAGCCATCGGCGGAATCTCGCCTCGCCGTTACCGGCTGCAAGAATTCCCCGAGGCGACAGCTGTTGAGGAGGCAATTCGGTCGGGATTGAAAGTCCCTGACCGTGTGTGCGGCATGGCTAGCCAACAATTGCATTGGGTGCGGCTGCAGGGGCAATTTGTGGCGCTTCCGCACATGGTAGGTCTTCGACCGGACGAACGGCTCAATGCCGCATCGGCAGCCTTGACGCGGTGACTGTCAACTTGAACAAGGGCCAACTCGCAGACACCGCTCTGCTCCCAGACCGGCCGGCTCCGTCAATACGATCAATTTTCTTGCCTGGCTGCGCCGCACAATCCGTGGGGACTGTCATCCGTTCATTCCGCTGACGGGGAGCGCACCAGCACCCAACGAAAGACTCGGCCCGAATCCTCAAACCAAATTTGGCAAAAGGTGTGCGAGTCATGGTGTTGGCATTGTTCATCCCCATCCGAGCTAGCTTGCCGATCTGCCCCTAGCGCGTCAAGCGGCGCCCTTCCAAATTCACCTTCGGATGCACGGGACGCTCTGTCACGCCAAACAAGGTCATCGACGCCGTAAAACTCCGCAAGACGCTCCATGATGCGCTTCACCAGATTGGACTCGTCAAAGCGCCCCTCGGCGTCGGTCAGAATGCCTGGATCATCCAGGAGTCCTTTCGACAGTTGCTCCAACTCCAAAGGTTTCGAGTTGGACGCAGGTTCTTGGTAATGAGCGTCGCGCAGACCGTCTACGCCATGTTGATTGTACCGTCTCACCCAGCTGCGTAGCGTTTCGAGCGTCACTCCCGTCGCCTTGGCCGTCTCGCTGCGCAAGCGGCCATCAACGATCATCGCCACGGCTCGCAGCCGACGCGCCTGCCGTGCGTCCTCGCATTTGTCGGCGCATTGGCGCAATTGCGCGGCCGTGAGATCGGTTCTCGTGATCTTCACAGGTACGGACATGTCCAAACCTCCAATGAAGCTCATTTCTTGATGCATTCTCTATTGGACTGAATCGAGACCGATTGCACCCCGAATCTAGAACTGTGCCTGTGCTCCCGGCATGTGTTGACCGTTTTTGAGTTAATCAGCGTGAGGTGTTGTTTCCTCCTGGAGATCACATTGTCTGTTTGGCTGTTTCACTGCCCTTTTTCCAAGTGCAATCTGGACGTTTGACGACAGTTCGTGCAATCTCCGCAAATGACTGTCTCGCAACCCTGCATTCGGCGCAACACAGAAAAACTGTCTAACAGGCCGGTTCCAGTCGGTTCCGACACATGTCCCTTCATGAGGGGTGCGCTTGCGATGCATACCTTCTGCAGCAGTCCAGTTGCCCAAATCAAGATGTTTGCCAAGTTCAAGGAAACGGTGCCGCAGCAGGAGGAGAATGCCGCCAAACTTGCGGAGGTGGAGAACGCCACTCCTCGACGGTTTGCCAAGGATCGGTTGCGCTCTGCTCACCAAGATCATCCGCGCGTTGCGTTTTGGTCGTCCGCAAGCGAGCGATGCGGAGGCGCTCGAAGTTGTCGAGAGAGCGCTTGAATGCTCGTTGAAAGGTCATAACCGGATGCAGTATCACAACTGCCGGTCGGCTCGGGCGACGAGCAGGGTCTTGGTCAGTCAGCGAATGCAATCCTCCGGAAGGCGTTGGCGCCTAGCCAACGGACAGGTGATTTTGAATTTGCTTTGTACATTTGATGTCTGGTCGATTGGATGCTGCAGGGGGAAGCTGTTGACGACGCCGATTGTGCGGCATTTGGCGTACCGGAACCTTCTCTGTGGATCCCGGGACATGGCAGGCATGATCGCCCATGTCCGCCGCGGCGATTTCACTCGCGGGGTTGTCCTGGTCTTCGTTCACTTGGGCGGAACGCCGGCGACATTCGCGCACAATCGGCTGTGGCTGGACAGTCCGGCATAGCCCTTGGGAGGACAAAGGATGAGAATCAGCATCAACTTCATTCGACTTCCGCTGCTCGCCTGCGCCGCAGCCATTGCGCTCGGCCCGCCGGCCGCCGTTGCCGGGCCGGAGGACAACTCGCTGGTGTTTGGCCAGCCGCTGTCGACCTCGGACATCGGCCCAGCCTTCAACGCCTTTCTGCAGTATCCGTCCGGGCACGGGGCGGCCTTCGAGACTTTCAACGACCAGCTTCGCTTCAATCCGCAGCTGGCGGAGAGCTGGACCGTCACCGAGGATCAGAAGTCAGTCGCCTTCCAACTGTGGACGCATGAACCATACGCGCCGCTCCTGAACATGCTTGCGCATGGTTCCGGGGCCATGTTCAGCCCAACCGCAATCATGGAAAACGGCCAGGAGAGCGAAACCCAGAACCCGGTCGGTTCCGGGCCCTACAAGGTCGCATCGTTTGATTCCGGGCTCGAACTTGTGCTGGAGCCGCGCGTAGGACACTGGGCGGGAAAGCCGGCGCTCGACCGGACCGTGTTCCGCTACATTCCCGAAGCCTCGACGCGTGTGTCGGCGCTGCAAAGCGGCGACGTCGACGTGATTGACGGCGTTCCAACGCACTTGATATCGCAGATCGAGGCAACCGACGGGTTGCAGATTCTGGCAGCGCCGTCTCTTTGGCCAATGAGCATCGCGATGCAGAGGACGATCCCTCCACTGGACAATGTCAAGGTCCGCAGAGCCCTGGACCTTGCCGTTCTCGTGGATGCAATCGCCGAGAAGCTTTTCCTTGGCCAGGCCAGCGCCTCGGACTTGCCTCTTGCCATCACCACGGTCGGATTCCACGGAGATGATCCCTTTGAATATGATCCAGTGATACTCGCTTTGGGCGGGTCACCCTTGAGCCACGCAACCGGAATGGTCGAAGATCGTGCTGAATTCGACATAGTGCTGGACTACGGACTGGCCGCCATTTCCGTAGCCCGGATGAAATACGTCGTACGGAATGACGACAGGCGCTACGCCGTGTATACTCGGTTGGAGCCGGACGGAATTGGAAGTGTGGTCAGCGACTCCAGCCACGAGACAAGGGTGGTTGGGAGAATCCAAGACGGCAAACACGTACCTGATCGATACCACACGATCGAGAATCGCTCCGATGGCACTTCAACCACAACCGTCATAACTTACAGAAATGGCGTGGTCGACAGGGTGCTCCGAAAGGAGTCCGAAGATGCGCAGGCCAGTGTCCAATCCGGAGGCGATGCTGGTGGACAGGATTTCCTGTCCATCATTCAAGAGTTCATGCTCCCGATGGATGAGAGCACCCTTTGCCAGCGCACCTTCAACGCGTTCGATGGCAGGAAGCACAATGTAATCAGGCTGGGCCAACGTGTGAAGCAGTCGGGCGGGAATGTCATGTGTGCCGGAACCTTCCAACGCCTTGCCAATCTGGAATTGAATGACGCGCCAGAAAAGCCCTTCACCGTGTACTTTCAGCCTGTTGACGGTCGACCGGGATTGTACGAATTGGCTGAACTGGAAAGCGACACGAACATCGGCAAGCTTCGAGTTGTCCGCCAGTAGCAGCAGGCGCGGTTTTGAATTGCGCGGCATGTTGCGCGTCTGGTTTCGGCGCCCAACGGAACGGTCGCCTGAAACGCTGATTCTGCAAAGCGCCTCACCGCGACAATTGATGCATCTTTGGCGACTGAGATCGCAATTGGGACCAGGATTCTACAGACGGTTGACCCTCTTCCTTCACCGTTCCGGAATTGTCGGCTTCTGCTGAAGATCAGCGTTTTTCCTCACTTCTTTCTTTGGATCCTTTTGCGCAAGGTTGATGCGCATTGAATGAATCACGATTTCCTTGAAGAGGGAATTGAGAATGGCTTCATGTGGACGCATTGCTTTCTCCTTGCGAGGGAGTTGGCATTGCTACTGTTTAGGGGCTTTGAACTGTTCAGAATTCAGAGCAACACCGGTCGGTATGCATTGACCCGTCAACTCCCACCGGGAACGGGCCCATGCGTGATCACCTAGCCACGGACCGAACGGAACATTGTCATTGGTCCCAGTTGCCTGGAATTTCAGGTCCGGACAATTGGGTTCCGGACACCTGATCCTGCCGCGCCACTTGGCGACCTTTCCGCCGTCCGGATGGGACGGCGAAAAGGCAGGCTCTCTTTCGATTCAATCAATCTGAACCGGGGTCAGTTGGCAGGCTGGTCCAGCCTCTCGAATGCAAGCGCTATGCCCTGACCGCCACCGATGCACATCGTAGCCAAGCCCAGTCGCCCACCGATGCGCTCCAGTTCGTAAAGCGCCTTCAGAACGATGATCGTGCCCGTTGCGCCTATGGGATGCCCAAGCGCAATCGCACCGCCGTTGGGATTGACCTTGTCGTCGTCAAGATCCAGCTCTCGCGCCACCGCAACGGCCTGCGCGGCAAATGCCTCGTTGGACTCGACTACATCGAAGTCGCCTGCGCTCATGCCAAGCTTGGCAAGAAGAATCCTGACCGCGGGAACCGGTCCGATTCCCATTGTCTCGGGTCGAACGCCAGCATGTGCGTACCCGAGAATTCTAGCCTTTGGCGTCAGTCCCGCCTCCGCCGCGGCCTCCGCCCGCGCCAGGACTATCGCCGCCGCCCCGTCGTTGATGCCTGACGCATTGCCTGCGGTCACCGTGCCGCCCCTTTGGAAGACGGTGCGCAGATTGCCAAGGATTTCCAGAGACGTCGATTTCGGATGTTCGTCGGAATCAAATGCGACTGTCTTGCGTCGCTGCCTGACCTGAACCGGCACGATCTGGCTCTTGAACCGACCCTCGGAAATCGCCCGCGCCGCCCGCGATTGACTCTCGAGGGCGAACTTGTCCTGGTCCTCGCGGGTCACGTTGAACTCGCGCGCCACATTTTCTGCAGTCACGCCCATGTGACCGGTCCCAAACGGACAGCTCAAAGCGCCCAGCATCATGTCGACTATTCCGGGGTCGCCCATCTTCTTGCCCCAGCGGGCATCGGTCATGGCATGCGGCGACCTGCTCATGTTTTCCGCGCCCCCGGCCAGACCAAAGTCGGCGTCATTCAGTTGTAGCGACTGAATCACGGAAACCATGGCCTGAATGCCGCTGCCGCAAAGACGATTGACGTTCATGGCTGGCGTAGAGTCCGGGATATCCGCCTTCATCGCCGAAACCCGCGAAAGGTACATGTCCTTTGCTTCCGTGTTGATCACGTGTCCAAAGGCGACATGTCCGATTTTGTCGGGAGTGATTCCCGATTTCTCGATTGCCGCACGTGCCGCTATTGCTCCCAGCTCGCTGGGCGGCGTCCCCGCCAACCCGCCGCCGAAAGCGCCAATTGCCGTACGGGCGCCGTCAAGAATTACGACCTCGTTTTCCATTTCAATTCTCCTGCTTGTAGTTGTCCGGATGTGCCCGTGAAAAGGCTTCCAACTTTTCCAATTCCTCTACGATTTTCCCAATTCGCGGACAGTCCCCGAGTTGAACATTCCAGCGTCTGGCGTTGTAAACCTGGGGCACGAGACAGACGTCGGCCATGGCTGGCTCATCGCCCAGACAGTATTTGTGGGCTCCTGTCCTGGATAGACTCTCTTCAATGGCGCCAAGGCCACTGGAAATGAATCGTTGTGCCCAGGATGCCATGGTGATGTTGCCCCCGGAAGCCTCCTCGACGAAGGTCGCTACCGACAGATTGCAAATCGGGTGAATTTCCATTGCCACAGCATAGGCGAGGGCGCGCTGGCGCGACCGGTCGAGCGAACTGCCCGGCAGGAACGGATAGTGTTGCAAGGCGTCCAGATGCTCGATGATGGCCAGCGACTGCGTCAAAACCACTTCTCCAATTCTGAGTGACGGAACCAGTCCCTGTGGATTGATCTCCAGATAAGGCCTTTCGAACTGCTCGCCCTTCGTGAGGTCGATTGACTTGGTTTCGAAGGCCAATCCGCAGAGATTGAGCGCAATGCGAACACGGTAGCATGCCGACGACCGCCAATAGTCGTAAAGCACAATGCTCATTCGGTGCAGTTCTTCATGAGTACATCAAGCCCCAAACGGAAAGCCTCCTTGTTTTCGCCCAAGGCTGCGGCAAGCTCTGTCTGAAACTGCCGTGCCAGCGGCAACAGGTCACATAGAAGGAGGCGTCCACTTTCGGTGAGTTCGAGATTGACCACGCGCCGGTCGTCCTCGTTGGCGCTGCGCCTGACGAATCCGGCCCGTTCCAGTCTTCCGGTGGCCCTGCTGACCCTCGACTTATGCATTTCAACCCTGCATTTCAATTCGTTCATGCTGATGACGTTCGATTGGGACAGATGCAGCATGATTCTCCATTCCGCCACCGCCAGGCCGTGTATGCTGCTGTAGCGGGCCTCCAGCGCACGACTCATCCGATTGGCCAGCCTGCTCAGCTGGTACGGCAGAAAACCTTCCAGATCGAACTTTGGAACCGACTCGTTGCCCATGGCGAATGCACTCGCCTCGGCGCCCTCGGGCGCCGAACCGGATGGTGCGTCGCGTTCTCGATCAGGAATCCTCTGAATGTCTTCGGCCAATGACGTCATCGGCAGAGCAATTGCACATTTTAGTTGCATGCGCAACTACTTTGCGTGTAGAGAGCGCCTGTCCATTGTCGGAAACAGGAGCCACAGGTGGAAACTGATGTGAATGCGGCCACCGCAGGCCTCGCCATGACGCAGGCAAAGGCGAGCTGCGGCACCCTGCCCGGGTACATGTCGGGTTTCGGCAACGATTTTGAAACTGAAGCTCTTCCAGGAGCGTTGCCACAGGGCCAGAACAGTCCCCAGCGCTGCAGTTTCGGCCTCTATGCCGAACAGCTGTCCGGAACTCCGTTCACGGCGCCGAGAGGCCGCAACGAACGCACATGGTGCTACAGAATTCGGCCATCGGTCAAGCATTCGTCGAAATACCGCAAAATCGAGGTCGATTACTGGAAGACGGCGCCAAACATAGTTCGAGACGTCGTTTCGCTGGGACAGTATCGCTGGGATGCGCTGCCTCTCGACGACAATGGAACCACTTTCCTGACCGGCATGCGCACGATGACGACCGCCGGCGACGTGAACACGCAGATGGGAATGGCGGCACATTCCTACGTTGTGTCGGAATCAATGATCGACGAATACTATTGCTCCGCCGATTCCGAATTGCTGATCGTGCCCCAGGAAGGAAGGCTGCGACTGTACACCGAGCTTGGCGTGATTGACCTGGCGCCGACGGAAATCGCCATCGTTCCAAGAGGCCTGCTGATGCGCGTGGAAGTGGTGGCCGGACCGGCGAGAGGCTTTGTCTGCGAAAACTACGGCGCCAAGTTCGAGCTGCCAAACCGTGGACCGATTGGCGCCAACTGCCTTGCCAACTCACGTGACTTCAAGATTCCCGTGGCCTGCTTCGAAGACCGTGAAACGCCGTCAAGGGTAACGGTGAAGTGGTGCGGCGAGTTTCATGCATGCGACATTGGCCATTCCCCTCTGGACGTTGTCGCCTGGCATGGCAACTATGCGCCATGCAAGTACGGTCTCGACACGTTTTCTCCGGTTGGGGCAGTGCTCTTCGATCACCCCGACCCTTCGATATTCACGGTGCTGACCGCACCTTCGCCCGTGGCCGGCACTGCAAACATCGATTTCATACTCTTCCGTGACCGGTGGTCGGTTGCAGAGCACACGTTCAGGCCGCCCTGGTATCACAAGAACATCATGTCCGAATTGATGGGCAACATTCATGGCGTCTACGACGCCAAGCCGGAGGGCTTTGTGCCAGGGGGAATGAGCCTTCACAACATGATGCTGCCTCATGGCCCGGATCGCGATGCCTTTGAGGCTGCGACTTCGGGAGAGCTCAAGCCGACAAAGCTGGAAAACACCATGAGCTTCATGTTCGAGACCCGCTTTCCCCAGCACCTAACCGAGTACGCGGCAAGGGAGGCTCCGTTGCAGAGTGACTACATAGAATGTTGGTCAACACTCGAAAAGCGCTTCGCGCCCAGTTTGAACAAGCAAGAGTAGGAGCGTCCTCAAATTGGCTGCAGATGCCGACATTCGGCGGGACCGGCTGGTTCTCCTCGGCACGAAGGGAGGTCCGTCGCTTCAGTACGCCAACCGCATGCTTCCGTCCTCCCTGCTGCAATCCGGAGGCAGGACCTGCGTTGTCGATTGCGGTCTCGGCGCCACACGCGGCATTGTGTCCTGTGGCGCCAGTTTGAAGGAGGTCGATCTTGTCTTCATAACGCACCTTCATTCCGACCATGTGTTGGAACTCGGCGCGATGCTGCACACAATCTGGACCACGGGTCGCCAGAAGCCAGTCAAGCTGTATGGGCCGCCGGGAATCGCGGAGTTGGTCAGGCACTTTGCCAGATCGATTCAATTTGACATCGACATCAGGCAGGAGGATGAAGGAAGGCCGCCGTTTCACGATCTTGTCGAAGTGTTTGAGTATTCCGAAGGTCTAGTGTTCGACGATGGCATGGAGGTTGCCGCAATGCGGGTTCGACACCCTCCGGTTGCGGACTGCTTTGCGCTGAGATTCGACTGTGCCGGCTGGCGCGTTACGTTCAGCGCAGACACCTGCTACCTGCCGTCGCTGGCTGAATTTGCACACCGCAGCGACATCCTTGTGCATGAAGCCATGCTTGGTCCGGCCATTGAGCGGATCATTGCCAGAATCGAGCATGCCACCAAGCTGCGCCAGCACCTGTGGGCCAGTCACACGGAGGCCGCCGATGTTGGCAGGATTGCCGCTGCAGCTGCGTTTGACCTGCTGTTTTTGACCCCCCTCGTTCCCGCCGATCCGGACATCCCGGACGAGGCTTGGCTGGACGCCGTCAGGACCGGTTGGGATGGCGAGGTCCTTGTTGGACATGACGGCCTTGAAGTGAA
>JAPOOS010000114.1 GCA_026713305.1 Paracoccaceae bacterium
GACGCAATCTCCGGAGAGGTTGACGCCAACGAAAACCCGGTCGAGGGTCTGCTGAAGACCTTGCTTGACCACGGGTACAAGAGGCTGCAGGTGCTCAACATAGACTACGTCTCGGTCGGCCCCTACATGCGGGACACGATGCTGCTTGACACCTGCCACAATCGTGAAACCGGCCTGCTCGAGGTCTACCGGATGCTGCGTCCCAGCGACCCGCCGGTGCTGGACAATGCGCGCGAACTGTTCAACCAGATGCTGCACGATCCCGAACGCTACGACCTGTCGGCGGTCGGCAGGGTCAAGATGAACGAGCGTCTCAACCTGAACGTCTGCGATTCCGTGCGCACGCTGCGCCGGGAGGACATTGTCGCCTGTCTGCAAACGCTCCTTGCGCTGCGCAACGGCGAGGGCGAAATCGACGACATCGATCATCTTGGCAACCGGCGCGTGCGGTCTGTCGGCGAGCTGATGGAAGACCAGTGCAGGATAGGCCTTGTTCGCATGGAACGAGCCGTGCGGGAGCGCATGGCCACGGCGGAAATCGACAAGATGATGCCGCAGGACCTGATCAACGCACGGCCAGTGTTCGGAGCGGTTCGGGAATTCTTCGGATCCTCCCAGCTGTCCCAGTTCATGGACCAGACCAATCCGCTTTCGGAAATCACCCACAAGCGCAGGCTGTCCGCACTTGGCCCCGGCGGGCTGACGCGTGAGCGGGCCGGATTCGAGGTCAGGGACGTCCATCCCACGCATTACGGCCGCATCTGTCCCGTCGAGACGCCCGAAGGTCAGAACATCGGCCTGATCAACTCGCTGGCGACCTATTCGAAGGTCAACCGCTACGGGTTCATCGAGACTCCGTACCGAATCGTGAAGGACGGCAAGCTCACCGACAGGGTCGTGTACGTGTCGGCGATGGAGGAATCGGACAAGGTCATCGCTCAGGCGAACGCCCGCGTCGACGAGGCGGGGCGGTTCATCAACGAGGTCATATCGACGCGCACCGACGGTGAATTCAGAATGAGCCTGAAACAGACCGTCGACATGATCGACGTTTCGCCGAAGCAGCTTGTGTCCGTCGCCGCCTCGCTCATTCCCTTTCTCGAGAACGACGATGCCAACCGTGCGCTCATGGGTTCGAACATGCAGCGGCAGGCGGTGCCGCTGGTTCAGGCGGAGGCGCCCTTCGTCGGCACGGGCATCGAGTCGGTGGTCGCCAAGGACTCCGGGTCCGCCATCGTGGCGTTGCGTGGAGGGATAGTCGATCAGGTTGACGCCAACCGCATTGTCATCAGCGCCCACCATACCGAGGACCTGGACGATCCAGGGGTGGACACCTACCGCCTGCGCAAGTTCCAGCGATCGAATCAGAACACGTGCATCAACCAGCATCCGCTCGTGAAGGTCGGCGACGAGATCCAGGCAATGGAGGCAATAGCGGACGGTCCGTCAACCGACCTCGGCGAGCTGGCGCTTGGCCGCAACGTGCTGGTCGCCTTCATGCCGTGGAACGGCTACAACTTCGAGGATTCCGTGCTGGTTTCCGAACGCCTCGTCTGCGAGGACGTGTTCACTTCGATCCACATCGAGGAGCACGCGGTGTCGGCTCGGGACACCAAGCTCGGCCCCGAAGAGATCACGCGCGACATTCCCAACCTCGGCGAGGAGGCGCTGCGCAATCTCGACGAGGCGGGCGTGATCTACCTTGGCGCGGAGGTTTCCGGGGGAGACATTCTGGTCGGCAAGATCACGCCAAAGGGCGAAACGCCGATGACCCCCGAGGAGAAGCTTCTGAGAGCCATATTCGGCGAAAAGGCGTCGGACGTGCGGGACACGTCGCTCAGGCTTCCCCCCGGCGACGCCGGCACCGTGGTCGAAGTGAGGATCTTCAATCGCCACGGCATTGCCAAGTGCGACCGCACGCTTCAAATCGAAAGCGAGGAAATCGGACGGCTGCAACAGAATCTCGAAGACGAGCTGTCGATTCTCAGCCGCACCATCTACAATCGTCTGCACACCATGTTGCTGGGCCAGACAGTCGCCAGGGGGCCGAAGCCGCTCAAGCGAAACTCCGAACTGACCGAGGAGGCGCTGGACGCAATCCCCAAGCACCTGTGGTGGCGGATTTCAGTGCGGGACGATCAGGCGGCGCGGGCCAAGGAACAGCTGCAGAACCAGTACACCGCACAGCGCGAGGCGCTCGAGCAGCGGTGCGAGAGCAAGATCGAGAAGGCGAAGCGCGGAGACGATCTTCCGCCGGGCGTGCTCAAGATCGTGAAGGTGTTCGTGGCGGTCAAGCGCAAGCTGCAGGCCGGCGACAAGATGGCGGGCCGGCATGGCAACAAGGGCGTTGTGTCGAAGGTGGTGCCGGTCGAGGACATGCCGTTCCTGGAGGACGGCACGCCGGTCGACATCGTCCTCAATCCGCTTGGCGTGCCCTCGCGCATGAACATCGGCCAGATTCTCGAAACTCACATGGGTTGGGCATCGCACGGCCTTGCGCGGCCCATCGACGAGGCGCTTCGAGCCCTGGAGCATTCGCCGGCCAGCGAAAACGGCGTGGGCAATGTGCGGGAGGCGCTGCGCCATGCCTATGGCGACGCGGCCTTCGAAGAGCTGTTCTCCGACATGTCCGACGAAGAGTTGCTGGCCTCCGCCTCCAGCGTGCGCACCGGAGTCCCGATCGAAACACCGGTCTTCGACGGGGTTGAGGAAGCGGAGATCGACGAAGCCCTGAAGCGCGCCGGCTTCGACGAATCCGGACAGTCGGAACTCTATGACGGCCTTACCGGCGAACGATTTGCCCGCCCGGTAACCGTCGGCATCAAGTACATGCTCAAGCTGCACCATCTGGTGGACGACAAGATTCATGCACGTTCCACGGGACCGTACTCCCTGGTCACACAGCAGCCGCTGGGAGGCAAGGCGCAGTTCGGGGGGCAGCGATTCGGCGAAATGGAGGTCTGGGCGCTCGAGGCCTACGGGGCCGCCCACATCCTTCAGGAGATGCTGACCGTGAAATCGGACGACGTCACCGGAAGAACAAAGGTCTACGACGCCATAGTCAAGGGCGAAAACGCATTTGAAACCGGCCTGCCCGAGAGCTTCAACGTTCTCGTGAGGGAAGTGCGAGGGCTATGTCTGAACATGGAGCTCAGGCAGTCCTATTCCAAGCGATAGGTTGGACGGAGAAACAGATGAACAGGGAACTTACGACACCCAGCGCGGCGGTGATGCCGCCGACCAACACGTTCAACGAAATCAAGATTTCGCTGGCCTCTCCGGAACGCATTCTGGCCTGGTCCGAAGGCGAGATCAAGAAGCCCGAGACGATCAACTACCGGACTTTCAAGCCGGAAAGGGACGGGCTGTTTTGTGCCCGGATCTTCGGGCCGGTCAAGGACTACGAGTGTCTGTGCGGCAAGTACAAGCGCATGAAGTTCCGCGGCATCACCTGCGAGAAGTGTGGCGTCGAGGTAACCGTGCAGAAGGTCCGGCGGGAACGCATGGGCCACATCGAGCTGGCGGCGCCGGTCGCCCACATCTGGTTTCTGAAGCTGTTGCCCAGCCGCATCGGCACGCTCCTGAACATCAAGCTCAAGGATCTCGAGAGCGTGCTGTACTTCGAGAAGTACGTGATAACGGACGCCGGCATGGTCGAGGACGACGACTTCAGGACTGGCCAGCTGCTGACGGAAGCCGAGCTGCTCGAAGCCCGCGACAAGCATGGGCAGGACAGCTTTTCGGCCTCGATCGGAGCGGAGGCCATCCGCGAAATGCTTTCCAATCTCGACCTCCAACATGAGAGCATGTTTCTGCGGGAACAGCTGCGGGAGACGCGCAGCGTGCAGAAGACCCAGGAATACAAGAAGCGATTGCAGCTGGTCGAGTGCTTCATCGAATCGGGCAACAAGCCCGAATGGATGGTCATGAAGGTCCTGCCGGTGATTCCCCCCGAGATTCGCCCGCTGGTGCCGCTGGACGGCGGACGCTTTGCGACGTCGGACCTGAACGATCTGTACAGGAGGGTGATCTATCGCAACAATCGCCTCAAGAAGCTGATCGAGATCAGGGCGCCCGACATCATGGTGCGCAACGAAAAGCGCATGCTGCAGGAATCGGTTGACGCGCTTCTCGACAACGGGCGCCGGGGACGCGTGATCACCAACGCCACCAACAAGCGGCCGCTCAAGTCGCTGAGCGACATGCTCAAGGGCAAGCAGGGCCGCTTTCGGCAGAATCTGCTTGGCAAGCGCGTCGATTTTTCCGGTCGTTCGGTCATTGTGACGGGACCCGAACTCAAGCTGCATCAATGCGGCCTTCCCAAGAAGATGGCAAAGGAGCTTTTCAAGCCCTTCATATTCGCCAAGCTCGACGAGCACCGCTATTCGGCGACCATCAAGCAGTCGAAGCGCATGGTCGAGCAGGAATTGAAGGTTGTCTGGGATGTGCTCGACGAAGTCATTCGCGAACACCCGGTGCTGCTCAACCGGGCGCCAACGTTGCACCGGCTGGGCATTCAGGCCTTCGAGCCCGTCCTCGTGGAAGGGAAGGCCATCCAGCTGCATCCACTTGTCTGCTCGGCCTTCAACGCCGACTTCGACGGCGACCAGATGGCAGTGCACGTGCCTCTGTCCGTTGAGGCTCAGCTTGAAGCCCGTGTGCTGATGATGTCCACCAACAACGTTCTTTCGCCGGCGAACGGATCGCCGATCGTCGTGCCGTCGCAGGACATGATACTCGGGATCTACTACACCAGCATCCAGCGAAACGGCATGCCCGGAGAAGGCATGGTCTTTGCCAGCGTGCAGGAAGTCGAACACGCATTGGCTGCAGGCATTGTGCATCGTCATGCAATTGTCGAAGCCAGGGTGGAACAGCTTGATCGGGGCGGCGAGATCGAACATCGCCGGTACCGAACCACGCCAGGCCGAATTCTGCTCGGGTCGCATCTGCCGCGCAATCCCATGATCCAGTTCGATCTGGTCAACCGGGAGCTGCGCAAGCGCGAAGTGCAGGATGTCATCGACACCGTTTACCGTTACTGCGGTCAGAAGGAATCGGTCATTTTCTGCGACCACATCATGGAGCTCGGTTTCCGGGAAGCCTGCAACGCCGGCATTTCCTTCTGCAAGAACGACATGATTGTGCCCAGCGAGAAGGAGGACATCGTTGCGGAAACCCGGCACATGGTCGCCGAGTTCGAGATGGAGCACCGCCAGGCTTTGCTTTCGGAGGGCGAGCGATACAAGAAGACGGTGGACGCATGGTCCACCTGCACCGACCGCATTCAGAAGTTGATGGAAAACGCCATCAGCGCCAAGCAGTTCGACGGATCTTTCGAGAAGGAACGCAACTCGATCTTCATGATGACCCATTCCGGGGCGCGGGGTTCGCGCGACCAGATGAAACAGCTGGCCGGAATGAGAGGGTTGATCACCAAGGGTACGGGCGACATCATCGAAACGCCGATAATTTCCAATTTCAGGGAAGGGCTGAACGTCGCCGAATACTTCAATTCGGCGCACGGTTCCCGCAAGGGATTGGCCGACACGGCGCTCAAGACGGCCAATGCCGGCTACCTGACGCGTCGGCTCGTCGATGTGGCGCAGGACTGCATAGTTCGCTGCGAGGACTGCAACACCGACAGGGGCATAGGAGTCAGCCCGAGCGTGTCCGACGGGGAGATCATCGTCAACATAGCCGATCGAATCGTGGGACGCGTGCTTTGCGAGAATGTCGCCGACAGTGACGGCGTGGTCCTGGCGACAACCGGGGAGTTGATCGACGAGACGGTGGCCGCCGCAATTCAGGATGCCGGCGTCCAGCACGTGCGCATCCGGTCCCCCCTGACCTGCGAGGTTGAGGACGGCGTTTGCAGTGCATGCTATGGCCGCGATCTTTCGAGGGGCACCGAAGTCAACGTCGGCGAGGCAGTTGGCATCATGGCGGCCCAGTCGATCGGCGAGCCGGGAACGCAGTTGACAATGAGAACCTTTCACATCGGCGGGGTAGTCCAGCAGTCGGATGAACAGTCCTACCTGCAGGCGAGTTTCGAGGGCACGGTGCGATTCGAGGATGCCAAGACCCTGCGGGACGCAGAGGGACGGACGGTCGTCATCGGGCGTTCGATGCGTGTCGTCATAAGCGACCCCGCCGGCGGAGAGCGGTTTACGCAGCGAGTGCCCTATGGGGCCACCTTGTTGGCGGAGGATGGCCAGCGGGTGAAGCCAGGCACCAAGCTGTACGAGTGGGATCCCTACGCCACGGCCATCTACGCCGAGCACAGCGGCATGGTCCGCTATGTCGATCTCATTCAGGGCACGACCATATTCGAGCGCACCAACGAGGAATCGGGTTTCACCGAAAAGATCGTGATCGACGCAGGCGGCGGAAAGAAGCAGGACCGGCTGCGGCCGCAGTTGCATGGCTCGAGCGAGGCGCAGGCAGCCGGTCGAGTCTGGTTCGACGGCGCGGAAGTCCACGAGCACGCCCCGGGCAAACTTGCGACCACAAGTGCGAACACGAAGATCAGGCTGGTAAATGACCGCGGTCAGGAACTCTATGAACATCAGGTTCCGCAGCATGTGCAGTTGTGCGTGAAGAACGGTCAGAAGGTCCAAGTTGGAGCCACGCTGTTCGAGCCGTTGACTGCGGACTACTTCTTCGAGAAGCCGCCGGCCAGCAAGCCGTTGGTCCGCACTGCGAAGGAAAGCGGATTGGTCAAGCTCGACGACAGGGAATTCGACAAGGGCCGAACGGCGCGCCAGCGAACGGCAATCGTCGACACGACAATCATGATTGTCGACGACGAAGGAAACTGCGTCGACGAGGCGCATACTCCCCAGGGAAGCCTTGCCTTTGTGAAGAACGGTCAGCGAATCAAGAAGCGCTCGCGGCTGTTCCGGCGACCGCAGAAGTCCTCCGAATGGCGCGACGACAACACTCTGCGTCCCTCGATCGTGATAGTCGACGAGAAGACAGGCCTTCCGGTGAGGGACGAAAGCGCACTGTTCTATCATCTTCCGATGGACGCCACGCTGCGGGTAAACGACGGCGACACCGTGAAAATCGGGGATCAGCTGTTCCGCATTCCGGTGCGGGCGCTGAACACTCGCGACATCACCGGTGGCTTGCCACGAGTTGCCGATCTGTTCGAGGCAAGGAAGCCCAAGGACCTGGCGTTCATGACCAGAACCGACGGAATCGTCAGTTTCGGCAGGGAGTACAAGAGCACTCGCATCATTCACGTCAACAAGGAAGACGGAACTCAGGACGCCTACAAGGTTCCCAAGGGCGTGCGGCTTTCGGTTCAGGAAGGCGATTCCGTTCGCAAGGGCGACCTCCTGATTGAAGGCACGCGGTCTCTGCAGGACATCCTCCAGATCCAGGGTCTGGAGGAATTGGCGAAGTACATGATCCAGGAGGTTCAGAAAGTCTACCAGCTGCAGGGTGTCAACATCAACGACAAGCACATTGAAGTCATCGTCCGGCAGATGCTGCAAAAGCGCAAGATCACCGATCCAGGCGACACGGTGCTGCTCGAGAATGAAATCGTCGACAGGGTGGATCTCAAGAAGATCAATGAGGAAGCCGAAAAGCGTGGCGAAAGGCCGGCCGAGTGTTTGCCGGTGATTCTTGGCATTACCCGAGCCGCGTTGCAGACACGGTCATTCGTTTCGGCGGCCTCGTTTCAGGAAACGACCAAGGTGCTTACCGAAGCTGCCATCCGAGGACGGACGGACAAGCTGACCGGCCTGAAGGAAAACGTGATTGTCGGCAACCTGATTCCGGCCGGAACCGGCCGGTCGGTCAGCGAATTGCGGCGGCTGGCCGCCGAGCGGGACCAGGAGCTTGCAATTCAGCAGGCACAGAAGGAACTGGAGCACCGTGCCGAGCTGGAAGGTGAATCGGGTGAGGACGAAGAGCTTCCCCGCCTTTCGTGGGAGGACGCCCCGACCGGTTTCACGGATGGCTTTGCCGTCGGCGACACGCTGGAGGAAGGAGTGATGGCCACCAACTGACGACCGTTTCGGCGGCAACGACGCCCGGAACAGGTTTTTGACGCTCAATTCAATCCAGCGGTTGACTTGTGGCGCGTGAATGACTATGTGGCACTTCCCCGTGCGCCGATTGCTCGGCAGCGGTCGATACGTCACACTAAATCCATAATCACGATCTTGGGACGAACCCACGATCCTCTGCTATCCCGCGTCGCCAAATCGGCGGCTACACAGTTTTGTTGTCCAACAATGGCCTGCCTGGCCAGCGTAGGATCTCACGGAAGGACACGATGCCTACCATTCAGCAACTGATCAGAAAACCACGCACGCGCAAGGTGAGGCGGTCCAAGTCCGTCCATCTCCTGGGCTGTCCACAGCGCCGGGGTGTGTGCACGCGGGTCTACACGACAACGCCAAAGAAGCCCAATTCGGCGATGCGCAAGGTTGCCAAGGTCAGACTGACGAGCGGATTTGAGGTCATCTCCTACATTCCGGGGGAGGCCCACAATTTGCAGGAGCACTCCGTGGTCCTGATCCGCGGAGGACGTGTGAAGGATCTTCCGGGTGTGCGGTATCACATTCTGCGTGGCGTGCGCGACACCGAAGGCGTTCGGGACCGCAGGCAGCGCCGCTCGAAATACGGCGCCAAGCGACCGAAGTGAGGAGTTGAGCAATGTCACGCCGCCGCCGAGCCGAGATTCGGCCAGTCCTGCCCGACCCCAAGTACGGTGACCAACTGCTGACCAAGTTCATGAACAACCTCATGTACGACGGCAAGAAGGCAGTTGCCGAAGGAATTGTCTACCGGGCGCTGGAACAGGTCGAGGAACGCCTGCGGCGCGACCCGATCGTGGCGTTTCACGAAGCCGTCGAGAATGTCAGACCGACCGTCGAGGTCAGATCGAGGCGTGTGGGCGGTTCAACCTACCAGATCCCGGTCGAGGTGCGACCTGTCCGGCAGCAGGCTCTGGCCATCAGATGGCTGATTGCCGCGGCGCGCAAGCGAACCGAATACACGATGGAAAGGCGACTAGCGGGCGAACTGATCGATGCCGTCAACAAACGCGGCGCGGCTGTCAAGAAGCGTGAAGACACCCACAGGATGGCCGAGGCGAACCGCGCCTTCAGCCATTACCGCTGGTAACCTGACAGTTCCGGAGTTGCAGCCATGGTCCGTGAATTTCCGCTTGCCCAGTACCGCAACTTCGGCGTCATGGCGCACATCGACGCCGGCAAGACGACGACGACCGAACGGATTCTCTACTACACCGGCAAGTCCCACAAGATTGGCGAGGTCCATGACGGCACCGCCACCATGGACTGGATGGAGCAGGAGCAGGAACGCGGCATCACCATAACTTCCGCCGCAACCACGACCTTCTGGGCGCGGACCGAGGACGGCGTGGCGCCGCAGTCTCCGCTGCATCGACTGAACATCATCGACACGCCCGGGCATGTCGACTTCACGATCGAGGTGGAACGTTCGCTGGCCGTGCTTGACGGCGCGATCTGCGTGCTTGACGCCAATGCCGGAATCGAGCCTCAGACCGAAACGGTTTGGCGTCAGGCCGACAGGTATCGGGTGCCGCGCATCCTGTTCGTCAACAAGATGGACAAGATCGGCGCCGATTTCTTCAACTGCGTGGACATGGTTCACCGCCGCACGGGAGCCGTGCCGCTGGTGACGCAGCTGCCCATCGGAGCCGAGAACAAGTTCGAGGGCATCATCGATCTGGTGTCGATGCGCGAGTGGATCTGGACCGGCCAGGACCTGGGAGCCCGCTGGACCATCCGCGAAATCCGCCCGCAATACGCAGAGACCGCCGCCGAATGGCGGTCTCGCCTTGTAGAGACGGTTGTGGAAGTCGACGACGAGGCGCTCGAGGACTATCTTGATGGTCTGGAGCCCGACGGAGAGTCGCTGATCGCGCTGATTCGAAAGGGAACGCTGGACATGGCCTTCGTGCCGGTGCTGGCTGGCTCGGCGTTCAAGTACAAGGGCGTGCAGCCATTGCTCAACGCCGTGATCGACTTTCTGCCAAGTCCGCTGGACGTGCCCCCCTATGTCGGCTTTGCGCCGGGCGACAAGACCGAAACCCGAAACATCGAACGGACCGCCGACGACAGCCAGCCTCTGTCCGCATTGGCCTTCAAGGTCATGAACGATCCATTCGTTGGCTCCCTGACGTTCACCCGCATCTATTCCGGCGCCTTGCGAAAGGGCACCCGGGTGATGAATCCAACCAAGGGCAGGAGCGAGCGGGTCGGCCGCATGGTCATCATGCATTCCAACAACCGCGCTGAGATTCAGGAGGCGTTTGCCGGCGACATCGTTGCCTTGGCGGGGCTGAAGGCCACGACCACGGGCGACACGCTGTGCAGCACCGAGAAGCCGGTCGTGCTCGAGACAATGAACTTTCCGGAGCCGGTCATCGAGATTGCGGTCGAACCCAGAACCAAGATCGACCAGGAGAAGATGTCGCAGGCGCTGCAGCGGCTGGCGGCCGAGGACCCGTCGTTCCGCGTCGAGTCCGACCCTGAATCCGGTCAGACGATCATGAAGGGAATGGGCGAGCTGCATCTCGACATTCTGATCGACCGCATGAAGCGTGAATTCAGGGTCGAGGCCAACATCGGAGCGCCGCAGGTCGGCTATCGCGAGACGGTCTCGCGCCTTGCCCAAATCGACCACACGCACAAGAAGCAGACGGGCGGAGCGGGGCAGTTCGCGCGGGTAAGGCTGCAGATCGAACCGGCAAGGCCGGGCGAGGGCTTCAGCTTCGAGTCGCTGGTTGTCGGCGGCTCGATTCCCAAGGAGTACGTTCCCGGGGTCGAAAAGGGCGTGCGGTCGGTGATGGATTCCGGACCGGTTGCGGGCTTTCCGGTTATCGACGTGGATGTCAGGCTCCTCGACGGCGCCTATCACGAGGTCGATTCGTCGGTCATGGCGTTCGAGATGGCCGGGCGTGCCGCCATGCGGGAGGGTCTGCAGCGGGCAGGCGCCAAGCTGCTGGAGCCGGTCATGAAAGTCGAAGTCGTCACACCGGCGCGCTACACCGGCGGCGTCAACGGCGACCTTACCAAGCGTCGGGGCCAGGTGCTGGGTCAGGAGCCGCGCGGAGCGGTCACCGCCATCAATGCCCTGGTTCCGCTGGCCAACATGTTTGGCTACATCAACAACCTGCGCTCGCTGTCATCGGGGCGCGCTAGTTTCACCATGCAATTCTCACACTATGAATCGGTGCCGCGCAGAATCTCCGAGGAAATACAGGCCAAGTATGCCTGAGAATTCTCGTGCGGGCGCATCAAGGTTACGCTGAAAGGAAATTGGGATGGCCAAAGCAAAGTTCGAACGAACCAAGCCGCATGTCAACGTCGGAACGATAGGGCACGTGGACCACGGCAAAACGACACTTACTGCAGCGATCACCAAGTATTACGGTGAGTTCCAGTCGTACGACAAGATTGACGGAGCGCCCGAGGAGAAGGCGAGAGGCATCACCATCTCCACGGCGCACGTGGAGTATGAGACCGAGGCCCGGCACTATGCCCACGTGGACTGTCCCGGCCATGCCGACTACGTCAAGAACATGATCACGGGAGCCGCGCAGATGGACGGCGCGATCCTGGTGGTCAGCGCCGCCGACGGACCGATGCCGCAGACGCGGGAGCACATCCTGCTGGCCCGCCAGGTCGGCGTTCCGGCGCTTGTCGTGTACATGAACAAGGTGGACCAGGTCGACGACGAGGAACTGATCGAACTGGTGGAGCTCGAGATCAGGGAACTGCTGGACGAGTATGAATTCCCGGGCGACGACATTCCGGTGGTCATGGGGTCGGCGCTGCATGCCATGGAAGGCACCGAATCGGGACTCGGCAGGGAAAGCATCGCCGAGCTGATGGATGCCGTGGACGCCTCGATTCCGACGCCGGACAGACCCATCGACAAGCCGTTTCTCATGCCTGTGGAGGACGTGTTTTCGATTTCGGGCCGCGGCACGGTTGCCACCGGGCGCGTCGAAAGAGGCGTTGTCTGCCTGGGCGACGAGGTCGAGATCGTGGGCATTCGCCCCACCTCGAAGACGACCTGCACCGGCGTCGAGATGTTTCGCAAGATACTCGATCGCGGCGAGGCCGGGGACAACATTGGGGCGCTTCTGCGTGGCGTCGGCCGCGATGGGGTGGAACGCGGGCAGGTTCTTTGCAAGCCCAAGTCGGTCACGCCGCACACTGAATTCGAATGCGAGGCCTACGTGCTGAGCAAGGCCGAGGGTGGCCGGCACACGCCGTTCTTCACCAACTATCGGCCACAGTTCTACTTTCGGACAACCGACGTCACCGGGACCGTGGCGCTGCCCGAGGGCACCGAAATGGTCATGCCCGGCGACAACACCCGGTTCACGGTGAAGCTGATAAACCCCATCGCCATGGAGGAACAGCTGCGCTTTGCCATCCGGGAAGGCGGACGCACGGTTGGCGCCGGCGTGGTGACGAAGATCATTGAGTAGCAAGCGGCAAGGGCGGGCGCACAGATCAACTGTAGCGCCCGCTGTTCGTTAAGGGCGGAGATTGGAAATGGCTTCCATCCGAATCAAGTTGAAGGCGTTCGATTACCGTGTGCTTGATACCTGTGTACAGGAGTTGGTACAGACGGCAAAGAGCACCGGCGCCCAAGTGCGCGGGCCGATTCCGCTGCCCAACAAGATAGAAAAATACACGGTCCTGCGCGGACCTCATGTCGACAAGAAGTCGCGCGAGCAGTTGGAGATTCGCACACACAAGCGGGTTATCGACATCATTGATCCTTCAATGCAGACGGTCGATGCCCTCATGAAACTCGATCTCGCAGCCGGCGTGGCTGTCGAGCTGAAACTATAGCTGGAGAATCCGCAATGCGCTGCGGTGTAATAGCCAAGAAGCTGGGCATGACCAGACTGTTCCTGGATGACGGCCGTCAGGTGCCGGCAACCGTGCTCCTGTTGGAGAATGTCCAGGTCGTCGCACAGAGGACATCGGGCCGTGACGGCTACACGGCCGTTCAACTGGGCGCCGGCAATGCGCGTCCTCACCGTGTAAGCCGGCCGATGCGCCGGCATTTCGCCGCTGCCGGCGTCGCCCCCAAGAGTAGGCTGGCCGAGTTTCGCGTGTCGCCAGAGAACTTGGTGGATGTCGGTGCGGAGATCACCGCCGATCACTTCGTTCCGGGTCAGAAGGTCGATGTGTCGGGAATTTCGATCGGCAAGGGCTTTGCGGGCGCCATGAAGCGCCACAACTTCCGCGGGCTGGGCGCAAGCCGCGGCGTGTCCGTCAGCCATCGCTCGCATGGTTCGACCGGCCAGTGCCAGGACCCCGGAAAGGTGTTCAAGGGCAAGAAGATGGCCGGACACATGGGCAACGTGAAGGTGACCACGCAGAACCTCGAGGTTGTGAAGACCGATGCCGATCGCGGGTTGATTCTTGTCAAGGGTGCGGTTCCGGGAGCACGCGGCGGCTGGGTGACGGTTCGGGACGCGCACAAGAAGCGGCCGCCGGAAAACCTGCCGTATCCGGCCGCAATCAGAGCGTCCGGCGGCGCGATCGGCGCTGCCGTGTTCGACAGCCACGGAGCGGGAGCAGGCTAGTGCAGGTAAAACTCATCGATCTGGAGACCGGGGACGACGGTTCCTACGAGCTGCCCGATGAAATCTTCGGCCTGACGCCGAGAGGCGACATCCTGCATCGTGTCGTGAGGTGGCAGCGTGCCCGCAGGCAGCAAGGCACGCACAAGGCAAAGACCCGTTCCGAGGGAAGCTACTCGGGGCGCAAGATCTGGCGGCAGAAGAAGACCGGTCAGGCCCGCCACGGCGACCGAAACGCCCCGCTGTTTCGCAAGGGCGGCGTCTATGCAGGCCCGGTTCCGAGAAGCCATGCGCACAAGCTGCCCAAGCGCATTCGCAGGCTGGGACTGAAGCATGCGCTGTCGGACAAGGCCCGGGAGAAGCGGCTGCACGTTCTCAACAAGGCAACCAGCGACACCCCCAAGACCGCCTATCTCAACAAGCTGCTGCGCAGGCGGGGAATTCACAGCGCGTTGATCATCGACGGCGACGCAGTCGACGAGAATTTCGCCCGAGCCTCGCGCAACCTGCCCAACATGCACATTCTGCCGGCGGCAGGCGCAAACGTGTACGACATAATGCGTTCGCGCAGGCTGCTGATCACGAAGCGGGGCGTGGAATGCCTTGCGGAGCGCCTGAAATGAAGCCGACAGTCAAGCATTTCGACCTCATTGAGGGTCCGATCATCACCGAGAAGTCAACGGACGCGTCGAACTCGAACACAGTCGTTTTCCGCGTGCGCAGGGACGCCACGAAGCCGGCAATAAAGGCGGCGATCGAGGCGATTTTCGGCGTCGAGGTGGTCAAGGTGAACACACTTGTGCTCAAGGGAAAGGTCAAGCGCGTCGGCGGGATAACCGGGCGCAGAAAGACAATAAAGAAGGCCTATGTGCGACTGGCTGAGGGCAGCAGCATAAACATTTCGGGCCGCGCGTGAGCATCGTGAGCAGGCGCGTGCAGAAAGGACGGCTTTCCGGAGCCCATGATGCCAGGACCGGATTGGTGAGGACCGACAAATGGCTTTGAAATCATACAATCCGACCAGCCCGGGCCAGCGGGGGCTGGTGCTTGTCGATCGCTCGCATCTGTGGAAGGGTCGGCCGCTCAAGTCCTTGTCCGAAGGCACGAAGTCGCATGGCGGGCGCAACAACGTTGGCCGCATGACGGTGCGCCACCGCGGCGGCGGCGCCAAGCGGCTGTATCGCAAGATTGACTTTCGTCGCAGCAAGACAGACATGTATGCCACCGTGGAACGCCTCGAATACGATCCCAACCGTTCGGCCTTCATCGCTCTGATCTGCTACGAGGACGGCGAAAGATCCTACATCGTGGCGCCACAGCGGCTTGCCGCGGGCGACCGTGTGATCTCCTCGGACAGAGCCGACATCAAGCCGGGCAACTGTCTGCCGTTCTCGCGTCTGCCGGTGGGAACAATCGTGCACAACGTCGAGATGAAGGCAGGCAAGGGAGGTCAGCTGGCAAGAGCGGCTGGCGCATACGCCCAATTCCTTGGCCGCGACGGAGGATATGCGCAGCTCAGGCTTTCATCCGGCGAGGTCCGCATGGTGCGCCAGGAATGCAGGGCCACGGTGGGAGCGGTTTCGAATCCAGACAACTCGAACATCAATCTGGGCAAGGCTGGCCGCAGCCGGCATCGCGGCCGCCGGCCGTCGGTTCGAGGCGTCGTCATGAATCCCGTCGATCACCCCCATGGCGGCGGAGAGGGAAAGTCCAGCGGCGGACGCCACCCTGTCACGCCTTGGGGCAAGCCGACAAAGGGCATGCGCACGCGTCGACGCCAGCTGTCGGACAAGTTGATTTTGCGACGGCGCTACGCGCGCAGGAAAGGACGCTAGAAGATGGCAAGATCTGCATGGAAAGGGCCCTTTGTGGACATGTACGTGCTGAAGAAGGCCGAACGGGCAAGGGAATCCGGACGCAAGGAAGTGATCAAGATTTGGTCGCGCCGGTCGACAATTCTGCCTCAGTTCGTTGGTCTCACGTTCGGAGTGCACAATGGCCGCAAGCACATTCCGGTGTACGTTACGGAAGACATGATCGGACAGAAATTCGGCGAGTACGCCCCCACCAGGACCTGGAAGGGACATGCCGCCGACAAGCGGGCTAGGCGAAGGTAGTCATGGCAAGAACACCACAGCGGCATGCGCCCCCCGAGGCGCGGGCGATCGGGCGCCGAATGCGCGTTTCGCCGCGAAAGCTAAACCTTGTTGCGGGCCTCATTCGGGGAAAGGTGGTCCAGGAGGCTCAGGCGGAGCTGTTGTTCTGCAAGCGTCGAATCGCCGACGATGTCCTCAAGGTGCTCAAGTCGGCGATTGCCAATGCCGAAAACAACGAAGGAATGGAAGTTGACTGGCTATATGTCGCGGAAGCCTATGTGGGCAGAAACCTGGTGATGAAACGCATTCGGCCAAGGGCGCGTGGCCGGGCAGCGCGCATCAAGAAGCCTTTTTCCCAGATAACCATCGTCCTTCGTGAGAGCGGAGGCAGATTCTGATGGGTCAGAAAATCAATCCGATTGCCATGCGTCTCCAGGTGAACCGCACCTGGGACAGCCGGTGGTACGCGAACAGGCCGGAATTCGGCGAGTTGCTGCAGGAAGATCTGAAGATACGGCAGTTCATCAAGAAGGAATGCGCCCACGCCGGAATCAGCCGGGTTGTCATAGAGAGGCCTCACAAGAAATGCCGCGTGACCGTTCACTCGGCCAGGCCGGGAGCGGTGATCGGACGCAAGGGATCGGAGATTCAGCCTCTCAAGGCCAAGTTGGAGAAGCTGACCAAGTCCCAGTTGATCTTCAACATCGCCGAGGTCAAGCGCCCTGAAACAGACGCAGTGCTGGTGGCGGAGTCGGTGGCGCATCAGATAGAACGCAGGGTTGCCTTCCGACGGGCAATGAAGCGCTCGGTGCAGAGCGCAATGCGCATGGGCGCTCTTGGCATGCGAATCAACGTCGCGGGCCGATTGGGAGGCGCTGAAATTGCCCGCACCGAATGGTACCGGGAGGGCAGGGTTCCGCTGCACACGCTGCGCGCCAACATCGACTACGGACGCGCCGAGGCATCAACTCCCTACGGCATGATCGGCATCAAGGTGTATATCTTCAAGGGCGAGATCATGGAACACGACCCTTCGGCAAGGGACCGTCTGGAGCAGGAGCTGCGCAACCGCAGCTTCGCGCCCAAGCGCAAGTAGACTGGAAACGCCAACATGTTGCAGCCAAAACAGCCTCGCTATCGAAAGCAGCACAAGGGCCGGATACACGGCCGTGCCAAGGGCGGCACCGACTTGAACTTCGGTTCGCATGGCCTCAAGGCCTTGCAGCCTCAGCGCGTGACGTCGCGTCAGATCGAGGCGGCCAGAATTGCGATGACACGGCGGATGAAGCGACAGGGGCGCGTCTGGATCAGGATATTCCCGGACGTGCCGGTGTCCAAGAAGCCCACCGAAGTGCGCATGGGCAAGGGCAAGGGTTCGGTCGAGTTCTGGGCCGCCAGGGTCAAGCCGGGACGCGTCATGTTCGAAATCGACGGCGTCCAGGACGCCGTGGCCCGCGAGGCGCTGAGACTGGCGGCAATGAAGCTGCCGCTGAAGACACGCGTCGTGGAGCGGGAGGACTGGTAGCGTCGCTGCCGCCAAGGGAACCATGCAGGAGATTTTGTCATGACGATCGCCGCCGAATTGCGCAACAAGACAACCGACGAGTTGACGGACGAGTTGCTCAAGCTGAAGCGGGAGGCCTTCAACCTGAGGTTTCAGGTGGCTGACGGAAGCTTCACGAACACGGCTCGCATTCGAGAGGTGCGGCGCGACGTGGCGCGGGTCAAGACGATTCTGCGCGAACGGGCGAAGAAATGAGGATCCAACAGTAATGCCGCGAAGAATTCTGACGGGCAAGGTCAGCAGCGACCGCAGCGACCGAACCGTTACCGTCGTCGTGGAACGGCGGTTCATGCACCCTCTGATGAAGAAGACGGTGCGCGAGTCGAAGAAATACGCGGTGCACGACGCCGAGAACCGCGCCAGGATAGGCGACGTTGTTCGCATCCGGGAATGTGCGCCCATATCGAAGTCCAAGCGCTGGGAAGTGCTGGAAGTTGCTGCATCCCGCTGACAAGTCGGGCTGAATGGACGAAACCGTGGGGCCATTGACGGTCCCCAAGGGTCGGGAGACAAGTTATGATCCAGATGCAGACCAATCTGGATGTGGCAGACAATTCAGGAGCACGCCGGGTGCAGTGCATCAAGGTGCTCGGGGGTTCGAAACGCAGGACTGCCTCGGTTGGCGACATAATCATCGTCAGCGTCAAGGACGCCATTCCCCGCGGCCGCGTCAAGAAGGGCGATGTCCGACGGGCGGTGATCGTCCGCACGGCCAAGGAGGTTCGCCGCAACGACGGCACGGCAATCCGTTTCGACCGCAACGCTGCGGTCATTCTCAACAACAACGACGAACCGATTGGCACCCGCATATTCGGGCCGGTCGTCAGGGAACTGAGAGGACGCCGGTTCATGAAGATCATCTCGCTGGCGCCGGAGGTGCTGTGATGGCCGCAAAGATCAAGAGGGGCGACGAGGTGGTTGCCATCACGGGACGCCATCAGGGACTCAAGGGCAAGGTTGAAAGCGTCAATCCGAAGACTGGAAAGGCCATTGTCACCGGCATGAACACCGCCGTGGTGCATCGGCGGCAGACCGAAAACCAGCGGGGCGGACGCATCGCCAAGAACCTGCCCATCGAACTTTCCAACCTGGCTTTGGTCGATCCCAAGGACAGTCGTCCGACACGCGTTGGCTTTCGCTTCGAGGGCGACAGGAAGGTTAGGTATTCGAAGCGCACAGGGGCAGTCATCGATGTCTAGCAAAGAGCCGCGCCTGAAGGCGCTCTACGAATCCGAGATCCGATCGGCCATGCAGGAGCATTTCGGCTACCGGAACGCCATGATGATTCCAAGGCTTGACAAGATTGTCCTCAACATGGGGGTCGGGGAAGCGGTCAAGGATTCGAAGAAGGCCCGTGCGGCCGCCGAGGACTTGACGACGATTGCCGGTCAGAGGGCCGTGCCCACACGCGCCCGCAAGTCGATCGCCCGATACAGGTTGCGCGAAGGCATGGTAATCGGCGCCAAGGTGACCCTGCGCAGGAATCGCATGTACGAGTTTCTGGACCGGCTGGTGACCGTTGCGCTGCCCCGCGTCCGCGACTTTCGCGGCCTGTCCAGGAAATCGTTCGACGGCAATGGAAATCTGTCGCTGGGCCTGCGGGAGCACATTGTGTTCCCGGAAATCGACTACGACTCGGTCGACGAAATTCGCGGAATGGACATTGCGATCTGCACAACCTCGCACGACGACGAAGAGGCCAGGAAGCTGCTCGAGCGCTTCAACCTGCCATTTCGCAAATAGCATCGGAAGGAAACTCGCACCATGGCAAGAAAGGCTATGATTGAACGGGAGCGCAAGCGACGACGGATGGTGGCCAAGTACGCCGACATCCGCACGGAACTGAAGGAAACGATCTACAATCGGGAACTTCCCATGGAGCAGCGCTTTTCGGCCTCGATGAAGTTGGCCAAGCTGCCTCGCAACTCGTCTTCGACAAGGCTGCGCAATCGTTGTGAACTGACCGGCAGACCACGCGGCTACTACCGCAAGCTGCGCATTTCGCGCATCGCGGTCAGGGAGCTTGGCGGTTCGGGCCAGATACCCGGCATGGTCAAGTCGAGCTGGTAGGAGTAGCGCAACATGGCAATCAACGACCCGATAGGCGACATGCTCGCCCGCATCCGCAACGGTCAGATGCGCGGACTGTCAACCGTGCGAACGCCGGCTTCCAAGCTTCGCAGCTGGGTTCTGGATGTTCTCAAGGCGGAGGGATACATACGCGGATACGAGCCGGCCCGGGGCAAAAGTGGCCATCCGGAATTCGAAATATCGCTGAAGTACTTCGAGGGAGCTCCGGCAATTCGCGAGCTCAAGCGCATCTCGAAGCCCGGCCGACGCGTGTATTCGGGCGTTCGCGACCTGCCGTTTGTGCGCCAGGGTCTCGGCGTCGCCATTGTCTCGACTGCCCAGGGCGTGATGTCGGACGACGATGCGCGGCAGTCGCACATCGGAGGCGAAGTGCTGTGCACAGTGTTCTAGGGGAGGCATGATGTCGCGTATTGGCAAGAATCCCGTGCCCATTCCGGACAGCGTCAAGGCTGGTCTGGATGGAGACAAGGTCAGCGTTGAAGGGCCGCTGGGCAGCCAGGCTGTCACCGTTGCGCCTGAGGCAAGGGTTTCGATGAAGGACGGCACGTTTGTGGTGTCTCCGGTTTCGGACAGCAAGAAGGCGCGTGAGCAGTGGGGTCTCATGCGCAGCCTGATCGCCAATTCGGTGACGGGGGTGACGACTGGATTTCGGCGGGAGTTGCTGATCACCGGCGTGGGCTATCGGGCACAGATGCGCGGGGACGTGTTGAACATGGTTCTGGGCCTCAGCCACGAGGTCAATGTCAAGGCGCCCGACGGCGTTACAATCGAGACTCCCTCAACCGGCAGGATCATTGTGAAAGGCATCAACAAGCAGCAGGTTGGGCAGACCGCGGCTGAGATAAGGCGCTGGCGGCCACCGGAGCCCTTCAAGGGCAAGGGCATCCGCTATGCAGACGAATATGTGTACCGCAAGGTTGGCAAGAAGAAGTAGGAACGGGCAATGGCAACAAGGAAGCTCGATTTGTTTCATCGTCGCCAAAGACGCGTGCGTTACAGGCTCAGATCGTGCAACAAGGGACGGTTGAGGCTCTCGGTGCATCGGTCAAACAGGAACATCAGCGCGCAGCTCATTGACGATTCGAATGGAACCACCCTGGTCGCGGCGTCGTCGCGGGAAGGGAAGCTGCAACTGCCCAAGGGCGGCAATGCCGAGGCAGCCGCAACGATCGGCGAAGCGATCGCACGGCGGGCAACGGGAAAGGGCATCACACAATGCTATTTCGATCGCGGCGGCTACAGCTACCATGGTCGCGTGAAGGCGCTTGCGGATGCAGCACGCGCAGGTGGATTGGAGTTCTAGAGACATGGCAATGAGGCGAGACAACGGTCGTCGCAGACGCGATGAAATGCCCGAGTTCAGCGATCGACTGGTCGCCATCAACCGGGTGTCAAAGACGGTGAAGGGCGGCAAGCGGTTCGGCTTCTCGGCCTTGGTCGTGGTTGGCAACCAGCGAGGCCAGGTGGGTTTCAGCAAGGGCAAGGCCAAGGAAGTTCCCGAGGCCATTCGAAAGGCCACCGAGAAGGCGCGTCGCAACTTGGTGCGCATTCCTCTGAAGGAAGGCCGGACGCTGTACTACGACGTGGAGGGACGTCACGATGCAGGAAAGGTAATCCTGCGCACGGCTCCTCCCGGAACCGGCATCATCGCCGGCGGGCCCATACGGGCGGTGTTCGAGATGCTGGGTGTTCAGGACGTCGTGGCAAAGTCAATCGGCTCGCAGAACCCCTACAACATGATAAGGGCGTCGCTGGACGCTCTGTCCAAGATTTCGAGCCCGCGCGAGATCGGGCGCCGCCGCGGCAAGAAGATTTCCATGCGGAAGATTGAAGCCCGCATGCGCAACGCCAAGAAGTAGGATTGCAGTCAATGGCGAGGACAATTGTAGTCAAGCAGATCGGTTCGCCGATACGTCGGCCTGCCAAGCAGCGCAGAATCCTGATTGGCCTCGGTTTGAACCGAATGCACAGAACGCGGGAGCTCGAAGACACTCCTGCAATTCGCGGAATGGTCAACAAGATTCCGCATCTAGTCACGATAGTCGAAGAGCGAGGCGAGTAGTCGACAACTCGCCTGCCGCGGCAGCAGGGCGGTGAACGAAAATGAAGCTGAATGAAATTGCGGATGTGCCCGGCGCAAGGAAGCGCCGCAAGCGAGTTGGCCGCGGCCCCGGTTCCGGATACGGCAAGACCTGCGGGCGCGGAATGAACGGGCAGAAGGCACGCTCCGGAACGGCGATGGGCGCATTCGAAGGCGGCCAAATGCCGCTGTATCAGAGATTGCCCAAGCGCGGATTCAAGAACCGCGGCAGGCGGCGGATCAACACGATCAGCCTGTCGTCCCTCCAAAGGGCAATCGATTCCGGAAAGCTGGACGCCAGCCGAACGATCGACTGTGGCGCGCTGGTCCGGGCCGGCCTCGTGCGCCGCGAGCTCGACGGCGTGAAAGCGCTGGCGGGAGGAGAGCTTCAAGCGGCCGTTACACTGGAACTCCAGTCTGTGTCAGCTGCCGCCAGGGCAGCCGTCGAAGCAGCCGGAGGAAAGGTCATCCTGGTCAGCAAGTGAGTCTGCGACTCGCCAAGCGGTTGAGCTTGAAACCAGATCGCCCGCCAAGTGCGCGCTGGGCACAATGCAGAAATGAGAGGACAGTGAATGGTTTCGGCCGCTGAACAGATGGCTTCCAACCTGAGTTGGAAGACTTTTGGCCAGGCAAAGGAGCTTCGGCAAAGGATTTTATTCGCGCTGGGTCTCCTGATTGTCTACCGGATTGGCACATTCATTCCGGTTCCGGGCATCGACACGGTTGCCCTGAGGGATTTTGTCGCCACCGCATCCACCGGAATCGGCGGAATGCTGAACATGTTCACGGGCGGCGCCATTGGGCGCATGGGTGTGTTTGCGCTTGGCATCATGCCCTACATTTCGTCGTCAATCATCGTGCAGTTGATGGTCGCCATGATTCCTCGGCTGGAACAGCTGAAGAAGGAGGGCGAACAGGGCCGCAAGAAGATCAACCAGTACACTCGCTACGGAACAGTGTTCCTGGCAACCTTCCAGGCCTACGGCCTGGCGGTGAGCCTTGAAGCCGGGAATCTGGTGGTTGATCCCGGCTGGTACTTCCGAATTTCCTGCGTGATCACGCTGGTTGGCGGCACCATGTTCCTGATGTGGCTCGGCGAGCAGATCACCTCCCGCGGCATCGGCAACGGCATTTCCTTGATCATCTTCACCGGCATCATCGCCGAGATACCCTCGGCGCTCGCGCAGTTCTTCAGCCAGGGCCGCACGGGAGCCTTGTCGCCGGCAGTCATCATCGGCGTCATGTTGATGGTGGTCGTGGTGATCGGAGTGGTCGTGTTCATCGAGCGATCTCTGCGCCGAATACACATACAGTATCCTCGCCGCCAGCGAGGCAACAGGATATACGAGGGCGGATCCTCGTATCTTCCGATAAAGATCAACCCTTCCGGGGTAATCCCACCGATATTCGCGTCGTCGTTGCTGTTGCTGCCGACCACGGTTTCAACCTTTTCCGGCAACCAGACCAACGCGCTCATGTCGACGATGCTGGCCTACTTCGGGCCCGGCCAGCCGCTTTACCTGCTGTTCTTCGTCGTCATGATTGTCTTTTTCTGCTACTTCTACACGCAGAACGTGTCGTTCAAGGTCGAGGATGTCGCCGACAATCTGAAAAACCAGAACGGCTTCATTCCGGGAATAAGGCCAGGCGCAAACACGGCCGCCTACTTGGACCATGTCGTGACACGCATTCTCGTGCTGGGGTCGGCATACCTGTCAGCGGTTTGCCTGCTGCCCGAGATACTGCGTTCCCAATTGGCAATTCCGTTCTACTTCGGAGGAACATCGGTGCTGATCGTGGTGTCGGTGACAATGGACACATTCACGCATGTGCAGTCCCACTTGCTGGCGCACCAGTACGAAGGTTTGATAAAGAAGTCTCAGCTGCGCGGCAAACGGCGCAGACGAGGACCGTCGAGGCGAAAATGAACATAATTCTTCTTGGACCACCGGGTTCCGGCAAGGGCACACAGGCCGGAATACTGGTGTCGGATCTCGGAATGGTGCAATTGTCCACAGGAGACATGCTCCGAGAGGCAAGAAGTTCCGGAACGGAACTGGGTGAGCGAGTGGCGGCCATTATGGACGCCGGAGAGCTGGTCACAGACGAAATCATAAATTCGCTGATCCGTGAGAAGCTGTCCGAAGGCCAGAAGTCAGGCTACATATTCGACGGCTACCCGCGTACCTTGGTGCAGGCCGATGCGTTGGACACGCTGTTGGAGGAGCTCGACATAGGCTTGGACATGGTGCTGGAACTGACGGTGGATGTCGATCTGCTGGTGGCTCGAATTGTTGGCAGGCTCTCGTGTGGCAGGTGCGGCTCCGTGTTCCACCGTGAAACCAAGCCTCCGGCTGTAGAGGATACCTGCGACAATTGCGAAGGCGAATTGCAGCAGCGAAAGGACGACAACGAACTGTCGCTGCGCACCAGGCTGATGGAATACTACCAGAAGACGGCGCCGCTCACGGGGTACTACTACAGGAGCGGACAGTTGAAGTTCGTCAGCAGCGGCGGAACGATTCCGGAGGTGGCCGCAAAGGTCAAGGCAGCCCTTCCGGCCACAGGCTGACCAGTCTTCGCCTTGCAATGCGCCTGTGGGGCGAGCGTCGCTCGCCCATTCAAGCGTTGAATGCAACGCCGCCGCGCCCCAACCACACAATTTCCGGTCCGCTCGACTCTGCAATTTGTTTTCGAGGGCAGGCGCCGCTTCAGGAAGTGCGGGAGATGTCCCTGCGGTCCTGCTGAACGCTCCTGGCTGTCGGTCGTCATCGTTGCCGCCCACGCCTGCAGCAATCTTCAAGCGCCGAAACACTGCGCCACACAGTGGCGTCGGCGTCATGCGCCGTCGTTTTAGGGTCACATTCGCGACCAGTTTCGAAGGAACCAACACGGATGGACCGGCGGGAAGAGCGCAACGCAAGCCCAACACGGGAACCGAATGTTGAAGCCCGAACCTGCCGAATCGACATGACGCAGTCCCGACGGGCCGGATGTTGCAATGCAAATTCAGCAAGGCCAGCGACAGCGCTCGGCAGCATGCCGGTGGACTGACGAATTCGCCTTCTGGTTCCCGCCAAATGTGTCTGCACAAAGTGGTGGCGAGGATGCATTTGCGTCAGGCCAGCAAGCAGAGCCGAGATTGGCGCGATGCGCCTTCGGAGAGTCCGGTCATGCGTCTCCAGTTCAAGCCCCATTCTTGTTGATTGGCATCGGCATCGTGCTACAATTTGCATCGCGTGAAACAACAGGAATTGCGAGCGGTGCAATGACGGCAAGTGTCAGACTGATGAATTTGGAAGCGGAAGACATACAGCAAAGCCGAATGGAACTGGCAGCTGCATGCAGGATTGCAGCGGCGCTCGGCATGCATGAAGGCATTGCCAATCACTTCAGCCTGGCAGTTGGCGATGACGGCGCTCGGTTTCTGATCAATCCCGATCGAGTGCATTTCCTGAACGTTCGAGCGTCGAACTTGCTGCTGCTGGATGCGAACGATCCTGACACGATGTCGCAGCCAAACGCTCCGGACCCCACGGCATGGGGCCTGCATGGACCAATTCATCGGCATTGCCCCCACGCCCGATGCGTGATGCACCTTCATCCCGTGTATGGCACGGTCTTGGCAAGCCTTGCCGATTCAACATTGCAGCCCATCGACTTGAACACAGCGATGTTCTTTCGGAGGCACACAACGGACGAAGGGATTGGCGGCCTGGCATTTGAAGATGAAGGCGAACGTTGTGCCAAGCTGCTCGCCGACCGTCAGGTCAAGGTGTTGGTGATGTGCAACCATGGCGTGCTTGTGCTTGGCGAATCAGTGGCCGACGCGTTTCACAGAATGTACTATTTCGAGCGCGCCTGCGAAACGTACATCAAGGCTCTGCAAACTGGACGCCCCTTGCGCGTCATGCCGGATGGATTGGCAAACCGAATTGCACGGGAACTTGAAGACTATCCGGATCAGGCCGAGCAGCATTTTGCGCAATTGACGAGTCTCCACGCATAGGCCCAAACGGCGACTCCTTGATTGGCAGGCGCAGTTTCGTTCGGCAACGCCCACCGATTCGACTCGTGACGGGCGGAACTTGCCCGTCGAAAAAGTTTGCGGGAGCTTTGCGCCAATGCGATCTCAAGAAGTCGAGGCGTGTCAACGATACGGGAACTGAAGCCGGCAGCCGCGCCAACCGAGATGCAGCGCCGGGATCGGAGAAGCTGCCGAATCAATCGCTACATGTTTTCGAACACGCGATTGTGGGTGTCGTGACAACGGACGAACCGCGCCCTTTCAGGCAGCTTCGAAATGCTCTTTGCGCCGACATAGGTGCATGTGCTTCGCAGTCCCCCCAACAGGTCCCGAAGGGTGTCGCCGAGTGACGGCTTGAAGGGAAGCAGCACCTCCCGGCCTTCGCTGGTTTTCCAGGGCTTCAATCCATCAAAGTGCTTTTCGTTGGCGAGCTGCGAACTCATGCCATAGAATTGGACGAAACGCCTTTCACGTATGACGGGACGGCCTTCGGCGTCAACTTCGCCGCTTGCGAAGCGGCTGGCAACAATCTTTCCGCCGCCCTCCCTGTGCCCTGCAAACATGCCGCCGAGCATCACAAAGGATGCACCCGCAGCCAGCGCCTTCGCAACATCGCCCGGGCACGTACATCCGCCGTCCGCAACGATCTTGGCATCCACAGCCCGGGCAGCCGCAGCGCACTCGAGAACCGCTGAAAGCTGCGGGTATCCCACACCAGTCTTGATTCTGGTTTCGCAGACACTTCCAGCCCCGATGCCCACCTTGATCAGATCGGCGCCTGCTTCCGCCAGGAAGCTCGTTTGTTCAGGGGTTGCAACGTTTCCTGCGATGATGACGGTATTCGGAAATTCCTTCCTGAAGCGGCCAACGAACTCCACAAAGCGCATTGTATGGCCGTTTGCGACATCAAGGCAGGCATAGCCAAGGCCGCCAAGCGCATCGCTGACCTCCCGGAAAACTTGAATGTTCTCTGGGCGCAGTCCGATCGTGACTGCGGAGTAGTCTCGCAGACGCTCGTCGGATCTGAAGAACTCAACGAGAGCGCTTGTTGTGTGCGTCTTTGCAAGGCACGTAAAGATGCGATGCTCCGCCAGCGCCCGCGCCATGGCAAGCGATCCCACTCCATCCATGTTGGCGGCCATGACAGGGACGCCTTCGTAGCGAACTTGTTCCTGTCCGGAAAATTCCACGCTGGAGCAGAGATCAACATCCTTGCGGCTGGCGACGGAGGTGGCGGTTCCTGGCACTAGAAGCACGTCACCATAGTCCAGCTTGACGTCGTACGGATAGATGCTGGCATGTGGCTCCAGCAACTCTCCGTTTTCGGCGGTCTTGCGGCCTGCCGTTGGGTGAAGAATGTTGGCCAGGTCAACTGCGGCGATTTCTTCGATTTCCATTCGACTCGTTCCTGTCGAATCCAGTTCCGCAAAGCGCCGGCGGAATGTGCTCTCGGCACGGACAGTTGTTTCGTCGCCGCGGTGCCGGGAGCATGCCCCTTGCACCGGTTCCGCAGGCGATGAAATAGCCCACCTGCCGACTCTGCAACAATCGAGATATCAAGCCAAACAAGCAAAACGGTGCTTGTTCCGCGCGTTTTGCAATAGCCATCTACTAGACCCTGCAAGCGAGTTCAAGCAACGCGACGAGTGTGGATATGCAAATCAAGGCCAAGGGTGAATCCTGTGATGGACGGACCCCGAGAAACACACTCGGCTCTTGGCGAAGTTCAATCTGCGGAATTGCAGTTTCACCAAGGCTGGACAGCACAAACGAGCGCCCTAAATCGATTGTACAACAGGGTGGCGACGCTGTCGGCTTTGTCGATCGTGGACACAACGACATGCGGGCAGGCAATTGATCAGTGACGCGACGACAAGGCCGGAGAGAGCGGTTGGGGCTTGCCGGTCCACACAGGCGCCTTGAATGGCGGCGCGTCGTCGGAGGGCTTGCAGGACCGCCGGATTCGGGCAGCCTCGATCCTTCGAATCGTCAGGTGGCCTGCCACTCGATCGTGGGAACTTCCCGCGAATCCCAATGGGCGCAACCAAAGTGTCAAGCGCCGCTTGGATTGCGAAACGCGATTGAGGAAAGGAATTCACACTTATTGCTCGGCGCCTTGTTGGCGCAGTTAAAGCAGGCATGCCGCGGGGTGGCACAGCCGGCATCGAAGCCGCATTGCCTTGATGTGCCGTTCGGGCTTCATGTCCACGTCCAATACGTCAAGCGATGGCCTGCACATTGGGAACTGGGTGCACTGTTCGGAGTGATCTGCATGTCTTGCTAATGGGCATGGAGTGCACACACCAAGGTCGGAACTCGCCAAGCGGGTTCACAATGTCGAGTCCTTCGAGTCCACGCCAAGAACGAGGCAGAAAAAAGGAGACAATGCTGAACAGGCCGTTCCAGCATGCAGGCGACCATGTCCATCGGATCAGGCACTTGTTCCTCGAACCTACAAGGCGAGCCGAAACTGTGTGACAATCAGCCTTTCGGTGGCATCATGCAGAAACCCCAACGTGTTCCTGCGCAGCTCTCCGTTCGATTCTGCAATTCGCCGCTCGCCACAGCTACTCGAAACGTGCCTCGTTCAATCGCCAATATATGTCGGTCGAACGCAGCGGGGAATCTGCCGGAA
>JAPOOS010000111.1 GCA_026713305.1 Paracoccaceae bacterium
GATGCTGGGCCGGCCAAGGCCACGATCGCAAGCATCGCGGCCGAGATTGCTGCTAGGTATTTCATTCTGTTGTTCCTCCCTGAAAGATCATGAGTGCACGCATCGGCGAGGGCAGGCCAAGACCTCGGTTGGCAGGATTGCGACGCGCATTGCCCGACAGATTGCTGCAGGGTCTTGGCGCCCTCGAGGCAAGTTTCCAAATCGTCAACCGTTGTCGCCCTTGCCACTTCTAGCATACAAAGCTGCGGGATGGCCTTCAATCGAATCAGACAATCGTGCTATGGGTTACTGCAGCCAATCGGACTGCGCAAAGCGGCACCTGATTTGGCACTTCCCGGGTCCATTGAGGTCCATCAGACGAATTTGCCCAGTACACTATGCCGCGGTCCACAGCGAGACTTTGCCAATTGGGTGCAAGCTCAATAGACATGGTTGCTGACCTGCGAGGGATTTGGTTGGGTTGTAGGTGCCGAAGGCATGTCAGAAGAACAAGTTGACATCCATCGATCGAAAGTCAGAGGGCAGTTTCTCTTTTCTCTGTTCTTTGTCGCGTTGGCGATCATCCTTGCCGTGCAACTTCCGTACCAAACTACATGGCTCGGGGACATGTCGCTTTTCGTTCAACCGAGATTCATGCCGGCGATTGCCGTGGTCGGCATGCTGGTGTTTGGATGCCTGCACCTCTGGCAGCTCCCAAGGCGCAGAGTGGTCAGGAACGACTGGAATGAGGCCAGGATTTGGGTCTCCGGCCTTGAGTTCGTTGGTTGGTTCATGGTCTACGTCTACGTCGTTCCAATCGCAGGATACCTGCCTTCGACAATTGGATTCGTCTGGCTGATGGTCTTCAGAATGGGTTACCGCAGTCCCAACTACCGTTGGTTTTCGGTCCTGTTTGCCGTGGCCGTGGTCGTCGCATTCAAGGCGCTGCTGCAGGTCCGAATTCCCGGCGCATCAGCCTATGAACTCATGCCTTCCGCAATCAGAAACTTCCTGATCGTCTACCTTTGATCGGTTGGCGAACTTGACTGCCGAGGATCGCCGGCGAGATCGAGTTCAGTCGCCCAGCTTGCGTTCCTGCTTGATGATCTTGTAGGCGGCGTTGACTTTTTTCATGCGCTCGGCATAGGCCGCGACGAGCTCTTCCGGCAGGCCGTTGCCCTGTGCCACATCTGGATGCGATTCCCGCACCAGTTTCCGGTAGGACTTGCGCACATCGTCGTTGGACGCCGAACTTGTGAGGCCCAGGACTTCATATGGGTCAAAGTCGATCTGTTGAGCAGGGACCGAGTGCATGGCCTCGAACTGTCTGACGAGTTCTGGGCTGAACCCGAATATCGTTGCAACCCGATGAATGAAGTCTCGTTCCGCAGCGGAGAATTGACCATCGGAAGCTGCGACGGCGACCAACAGCTCAAGCACAAGGAGGAGCTTGATCTTGTTCCAGTTGAGCAGCTCAGCAATTTGCCTTGCGCATTTCTCGAATCCGTGCGCGTCAGACTTGGCTGCCTCAAAGACTCCCGCAACTTCGGGGATAAGCCTCCCCTGCATTCGAAGTCTTTGGCTAAACGCCTGAAACTCGACAGGCGACGAAACACCGTCCACCTTGCTGAGCTTGGCTGCCAAGATAGTAAGTGAGGTTACGAACAGTATTTCGCTTTCTTCGTTTCTTGTCAGCCTGAACCTGGGCTTCCTGAGCGCTCTCCCCTTGGGAGCCTACCGTATGCACACATCTGTTTTCACCCGTCATGATGGCAATTGCTTGCCACTTGAATCAACTTCTGATTCAACTTGTTCCGACCAGGTACGGCAACGGAGGTTGGAATTATGTGCAGCGATGTGTCACACTTCGGGGACAAACGTCTGGACACTGCCGGACGCTTCATCCATGACCGTCTGGTCAAGATCGGCCCTCGGGGCATCTCGGTGCGCAGCCTCGGC
>JAPOOS010000240.1 GCA_026713305.1 Paracoccaceae bacterium
CGACGCTGCAAGACAGGTCATGGGCATCGGCAGTGTGAGGGTACGTGTTTCTTTGACCAGGGAAGTCGGAGTTGACGTTGTTCCGCGCCATCCGATTCATGGCGTTGAAATCCATGCGGCGCTTGAACTCGCCGAATCCAGACAGCTCAGCCGACCAATTGCCGAGGACCGGAAGGATGCCGGCAACAGGAGACGGCCGCCATGCGGCTGACTGCACTTGACAGGCTGTCCTCGCTTGATCGGACTTCATTCCCAATGGCCGGAAAAGCCGTGCGGAACGAGTACGTTGTTGCGGTCAAGGTCTACAACGTGACTTTCGCCACAAAGCGCCATCGAAAGGTCGAGCTCGGTTCTGATGATCTCTAGCGCCTTGGTGACCCCTGCCTGTCCCATTGCGCCGAGACCATAGATGTAGGCACGGCCAATGTAGGTTCCCGTGGCTCCCATCGTCAGCGCCTTGAGCACATGTTGTCCTGTTCGAATTCCCGAGTCCATGTGGACTTCCACTCTGTTCCCGACAGCGCTCACAATGTCCGGCAGCTTGCGGATGGCAGACAGAGCGCCATCCAGTTGGCGTCCGCCATGATTGGAGACGACAATGGCATCGGCGCCAATTTCCGCGGCTCGGAGAGCGTCCTCTTCGTCAAGGATTCCCTTGAAGATCATCACGCCGTCCCACTGGTCCCTGATCCTGGCCACACGGTCCCAGTCCAGAAAGGGATCAAATTGCTGGCCCACCCATGCGAACAGGGAACCGGTATCGTCCACGCCCTCGATGTGTCCGACCAGGTTTCCAAATGTACGGCGGCGTGTCGTCAGCATGCCCGTTCCCCACCGGACCTTTGTCGCCAGGTCAACAATGTTGGCAAGGCTCGGATTGAATGGAACAGCCAAGCCGTGCTTTTTGTCCTTGTGCCGCTGTCCCAGTACCTGCAAATCCAGGGTCAGGACCAATGCCCCGCAATTCGCGTCCCTTGCGCGTTGAATGAGGCGGTCAACGAAGTCGGCGTCCCGCATCACATAGAGCTGAAACCAAAAGCCTTCATGGGCATGTTTGGCGACATCCTCAATCGAGCAAATGGACATCGTTGAAAGGACAAACGGAACTCCAAATTCCTTCGCAGCCTTCGCAGCCTTGATCTCCCCGTCAGGGTGCTGCATGCCTGCCATTCCGACTGGCGCAAGCCCAACTGGCATTGAGACTTCCTGGCCGACCATGCGGCTCGTGGTCGTTCTTCCCGAGATGTCGCGAGCCACGCGTTGGCGCAGCCGCAATTGATCAAAGTCGTCCGAGTTTTCTCGAAAGGTCTGCTCTGTCCAACTTCCGGACTCGACATAGTCATAGAACATCCGAGGCACGCGCCGCCTCTGAAGCTCCTTCAGATCTTCAATGGTGGTGATTACGGTCAATGCTTCCCACCTTCAGTCTCAGTCGCCTGTCTTGCGGCGCCCACATGATCCCAAGTGCAGTGTTTGCTCGAACCAAGCAGCTAGATTGGAGATTGATGCGAGTGCGCCCCTTCGGCCAGCGTCTCGACAAATTCCAGGATGTCCGAAAGCGGCTCACCGCGCTCTATGCGGCTAACGATTGACGAACCCACGACCACGCCGTCGGCAATGGCGCCTAGGGCACGGGCATGTTCCGGCGTCTTGATTCCAAATCCGACGCAAACCGGAAGATCTGTCGCCGCCTTGATCCTGGAAATGTCGGGTGCAATCGCCGATCCGTCCGGCGTCGCAGCGCCGGTAATGCCGGTTATCGAGACGAAGTAGACGAACCCGCTTGTGTTTTCCAGGACCTTTGGCAGCCGGCGTTCATCCGTGGTGGGAGTAGCCAGTCGAATGAAACTGATGCCCGCACGATTGGTCGGAATGCAAAGTTCGCTGTCCTCCTCAGGTGGCAGGTCGACCACAATCAGGCCGTCAATTCCTGCCGCCTTGCCGTCTTCAAGAAACTTGTCCACGCCATATCGGTAAATCGGGTTGTAGTAACCCATCAGTATGATGGGCGTTTCCTGATCGGACTTGCGAAAGTCGCTCACCATTGCCAGTGTCCGGGCGACAGTTTGGCCTGCCGCAAGAGCTCTCTGTCCGGCAAGCTGTATCGTGGGACCGTCGGCCATTGGATCTGTGAAGGGAATGCCGAGCTCAATGATGTCGACTCCAGCGGACGGCAGTTTCCTCAACAGTTCACGGGATGCATCCAGGTCGGGGTCTCCCGCCATAATGTAGGCAATGAATGCCCTGCTTCGGGACTCCCTCAGCCGATGGAACGTAGATCCAATGCGGTCCATGCCTTTCTTGGAGCGCATGGCGCCACCTATTCTCCTGTGCCAGGCATTTCGTCGGTGTTGACAATCCACGATATGCCGAAGCGGTCAGTCACCATGCCAAAACCTTCAGACCAGAACGTCTTTGCGAACGGCATTCTTTCAACCCCGCCGTCGGCAAGCGCCTTGTACACTTCTGCGGCACGCTCTACGCTGTCAAAGCCCGCCGAAACAAACATGCCTGTGGGCTCCTTGTATTCCATCGGGCTGTCTGATCCCATGATGATTTGGTCGCCGAAGTGAACTTGGGCATGCATCACCTTGTCGTCCTTGCCTTCTGGTGTGGGAATGCCCTCAGGCGACTCGCCATAGGTCTGAATGTGCGCCACCTTGCCATTCAGTATCTTTGCATACTCGTTGAAGGCTTCTATACAATTGCCGTCGAAAAAGAGGTATGGGCAGATTTGCATCCTGGAACTCCTGATCAGGTGTAAGTCGGGCATCCCTTTGAATGACAAAACTTGGCAATTCAAGCATGTCACAGCATTGTGCAGAGAGGTCGTGACAATGGGTTTCAAGATTGGCATCGTCGGTCTGCCAAACGTTGGCAAGTCGACATTGTTCAACGCTCTCACAGGATTCTCCATTGCAACGGTGGGAAACTACCCGTTCTGCACCATCGATGCCAATACAGGTGAAGTCCCGGTGCCCGATGATCGCTTGTTTGAGGTGACCATCGCTGCCGGTTCAAGACTTCCGATTCCCGCCAAAACCACGTTTGTCGACATTGCGGGACTGGTAAGGGGAGCCTCCAGGGGCGAGGGTCTAGGCAACAGCTTCCTGGCAAGCATTCGCGAGATGGATGCCATTGCGCATGTCGTCAGGTGCTTCTCCGACACCAATGTGCAGCATGTACATGGCACCGTAGATCCCGTTGAAGATGCTGAAATTGTTGATACGGAGCTCATGTTGGCAGACATGGAATCCATCGAACGCCAGCGCCGGAAACTGGCACGCAAGACACACGGGGGCAGCATGGAAGCAAGGGAACAGGATCAACTGCTCGCATCTGCCTACGAGCAATTGAGCCGCGGCAGACCGGCGCGCGATGTGTTGGTTCCCCGGTCATTGCGAAAGATGTGGAGAGGGTTTGGATTGCTGACCGCCAAACCCGTGCTCTATGTCTGCAACGTCGACGAGGAGGCAATTGCGGATGGCAACGAGATGTCGCGCAGAATGGAGACCCATGCCGATTTGCGTTCCGCTCCATGCGTTGCCATCTCGGCGGAAATCGAAATGGAGTTGGCCCAGCTGCTGCCCTCGGAAGCGCTTGAATTCCTGGGGGAACTGGGCCACGGGCGCACGGCGCGCGAAATACTTGTTGACGCTGGATACGAGCTGCTTGAATTGATTACCTTCTTTACCACAGGTCCCAAGGAGACGCATTCACGGGCGATTCGCGCGGGTACCGTGGCTCGTGACGCGGCGGGGAAAATACACAGTGACTTTGCGCGTGGATTTGTCCGGGCTGAGGTCGTCGCGAGCG
>JAPOOS010000241.1 GCA_026713305.1 Paracoccaceae bacterium
AGTATTGCCCAATTCGCTTGAAAGGGCTGCCGTTGCAGCCGGCCTTGGCAGCCTTCATGCGCGACTGTTGCCGACCCTCGAGGCGCGTGGGCCGAAGTTCCAGTTCTGCGAGATGATCGCCCACCTGCTGATGGAGGGTGCAGTGGTTGCGCTCGACGAGTTCCATCATGCCAAGGGACTCGGCATGGAAGGCGACATCAAGCGGATGATCGACAGGTTCAAGAGCATCTACGGACCCAAGCCTCCCGGCGAGCTCATTTTGATGGGCTCGCACCAACAGCAGGTGCTGAACATGTTCCGCTGCGACCAGCCGCTGCATGGACGCGCATCGGAAACGATCAGGCTGCGCCAGTGGGGTGTCTGGACAGTGCTCGAGATGGCGGCGGAGCATGGGTTTCTGGCCTGCCCGCGACGATTTCTGACGTTGTGGACCGCCTATGGCGGCATGCCCAACCATTGGGAGCGCTTTGTCTCCTCCCAGCGCGAGAGGTGGAGGCAGCTGCACGACTTCTGTGCCTGGAACGACGAGACGGTGTGGCGCGCTGCCTTCGTCAAGGCCGAAAGGGAGCATCTCGATGACGAGCCGGCGGACCGCTACGACAACCGGTCGTACGTCGAGCTGGCCGAGCCCCACCGAGAGGTGCTGCTGCATCTGGCAGGGGGTCGCCGCCGCGGCTACGCCGGCAGGGAGTTTCCGCAGAGGATGCGCCGGCGCGACGACCCGTCCCTCAAGCAATCGCTGGAGGTGCTGTCCAACCACCTCGAACTGATCGAGGAAAACCACGACTTTCACGGCCTGAACAGCCGTTGGCGAATGGCCGACAACAACACGCAGTTCCAAGTCACTTTGACCGGCGGACGGACGGCGGGCGTGGCTCGCGGAGGCCACGATCGCCTTGACAGGACGGCGCTGCAACGATTGGAAACGCATGAAGGAGCGGCGCTCGAGAAGCTGACCGCCGGCTGGCTCGGAGCCATGCCCGACGTCGACTGGAACGGGCACGGCGTTTGGCTGGGCGGCCTCGCCGACATCGACGCGTTGGCCATCGTCGGCACCGCGGGTGCCTGGACCCTGACACTGGCCGGCTGCAAGCGCAACGCCGGAAGGCATCAACCCGAAAGACTGAAGCGCCAGTTCGAGGATCTTCTGGTGGCGGCAGGCGAGAGCGAGGAGGTGTTGGAGATTCGCCGAATGCCGCGGCGGTTGCTGCTTGTGTCGCCGGTGTTCACGACCGCGACGTTCCCGGACGGCAGGCGGGTCAAGGCCGAGGAACTTGGCTTCGAGTGCGTCGGCATCCGCGAAATGGCGCTGCAACTTGGCATCGATCCAGGGCCTCTCGCTCCGAACACCTAGCTTTCGCACTGCCTGTCGTTCGGCATTTGAACGGTTAGAGATGTCCACCCGAAAGTGAATCGGGGCGGCAGAAGACCGAAGAGCAGGGAGGGACTTCCTTCCCCCTATCGCGAATTGGAAGTATTGGAGTCCAGAACCGCACTTGCCCACCCAAACAAGGTCCAATCTGAATGTCCTCAGAATCACAAGATCAAACTGAAAGACCAATTCCTCAACAAGTTGACGATGCAATCGAAATTGTTGCCCTCAATGGCAGGCGCGACACAGATGGCAAGTGGCTGGAAGACCTGACAGTTGATGTCGCACCGATTGTCAAGGAGTGGGACATTCGAGAATGCTGGTTGTGGTCAGAATGGCCCGAACGCGAAGAACATGGATTTCCTTTGACCGACACGGGCATAGATGCTGTGGCATCCAGGAGCGATGGCGCCAGAATTGCGATTCAGTGCAAGTCCAGAAAACTTGACAAGCACGGTCGCGGCGCTTCCATTGTCAAGAGGGAGATCGACAGCTTTTCCAGTTTGTCGCAGAGCATC
>JAPOOS010000242.1 GCA_026713305.1 Paracoccaceae bacterium
TGGAATGGCTGCGCATGGTTCTCGATGCAGGCTCGACCGTGGGTGTGGATGGAAATCTCCATACCGTCAATGAACTCAAGACGCTTGAGCGGCGACTCGAGGAAGATGACATCCGGGTTGTCGCCGTCGAGAACCCGGTGGATCGCATATGGAACAACCAGCCGGATCCACCGCAGGGCGCAATCGTCGACTATCCGGTCGAACTGGCTGGTGAATCCGATGCCGTCAAGCGGCAGCGCATGGTCAAGGAGTTGCGGTGGAACGGCGCGCTGGCCGCAGTGTTCACCGTTCCGTCCTCCATTTGCTGGTTGCTCAACATCCGCGGCGCCGACATTCCCCGATCGCCGGTTGTTCACGCATTTGCGATTCTGCACAGTTCAGGGCGCGTCGAGCTGTTCACGGAACGCGACAAAATGCCCAGCTCTCTGATGGCCGCCCGTGGCGACAGCCTGGACGTTCGCGCCTGGGACGAGTTGTCCGATGCCTTTGCGCAAATCCGCGGCGCCGTGCAGATTGACCCGAACACCGTTCCCTTCTCGGTTGAACAGTTGCTGACGTCGAGCGGCTGCAAGATCATTGAAAGGCCGGATCCCTGTCTTCTGGCAAAGGCCGTGAAGAACGATGTTGAAATCGGCAGTTCACGCTCGATACACCTCGAGGATGGCGCCGCAATGGCGGAATTCCTGGCTTGGGTCGATGAAAACGCAACCCGCGGCATCACCGAAATCGACATAGTGCGCAAGCTCGAGGAATGCCGATTGGGCACCGGCAAGCTGCGCGACACGAGCTTCGATGCGATTGCGGCATGCGGCCCCAACGCTGCCCATTGCCACTACCGTGTGACCCATGCGTCGAATCGGCGGTTGCGCGCCGGCGAGCTGCTTCTGATCGATTCCGGAGGCAACTACGAGGAAGGGACAACGGACATTACACGCACGGTGCCGTTGGGTTCGCCAACCAGCAGGCATGGCCGCTACTTCACCACGGTGCTGAAGGGGTTGATGGCCCTTTCCCGCGCCCGTTGGCCGATTGACACCTGGTGCAGCAGTCTTGACGCCATTGCTCGGTATCCGCTGTGGCGGCTTGGCGCCGACTACGATCACGGCACCGGACATGGGGTTGGGCACTACCTTGACGTTCACGAAGGACCGCAGCGGCTGACAAAGCTCTCACGGACACTGCTGAAGCCGGGCATGATAATGTCCATTGAACCCGGCTACTACGAGGCTGGCCAGTTCGGAATCAGGATCGAAAACCTGGCTGTCGTCAAGACGGTGGATGAAGCCCTCAGTGCGGGGAATCACGGCATGCTGTGCTTTGAAACGCTGACCTTTGTTCCCATCGATCGACGTCTTGTGCGCGCGGACCTGCTGACGGATGATGAACTCGCCTGGCTGGACAGCTATCACGCCGAGACCGTCGAGAAAATCCGTCCGCTGTGCTCTCCGCCGACTCAACGCTGGCTCGAACAAGCCTGTGCCCCAATCAGGCAGGCGGGAACCTGATCCGGCACGCCGACCTGCGCAGGTCTGCCGACGAACGGGAGACTCGCGCCCCGCAGCATGGGAACCGACGGACAGGCCCGACCAATCAAGGGGTGGATGACGACGAAAGCAGCACTCTGGCCGCCTGACGGGCTTCATCGCTGATTCGCTCCCCCGACAACATGCGGGCAATTTCGTCCACGCGCTGGTCCTCGGTCAATGGCGAAATGTCGATCGAGGCTGCGCCCGCCGTGGTTTTCTTGCGCACGACGCAGTGATGCTGCCCCATGGCGCCGACCTGCGGAGAGTGCGTCACCACGACAACCTGCGTCTTGCATGCCAGCGCCCGCAGGCGAAAGCCGACGGCGGCGGCCGTTGCGCCTCCGAGCCCGCTGTCGATTTCGTCGAAGACCATGGACGGAAATGCATTCGAGGTCGTCAGGCACGCCTTGAAGGCCAGCATGAACCGCGCCAGCTCGCCACCCGAGGCGAACCGGTTGATCGGCTTGAGAGGCTGGCCGGGGTTGGCCGAACCCAGGAATCTGATCCGATCCTTGCCGTGCATCCCCGGCGACGCCGCCTGGATGTCGGTCCGAAACTTTGCGTGCTTGAGCTTGAGCGGGGCCAGTTCGTCCGCAATCTCGGTGTCGAGCCTTGCCGCCGATGCCCGGCGCAATGCTGTCAGTGCATCCGCCAGCTTGTCATAGTTCTCGAGGCAGCGGAGGCGCTCGCCTTCGGCACGCTGGATCTCTTCGTCACATGCGTCAAGGCTTTCCAACTGTTTGGCCACCGTTTCAACAACCTCGTGGAGCCTGTCGGGAAGCGTCCGGTGTTTGCGGGCAAGCGACCGAATCGTGAACAGGCGCTCCTCCACGTTCTCCAGTTCGAAGGGGTCGAACTCGAGCATGTTCAGAAACTTGTCGAGGGCCTGCATCGACTCGTCCAGTTCGACCGACGCCCGTTCCAGGCTGTTCAGCGCCTCCTCGATTAGCTGGACTCGATCCGATCCGATGCGTTCGAGTTGACGAATTGCCTCGCCGCATTGCCCGATGGCGCCCGACATTCCAATCGATTGCAGCGCATTGCCAACTCTTTTGCGGTTGTTCTCGGCCACTCGAATGAAGCGCCGCCTCTCGTCCAGATCCGACGCTTCGTTGGGTTGGGGATCCAGCGTTTCCAAATCCTTCAGCGCCTTGCGCAGGAAATCCACTTCCCCTGCGGCGCTCTCCTGACGTTCGACAGCTTTGGCCTTGGCCTTGCGCGCGCTGGCAAGCTGCTGCCAGGCAGACTGAACCTGGCGCAGCGCCGGACCATGATCACCGTATCGGTCGAGCAGCCGACGGTGGTTTGCCACGCCAAGAAACGCCTTGTCGTCATGCTGGCCATGGAGGTTGATCAAGTCGTTGCGCAATGATTCGAGAATGACTCTCGTGCAACGCCGGTCGTTGGCGAACGCCGTCGTTCGTCCTGTCGTGAAGGCCACTCTGCGCACAAGCAGCTCTCCATCGGAAGACAGCCCGTTCTTCCTCAGTGTCTCGTTGGCTGGATGCTCCTGCTCCAACTCGAACTCGACGCTGACTTCGGCGACCTCGCCATTGTTGCCCAGAACATCGGCGGCCCTGCCGCGACCGAGGGCAAAGTCAAGGGAGTCCAGGAGAACCGTCTTGCCGGCGCCGGTTTCGCCGGTAAGAACGTTCAGGCCTTCAAAAAACTCAATGTCGAGTCTCTCCACGAGCCTGAAATTTCTGATGGAAATTCCGCGCAGCATCGGTCATGCCGTCGAGCTCGAAAGCTAGATCCAGTCTCCGCGGATGGAGCGGCGGTACACGTCTCCAAACACGCCACCGCGATCACGCGGAGGTTCAAGCGAGCCATCCCCTTCCATAAGGGCGTAGGTGTCGACATACCATTCCGACCCGGGGAAGTTGTGCCCAAGCAACGCTGCGGTGTCTCTCGCCTCGCCGGTCAATCCCAGGGAAAGATAGGCATCAACCTGTCGGTAGAGCGCTTCCGGAACGTAGTTGGTCGCGCTTTGGCTGGCTACGTCGTAAAGGGTGACAATTTCCTCGGAGTCTTCCGGCGTGACGTCGATTTCGCTGAGATATGTGTTGTCGACAACGCGTTGGAAGCGCTTCAGCGCGGCGCTGTAGTGCCCGTGGGAAAGATAGTACCGGCCGATGGCCATTTCTCTGGCGGCAAGCCGGTCCACGACCAGATCCATCTTGAGCCGCGCCGACTGCGCAAACGCGCTCTCCGGATAGTCTTCAACGACTCTGTTGAACTCGATCCAGGCAAGCCGAGCGTTCCGCCCGTCCAGTCCCCTTTCGTCGAGGTCGTCATAGTAGCTGCGGGCAACCAGATCCTGCGCTCGGGCGGCATGCACGTCGTTGGGATAGATGTCCAGAAAACGCTGGGCCGTTGTCCTGCTCTCTTCGAAGTTCCTGGCAAGGTAATGAGCCTGTGCCGACTGAATCAACCCAAGGCGCAACCAACTCGAATAGGGATGAATGCGTTCGATTTCGGCAAATGTCCTTGCGGCCTTCTTGGCGTTGCCGGAGCTCAGCTCCCGCTCTCCCATGCGGTGGATCTGTTCGGCGCTCATTTCCTCGATTTTCGGTCCATCGTCACTGCATGCCGCCACCGCCAACACCAGCGCGAACAAGGCGGAGACCCTTGCAATTCTGTGAAGTGTTGCCATCAATCAACTTTTCCCGGGATAACGCTTCGAACCCGACTGCAATTTCAATGCCGTTCCATCCAGGTGATCGAAAAGGGATATTCGAATCAACGCCGAATGCAACCGCATTCTCGATTCCGAATTCTCTGCCAAGTCTTCGCGAACTGCGGTTTCTGCTGTCAAATCACTGTATGCAGAACGCGGCGCGCAAAACACAAGCGGATTCCGCGGTGCGGCGGCGCTGGCGAGCGGCCACGCAAGTTGCCGATGGAGGCTGGCCCGACCGGCTCGTGAGCAACGGCCTGGCAACGGCGCCTGTCATGTGCCACAAGGCGTTTCATGTGCGAATTGCCGGCCGCACCGCGACGCCCGGCATGCGTTTCATCCAGTGAATTGGAGGCAACCAGCCTGGAAGGCCGAGGCGATCAGCGCTCGTTCGGCAGGTCGCCAACCGTCACGTTGACGCCCAGCAGGTCGCGCTGCAATTCCGGGCCGGCGAACACGATTTCATAGTTGGCCGGATCGGAAAACAGTTTCTCCAGGAGACGAACATTTGCCGAGTGCCCGGTTCTGTGGCCTTCGAACCTGCCCACAATCGGCATGCCGGCCAACGCCAGATCGCCCACCGCATCGAGCATCTTGTGCCGGACGCATTCGGCTTCGTGCCGGCGCATGGTCATCCATTCGCCTGTGAGATCGTTGGCCACCACCACATTCTCGCCAATGACGCCGCCGATTCCCAGGCCTGAAGACTGCAACAGTTCGATTTCAGAGCCCAGGCAGAAGGTTCGGCAATTCACCAACTCGCTGATGCAGATGCCGTTGCGGAGCACCAAGTCGTCCATTTGGCGCCCAATCGGCTCTGGGTAGTCAATCGCGACCCGCATCCGGAAACTGCTGCTTGGATGCAATGCGGCCTGCACCAGCGGGCGCCGACCGAGCACAGCGACCACAGGCCTTTTCACCTTGATCACCTGCAGAGGCTCAGAATGCTGCCACTGGACACCGGCGGCCAGCATTTCGGCGACAAACGGCAATGCGCTCCCGTCCATTGCCGGCACCTCGGGTCCCGAGATTTCGACCATGGCGTTGGCAATGCCGCACCCCGCCAAGGCCGCCATGAGGTGCTCGACCGTCTGGACCGCTGCGCCGGCGCCGTTGGCCAGCGACGTGCACCTGCGGGTGCCTGCAACGTTCCGGAAGTGCGCCGAAATGCGGGAATCTTCAAAATCGCCCTGCAGCTGTTGAAACACTATTCCGTGGCCGGGTTCGGCTGGATGAATCGCCAGTTCGGCATCCACTCCGGTATGCAGCCCGATTCCCGTGAATCTCAGTGTCTTGCTGACCGTGGCTTGAGGCAAGTGTCTTCGGCTTTCCTGTATATTCTCGGGTGCAGTCTACCCGTGTCAGGAAATACGACAACACAATCTTTGTAACCAATTGTAAGCCGGACGCGGCGCGCGCAATCGCCGGCGGGTGTCCGCCGGTTGCGGTTGCGTTCCGCCAGTCAGTTTGGACCTGTGCGGCCAGCGGCGGAGAGCGTGGCCATCTGGAAGCCTCGGCAATGCAGGGAAGGCAACGCTCCCTGCCGCGTCATGCTGCCATTCGGTCCGTTCAGTTGGCCTGCCGTCTCAAGAACGCCGGAACCCGGCTTGCATAGTCCTGCCGTTCAGCTTCGCGGAAGCCAGACTCCATTGGGTTTTGCAGTCTCGGCTGCTCCAAGTCTGCGTCCGGAAACCGCCCCTCGGTCGGACGCGCCAGCCGCCGCTTCACCTTGGACAGGTGTTTTGACCAACTTGCATTCGGCGCCTCCTCCTTTGCATTCTCAAGCTCGTCGGAGCTCCGACGCGGCACCACATAGAGCCCCTGCGAATTGCTCTCAACATTCTCAACCGGGTCGGCATGCGAGTCGGCTTCCGAATAGCCGCCGTTGACGGCATGCTCGATTTCTTCCGCGTCCTCGTGGCCTCGATGGAAATGAGAATCGTGTTCGGCTTCCTGCTCTTCGGTTTCCTCCGAATAGGAATAGGCTGCCGTCTCGGTTTCGCTCTGGCCGGAATAGTCGTCGAACTCGTTCTGCGCCTCGGTTTCCTCAGCGGAGGATGATTCCCAGTACTCGTTCTCGTCATACGTTTCGTTGGGCGAAGTCTTGACAAAGCTCAGTTCACGCGAATTCAGCCCGGTTGCAATGACGGACACGGTGATCTTTCCGGTGCATTCCAGATCTTCGGCAGACCCGAACACTATGTTGGCGCCCTTGCCAACGTTCTTCCGCACCGTGTCCGATGCGTCGTTCAGGTCGAACAGCGTCATGTCGTCGCCACCGATGATGTTGACAAGCACCCCCTTCGCATCGCTTAGGGTGGTTTCCTCAAGCAGCGGATTGTTCATTGCCATTTCGGCCGCCAGGACGCCCCTGTCGTCGCCTTCGGCCTCGCCACAGCCGATCAAGGCCCGTCCGGACATTTGGAGGACCGTCTTGAGATCCGCAAAGTCCAGATTTATGAGGCCGGGGCGCAGGATCAGGTCGATCACGCTTTTCACGCCGTGATACAGCACATCGTCGGCTCGGCTGAATGCCTCTTTGGTTGTCGTCCTTTCATTGGCGATCTGAAAGAGATTCTGATTTGGGATGACGATCAGAGAATGCAGGGCATCCTGCAATTCGCAAAGACCGTGCTCGGCGATCTCCATGCGTTTGGTGCCTTCGAAGAAGAATGGCTTGGTAACCACGCCAATCGTCATGGCGCCGGTGTCGGAAGCCAGCTTGGCGATGACCGGGCCTGCCCCGGTGCCGGTGCCGCCACCCATGCCGGCAGTCACGAAGCACAGATGTGTTCCAGCGACAATTTCGGCAATCTCGTCCTGCGTTTCCTCTGCAGCCAGCTTGCCAAGCCTGGGATCGGTGCCTGCCCCCAATCCTTCCGTGGTCTTGGCGCCCAACTGAATCTTTGTGGCGACCGGGGAAGCTGCCAACGACTGGGAATCCGTGTTGGCGACGATCAGTTCTGCGCCACTGAGCCCCTTGGCAAGCATGTTGTTCACTGAATTGCATCCTGCCCCGCCAACGCCGATGACCTTTATCCTGGGCACCAGATTGGCGTTCTTGACAATATGCGCGGATTGGAGGTTCATGGCCTGCCGTCCTCTCGTTTTTCTCGCCTGTAGACAGCAACTGTTTGTTTTTGTTTTTGCGCTGCTGATACCGTCACAATATCTGTCTGAAACGCCAAGTCAACAAACAATGACATTTGGCTCCGCTCGCGAGGCGCAAATGTCCTAAAACCGTGCGCTTCTGCCTGGCTTCCGTGCAAGGTCCCTGCAATTTGCGGGTTTTCGAGGAACCGGTCTCACCAATTGCGGGCAACCCAGGACATCAGCCTTCCAACCTTTCCGCTGGCATTGCCCTGCATGCTGTCGAGGTCAACGTCATAGTCCCACAATTCATCGGGTGGCTTCGAGACGAGCACGCAAAGACCGACTAGGGACGAAAATGCTGGCCGCGTCATGACCGCGGGCAGGCCGGAAATCTGCAATGGCTTGCCAACCCGAAATGTCGGCCCGAACATGTCGCGGCCCAGGTCGGCAAAGCCGGGGAGTTCACAACACCCGCCTGTAAACACTATCTGATGACTGCTCCCGGTCTCCCAGCCCCGGTCCTTCAGCGTCTCGTGAACATATTCGAGCATTTCTTCAACGCGCGGCCGAATGACGGCAATGAGATCCGATCTAGATATTCCCACGGCGGCGCCCCTCCTCTGACTGCCGCGCCCCGGAAGCGGCTTGATTATCCGATCGTCCTCGTAGGTGGCGCTGACACCTCCATGGACCACCTTGAGTCGCTCCGCTTCGCTGAATGACAGCCCGAAGGCTTCGCAAACATCGGCGGTTATCCTGGCGCCGCCGACCTCGGTCGAACCGCAAAAGAGCATCTGGCTCAGAAAGAACGCCGCGATGTTCGTCGTGCCGGCGCCAATGTCGACAATGACAGCGCCTGACTGCAATTCGTTGTCGACCAGGGCCGCCTTTCCTGCCGAAAAGGCTGAATCGACGATTCCCGCAATTTTCAGACGGCAAGCGAGCAGCACCTCGACCAGCTGCTCGAAACTCCTGCGGTCGACGTCAAGGTAATGGAGCATCACGCTCAGGCGATTTCCCCTTTCGCCGCGAGGGTCCTCGAAGCCCGCCCTGTGATCGACGGAAAACCCGATTGGCTGGGCATGAAGTATTCTGCGGTTTGGCCCCGACAAGGGGAGGTTGCAGTTGGTCAGCGCCTGCGCGACCTGTCGATCGCCGATTGGGTCGTTTCCAAGCGCGACCTCTCCGTTGAAAACCTCCGAGTGAAGCAACTTGCCGGAAAAGCTCGCGATGACATGGGCCGGCGCCTGACCGGCCATGCGATAGGCACGCGACAGGCTGTCCAATACCGCGCCGCGCAGCGTCGAGAGGCTGGCCGGACGCTCCGCCTCCACGTTTTCCAGTCTCGACAGCGAATGGCCTATCAACCGGAATCCGGAGGAGTGCATGTGCTGCGGCTCGCCACCTGCAGGCCGCCGTCCCGATGCATTGAGCTCAAGGATGGCGCAGGAGATCTTCGAGTAGCCGATGTCGAGAACGGTCAGCGCGCCATTGTGAAAGGCAGTGTCGAGATTGGCCCGGGTCGTTCTGTGAAACCGGAATTGCGCCCCCATCTCATTCACTCCTGTTCCGCTTCGGCGGAATCCTCGGCGGAATCCTCCGCTGGCGAGGGAAACGGCCGGACCGTCACTCGGTTGGGGTTGCGCAAGTCGATCACGGCAATGTCGAGCGAAAGTATGTCGTCCGACTTGTCCAGCGCCAGCAGCTTGCTGACCGCAAGGATGGGATTGTCCTCGGGCAGGTTCACGGTCCGTCCGTGATCAAGCACGATGTCCCATCGCCGGTTTCCAATGCGCACCAGGCCGCGTGTCATGGCAGCCAGCTTCGGCGAGAGTCCGGCCACGGCAATTGCCTCCTCGATATGTTCCTCCGCGCCACCACCGGCGATCAGCGGCAATTCCGGATAGCTGTCTCTCCGGCTGTCCGTAGCCAGCACAGACGCTTCCTTGTCGAGTATCTGAAACTGGCCATCCCCTTCCAGCGCCACCACCGGCACCTTTTCCTCGACGGTTATGTCGAGGCTGCCCGCCGCGTCCACCGACACGCTCGCATGGCGAATGGATGGAATCTCCATGAGGGCCTGACGCACTTCGTGGACGTCGCCGAAGCCGGTGCCGTAACCGTAGCGTCCACTGATCACAATGGCTATCTCGCGGCTGACCCGTGCCGATGCGCCGTTGATCACGATGTCGGAAATCGCCAGCCGGGGATGCGAGCTAACCCAGTCCAGCGGCCTTTCCAGCCATTTCGAAAGCCCTCCCTGGCTGTCGCCGTAACGAACGACCACGGCAGCGATGGCCACCACAAGCGTCGCCACCAGGACAACGACCACGACACGGCGAAACGCTCGGTTTAGGTAGAGCCTCTGCAGCAGCAGTCCCGGCAGGGTTGTCGGCTTGATTTGCGGAGCGGTCTTCATCTGTCGCAGGACGCATCCGAAACCAGTATGGAGCACAGCTCCTTGAAGGAAACGCCCGCGAAGGCGGCCTGTTCCGGCGACAACGATGTCGGAGTCATGCCCGGCTGCGTGTTCAGTTCCAGGATGTGGAGCCCCTCGGCGCCCTTCTCCTCGTCCCATCGAAAGTCCGTGCGGGTCAGTCCCCTGCATCCAAGCGCCGCGTGCGCGGTTTCGGCCTGTTCGAGACACGCTCTGAATATCTCGCTCGGAATCGCCGCCGGCAGGATGTGCTTGGACCCTCCCGCGTCGTACTTGGCGCTGTAGTCGTACCAGTCGCCGGTAACTATCTCGGTTACTGTAATGGCGCGGCCCTGCAACACGCTGACCGTGAGTTCCCTGCCCGGCACAAACGTCTCCAGCATGACCCATCGACCGTACTCGGGCATTGCGCGGGGCAGCTTGCTCTGCCCCGCCCTGACAATTTGAACGCCCACGGACGAACCTTCGTTGATCGGCTTGACGACGTATGGGGGCGGTGCGGGATGTTGCTTGTCCAGCTCGCCCGCATCTATCACGCGGCCCTTGGGCGTGCGCAGTCCATGAGCCGCAAAAACTGACTTTGACAGCTCCTTGTTCATGGCGACGGACGACGCGCACACCCCGGAATGCGTGTAGGGAATCTGCAGGATTTCCAGCAGGCCTTGAACGCAGCCATCCTCGCCCCATCGTCCATGCAGGGCGTTGAACACTGCGTCAGGCTTGTTCCGCTGCAACTCCAGCGGCAGATCTCTGCCTGCATCAATCAGGTCAGCCTCAAATCCTGCGCGTTCGAGCGCTTCGCTGCACATTCTGCCGGATACCAGGGAAACCTCGCGCTCGCGGGAAAGGCCGCCGTAAAGGACCGCAATGTTCTGCATCTTTTCTGTCGTCATCGGAATTCGCCCTCTTCATGCCGGTGCGGAAGCCGATGCATCTGGCGCCGCATCGCTGTTGCCGGTCCCGGAATCGCCTATTCTGACCACTTCCCATTCCAGCAGGATGTTGAATTCGCTCAACACAGCCTGCCTGACACTTTCGCCCAATTCCTCAAGCTCGCTTGCCGTTGCAGTTCCAAGGTTGATCATGAAGTTTGGATGTTGCGTCGACATCTGGGCGCCGCCAAGGCGCCGACCGCGCTGTCCTGCGCGGTCGATCAGAGACCAAGCCTTGAGCTCGTGGGAATCGTCGTCGTCGCCGGTCGAGGAGCGTCCCGCCGGATTGCGGAACGTCGAACCGGCGGTGCGCGTCTTCACCGGTTGGGTGTCGTTGCGTGTCCGCTCGAACGCTTTCATGCGATTCAGGATCTCAGCCTCCGGACGCCTTTCGCCGCGCAGCCTGACCTCGGTCACCACGGCATCTGCCGGCAGGTCGGAGTGTCGGTAGGCGAATCCCATTTGTTGGCGGCCAAGCGTGCAGACGCGGCCGCTTCGCAGGACAACCGTCGCGGATTCGAAGTGATCGGCAATGTACGAGCCATAGCAGCCGGCGTTCATTCTTACGGCGCCGCCCATCGACCCTGGGATGGTTTTCAGAAACGCCAGGTCCAGCCCGCGGGCGGCCGCGGCAACAGCCACTCTGGCATCAAGCATGGCAGCGCCCGAAATCGCCGCATTCCCGTCGAACCGCAACTTCATGAACGGGCGGCCCAGCCTGACAACCACCCCTCTGATCCCTCCGTCGCGAATGATGAGGTTTGAACCGACGCCCATGACGAAGACCGGAATGCCGCGATCCAGCCGCGCCAGGAACTTCGCCAGGTCTTCGGTGTCGGCGGGCTGAAACAGCCAGTCCGCAGGGCCGCCGACGCGCATCCAGCTGTAGTTTGAAAGGTTCACCCGCGCGGTGAGGCGACCACGGCAGTCCGGCAGCGCCGATCTGGGCAGATGCCTGGACATTCCCATGACCTTCAGGAAGCCAGGAGGGCCGACAGCTTCTCGGGCAGGGCGTGTGCCCAGGCCGAGATGTTTCCGGCGCCGAGACACACAACCATGTCTCCGGGCCTGGCTCGGGCGGCCACGAACTCGGCGATTTCGTCGGGACCGTCAAGAGCCTGCGCATGAGGGTGGCCATTGAGCTTCATGGCGTAAATCAATGAATCCCGGTTGGCGCCGGCAATGGGCTTCTCGCCGGCGCTGTAAACGTCGGTGATCCCGACAAACTCGGCTTCGGAGAAACAAGTGCAGAAATCGTCGAAGAGATGATGCAGGCGCGTGAACCGGTGCGGCTGATGCACTGCCAGGATGCGGCCTTGCGTTTCGCTGCGCGCGGCCTTGAGAACTGCCTTGATCTCAACTGGATGATGGCCATAGTCGTCAATGATCCTGATGTCCCTGACGCTCCCAACACGGGTGAAGCGCCTGCCCACTCCCTCGAAGCCGGACAGCGCCTTCAGAATGCGGTGGCCGGGCATGTCAAGGTGCTTGGCGACGGCAATCGCCGCAGTGGCGTTGAGCACGTTGTGCTCGCCCGGCATGGGCAGCATGCAGTCTTCGAGACGTTCCCCCAACTGCTTGAACTCAACGTCGAAGCGGCTGCGGCCGTTCGAGATTGACCGCAGGCTTACCTGCACGTCGGACTCGGCGTCAAACCCGTACGAAATCACGCGGCGGTCGGTGGTCCTGCGTTTCAACGCCCTGACTTCCGGGTGATCGGTGCAGCAGACCGCAAAGCCGTAGAACGGCAGGTTTGAAACAAAGCTGTCAAATGCGCGGCGCAACTCATCGAACGACCCGTAGTAGTCCAGATGTTCGGCATCGATGTTGGTGACCACGGCCACCATGATCGGCAGCCGCAGGAAGCTGCCGTCGCTTTCGTCCGCCTCAACCACCATCCATTCGCCGGCGCCCATGCGGGCGTTTGAACCGTATGAGTGTATGATGCCGCCGTTGATCACAGTGGGGTCGAAACCCCCTCCGTCGAGCAGCGTTGCAACCATCGTTGTGGTCGTCGTCTTGCCGTGCGTGCCGGCTATCGCAATGTTTGACTTCAGGCGCATCAGTTCAGCCAGCATGTCGGCGCGCTTCACGACTGGAATCCGGCGCCGGCGAGCCTCGATCAACGCTGGATTGTCGCTGGAAATCGCGGTTGAAGTGACGACAACCGATGCCTCGCCAATCTCTTCGGCGGAATGACCGCGCCAAAGGCGGGCGCCCAGGGATTGCAGTCGACGCGTTACGCTCGTTTCGGAAATGTCGCTGCCCTGCACCTCGTATCCCTGGTTCATCAGCACCTCGGCTATGCCGGACATGCCGATTCCACCAATTCCTATGAAGTGGATTGGTCCCAGCTTTTCGGGCAGCTTCGTGGCACGGTTCATGCGTTTCGCCTTGGTCCAGCAAGTCGTTCAACCTGGTCGGCCAGTTGCCGAGCGGCGTCGGGCACACCGCAGGCGCGGCTTGCCGCGGCCATGTCCAAGGCCAACCGTGGTTGTTCCAGTAAGTCGAGCAACGCTCTCGCCAACCCTGTCGGCGTCAATGCGCTCTCGTTGATCGCAACCGCTGCGCCGGACTTCACCAGACCGCGGGCGTTTTCCGACTGGTGGTCGTTGACGGCCGCTGCAAAGGGAACCAGTATGGCCGGCCGGCCAACCGCAGTGATCTCGGCCACGGTCGACGCGCCAGCCCGAGAGATCACGAGTTGAGCCTCCGCGAGATGCCTTGGCACGTCGTCGAAAAATGGCTGCACCTGGCAGTCAACCGACATGCCGCGGTAATTTTCTCGAACGTGCTTGACGTTGTTGCCTCGCGCCTGCTGCACGACATGAAGCCTGCCTCTCAGTTCCGCCGGCAGTTCCCCGATGGCCTCCGGCACGGTGCGGTCCAACACGTCGGCGCCCTGGCTGCCGCCGAGCACAAGGATTCGCGCCCGTCCGGGAGCGGGCGGGTCGTATGTGCGGTCTCGGCATTCCAGAAAGTCGCTGCGCACGGGATTTCCGGTGAACACGCCCTTGCTGCCGCCCGGCAGCGTTGCCGTCCGGGCGCCGCACGCCACCACGTCCACAAGTCCGGAAAGCGCGCGGTTGGCCTTTCCCAGATGGCAGTTCTGTTCATGGATCATGCAGGGCTTGCGCAGCGCAAGCGCAGCGGCGACCGCCGGAAAGGCGGCGTAGCCTCCAAAGCCCACGACCACCGACGGCGAGTTGCGAAGGATGTGGTTCAGTCCGGAAAGCATGCCCCCGAGGATTCTCATCGGCGCCGCCGCCCGCGATGCGAGACCGCCGCGCCAGAACGTTGCCGAAGACGTGATCTCGGTGCGAACCGCGTCGGGCAGCCTGCTCAGGTAGCGCTGGCCTCTGTCGTCAACCAGCAACAGGACGTTCCAGCTGCGTGCCGCCAGTTCCTGCGCCAGCGCCTGCGCCGGAAACACGTGGCCGCCCGTGCCGCCGGTGGCGAGCATTACCAAGGATGACGCGCTCTTCCCCATCAGTCTATCTTGATCACCATCAGATTGCGCTTCTTTGCAGAATGGCTCGTTTCAACCGGAGTCTTCGTCAAGGCAAGCAATATGCCGAGCAGCAGACCCGTGGCGAGCATCGAAGAACCGCCGTAGGAAATCAATGGCAGCGTGAGCCCCTTTGGCGGAACCAGCCGGACCGCCACAGCAATGTTGATGAACGCCTGCATTCCAATCGACGCAACGAGACCGGTGCCCGCGATGCGCGCAAACGGATCGGAAATCCGTGTGAGCCGCATCAGCGACCGCACGCAGAGCGCGACAAAGAGCGCCATGATGACGGCCACCATCACCAATCCGAACTCTTCGGCCGCGACCGCGATGATGAAGTCGGTGTGACCGTCCGGAAGATACCATTTCACCGAGCCTTCGCCAATTCCGACACCGAACAGGCGTCCCTCCTGAATGGCCTTGATGGCGTAGTCGACCTGAGACCGGGCGTCGGTGTCCGTGCTGAGAAAGCGTGTCAGAAACTCGTCGATCCGGCTGGCAAAGTGATCCGAGTTGTAATAGGCGGCGACACCGAACGAGGCGGCAATTGCAAACACCACAACCAGCGGCGCAATGCCGGCTCCGGCGGCAAAGTAGATGGCCATCCAGCTGAAAATCACCAGCGCGGCCTGGCCGAAGTCGGGTTGCATGGCCAGCAAGCCCACGACGACCGCGGTGATCAGCAGCGAAGCCGTCAATCCCGGCAGTCCCTCGTCGCTTATCGACGCCGCCATCAGCCAGCTTGACAGCACGATGAGCCCGGGCTTGAGAAACTCCGAGGGCTGGACGGACACGAAGCCCAGCGAGAACCAGCGAGTTGCTCCGGTGCCGTAGCTGGCACCGAGAATCGGCAGGAGGAGAGTGGCGGCGAAGGCGCCGGCGAACAGGATGCATCCAATGCGGCGTGCCGTCTCAACTGAGAGGGTGGAAACGGACAACATCAGGACCAGCGCAAGGCCTCCGAACACGAACTGGCGGAAGACATAGTGAAACTCGTGCAGGTTGTGGCGCACCGCCAGCGGCACCGAAGCAGCGAAACAAAGGAGAATGCCAACCGCAAACAGCGAGATCACCAAGCAAACTGCGGCGCGGTCAACAGTGGCCCACCACTTTGGCAGGACTGCCTCGCCCGCGACGGCTGGCGCCGGAGCGCTCGTAATTCGCAAGGAAACCATTGCCTACTGCTCGAGTTGTGTTTCCATCGGCTCTTCACGGCCGCATTGCCCAAACAACTACAGCTTTTGCTCCGACATTCCAAGCGCCCTTTGGAAACCGGTTGTTCGCGAAGGCTCAATCGCATTTGGGTCGACCGATTCAGTCCAGCCAGCGCCCCGGAAGCAGCTTGGTCAGCGCCAATTGGCTGGCAACCGGTTGAAGCCATTGCCGGGTCGAACTTTCGGCCGCTTCGGTGAATGGCAGGGTTGCGCCATGGCACTGGCCGTCGGTGCACTCGCAGGCTGCGCAAACCAGATTCCCCTCATTCTCGCTATGCCGGCGCCGTGGTGCCCTCCGCGCCAAGGACAGGCAAACCACGCGAGCCTGCCTGTTGCGCTCGTTCGGGCCATGTCCGAACAGCTTCGCTGTCCGGGCGTGATCACGAAAGTCGCCGATCAACCCAGCGCATTCCGGTTGGCCGCGCTCGACAGGAGAACATTGGGAGAATCATTTGCCCACGCCATTGACAACGCCCTCCCAAAGGGATCAATTGGTTGACTTGCTGTCACAGTGTCGTCTATTCGCCGCGCAAGAGGAGGATGCATGCAATCACATGCTCGCGGCGGCGCCGCACAAACCGGGTCCAGCGAATTCGAGCCGAAGATGCGGGTCCAGTCGGCCGACAAGTTCTACCACACGGCGTCGGGAGACGTGCACGCTTTGGACTCGGTCGACCTAGATGTACGCGACGGCGAATTCATTTGCGTGATTGGCCCGTCCGGTTGTGGAAAGACCACGCTGCTTTGGTGCATGGCAGGTCTTCACGACCTCTCGTCGGGCTCTGTCCTGCTGGGTCAGGAAAGGATTGTCAGTCCGCATCCCGAAATCGCCATGATTTTTCAGGACGCCAACCTGCTGCCATGGCGCGACCTGATCCGAAACATCTACCTCCCATTCGAAATCAAGCGGGTCAAGCCGGACATCGACAGAATCCAAAAGCTCCTGGCGCAGGTCGGACTGGAGGGATTCGACCGAAAGTATCCACGCGAGCTGTCGGGCGGAATGCAGCAGCGCGCATCGATCGTGCGCAGCTTGGCGGTCGACCCGTCCCTGCTGCTGATGGACGAACCCTTCGGCGCGCTCGACGCCTTTACACGCGACGAAATGAACTTGCTGATCCAAAGCATTTGGATGGAAACTGGCAAGACGATCGTGTTTGTCACGCATTCGATACCGGAAGCGATATTCCTGGCCGACAGGGTGGCCGTGATGTCGGCGCGCCCCGGGAGGATAACGCGCATTTTCGACATTGACATTCCGCGTCCGCGAACGATAGACATTACCACCACGCCATCCTTCATCGGCAAGGTTCTCGAAATCAAGGCGAGCATCGAATCCCGATGACTGAATACTAGCGTTGCTTGAAGTTCGGCTGCATGAAGAACACTCTCGAAGACAGAATCCCGGAATTCAATCGCAAGCAGGACAGCGACGATGTCGCGGGATTTTCGGGACTGACATCTCTGACCAGCGGGCGCAACCGCACGCTGCTGGAGATCGCTGCGATTGCCCTGGTTGCCGTTGTCATTGTCGGTGGCGCAGAGTTGCTGATCAAGGCAATGGAAATCCCGCACTACGTGCTGCCCCTGCCCAGCCAGATTGCCGCGGCGATCGTCGCCGAATGGACATTCCTGCAGCCACATCTTCTTGTGACCCTTTACGAATTGGGCGTGGGTTTTTCGATCGGCGCCTCGATCGGATTCCTGCTGGCTGCGATCATAACGCAATTCCCGTTCGTCGAGAAGATCGTGACCCCGTACATCCTGCTGCTCGTGACAACGCCGATGCTGGCCCTGGTTCCGCTGCTCATCCTGCAATTCGGCTTTGGCAGCGAACCGCGCATCATAGCCGTGGCATTGGCCAGCGGCCCGATGGTGATGATCAATTCGGCCACCGGCTTTCGGCGCGTCGATCTAGCGAAGATCGCGCTGGCCCGTTCATTTGGCGCAAACACGTTTCAGATCTTCACCAAGATCCGCATTCCAATGGCAATGCCGATGATCCTGGTTGGTCTCCTCGTGGGTTCGATCTTCGGTCTGCTTACCACCGTCGCCGCTGAAATGGTGGGCGGCGCCGACGGTCTTGGCAGCCGCCTGACCTACTACTCGTCGATGGTGAGAATGCCGCAGTTCTTTGCCGTCATATTGCTGCTTGCGACAATCGGCATTTCGTTTTACGCGTTCTTTTATTGGGTGGGCAAGAAGTGGGCTGGCTGGCAGGCCTGATCCATGCATTGTCCCCTTGTGCCCCCTTTGGAGGGATAATTGCAACAGAGGAGCAAGAACATGGAGCTTGACATGATAGGCCAAGGCCAAATCAACCGGCGGCGCATGCTGAAGATCAGCGCTGGCGGCGTTGCCGCGCTGGCGGCAAGCGGGACGTTGATTCCACAAGCCGCACTGGCCGCCGGCACGGTGCGCTGGGTTTCTCCGCGAGGCACGATTGAGGTGCTGGACGACTACCCCTACTGGGTCGGCCAGCGGTTTGGATACTTCGGCGACATCGAAACGACACTGGAACCCGGCCCATCCGACGCCACGGCCACCGTGAAGTTGGTCGACCAAGGGCAGGCTGACATGGGTTATCCATCGCCTGGCGTCCTGACACTGGGCCTGGCACAGGGCATTCCCCTGGTTTCCGTGTTCCACATGGGCGGCTCCGATGTTTTCGACTTTGCGTTCCGCAAGGGTGAACGTCCCGCAGACCTTCGCGAACTCGAAGGCAAGACCGTGCTTCTCGGCAGCGCCGGATGGCAGGCGATTTGCGACCCGATGCTGCACGCGGCGGGCGTTGACATTTCCACGATCAACTATGTGGCAGCCGGCTGGCCTCAGTGGGGCACCGCACTGGCGCAGGGTCAGGGAGACTCGGCGCTGGCATGGGCTGGCCTCAGAGCACAGTGGAAGGGACAGGGACTCGATTTCGACTACATAATCGGCAAGGATTTTTCGGAACTTCCCGCCAACAGCTTCGTGATCCGCAAGGGCGACTACGACGACATGGCGCTTAGACCTCTGTACACGGAATATCTGCGCGCTTGGGCGAAGGGACTGGAATTCGGCCGTGTCAATCCGCGCGCTGCCACCCAGATCGTCATGGAGCAATTCCCTGGACTGGCGAGTCAGATGACGCCCACGGTGGCCACTGAATCGATGATGCAGCTGGCAGAAGTCTTCGCTGGCCGCTGGGACGAGCGCGGCATGTGGGGATTCCACTTGCGTTCCAGCTGGCAGAAGTTCTTCGATGCGGGGATGGAAATCGGGCAGATCCAGAGTGAAATCAATCTTGACGACGTGATCAGCAACGAGTTGGTGCGGGGCGCAAACGACTTCAGCGCCAGCCAAGTCGCCGACGATGCAAATGGCTTCGAACTCTCCGACGAATTCAGCGCCGTGGACGTCGAGGCGATCGCGGCTTCGCTCTGAACTTGGAGGCGCCGGCGCCTTCGAATGGGGCGCCGGCGCTTCTGGCATATGCTGGAATTTGATCACATAGGCCTTACCTCCCTGGTTCCGCGACCGGGAGAGAACTGGGTCGAACAGAGCCGCTGCTGGGTTACCAATCCACACGAACACCCCGAGCGCATCGAGTTCCTGCGCTATCGCGAGGACTCGCCCGTGCCCGAAGTCATCCGCAGCAATCCTCACTTTGCCTTTCGTGTGGACAGTTTGTCGGAGCACATCGAGGGTCTCGAAATCATCATTCCGCCGTTCACCGTGGCAGGATTTGCCGAAGTTGTCTTCGTGCGGAAATACGACGCGATCTTCGAGTACATTGTATATTTGGGCGGGGACTGGTTTGGCGCCGGCGGAAGCTAACCGAGATGGCTGACGAAGTGCCGGAATTGAGCTGGAGGTCAATTTACACCTACGCGTGGGATCTGGCCGAACGCGGCCTTGAGGAGTCGTTCGACGAATTCCGCGGTCTGGGGCTGAACACGGTGACGGTTGCCGGAAGCTACCACGCCGGAAAGTTTCTGCGCCCCAATTCGGCATCGCCGGTTTATTTTCCGGAAGACGGCACGATTTACTTTCGCCACGACCAGTCTCGCTATGGCAGGATCAAGCCACTTCCGAATTCAATGACCACATCGCATGACATCCTCGCGGAGATGTGCGGGCGGTCCGAACTCGCGGTCAATGTCTGGCTCGTGCTGCTCCACAACACGGCGCTGGGAAGCCGGCATCCGGAAGACACGGTGCAGAATGCCTTCGGCGACCGCTACATCTACAATCTCTGCCCATCGTCGCCCCACGCCAGGAAATATGCGCGCGGATTGGCTGCCGACGTGACAGCCAACTACGGGATTGCCGGCATTTCCATGGAATCTCCAGGCTACGCGCCGTTCCTCCATGGCTTTCACCACGAATTCAATCTGGTCCAGTCCAACCGCTGGCTCGAAAACCTGCTGGGACTGTGCTTTTGCCAACATTGCCGCGCCGGAGCGGCAGCCGAAGGAATCGACGCCGGGCGCCTGCAGTCCCAGGTCAGGAACAGCATCTCCAGCTATCTTTCCAGCGAAATAGACTATCCTCCCGACATGGCCGAGAGTTTCTGGCTGGCCGACGTGGCAACCGACGGCGAGCTGGCGGCGTTCATGGCATGGCGCTGCAGCGTGGTTGCGTCGCTGGTTTCCGAAATCCGGTCGCTTGTGCCGGACAGCGCTGCCGTGGCCGTCATTCCGTCCGTGGCCAGACCCACCGCGAATGCGTGGTACGAGGGAAGCGATCTGCCCGCTCTCAGGAAAGCTGCGGGCACATTGGAGATCTGCCTATACGAACCTTCGTCGCAGAGGGCGATCGCGGACCTCGCCGATGTTCGACGACGCCTTGGCGGACCGGAAGGGCTGCGATGCATTGTCAGGCCTTCAGCGCCCGATCTGAACTCCGCCGCCGAGGTGAAAGTCGTGGTTGATGCCATCGCCCGCGCAGGCGCTGAGGGTGTCAGTTTCTACAACTGGGGATTTCTTCGTCGGCACAACCTTCGCTTCGTTGCCGAAGCTCTCCGGAAATGCGCGGCATGAGCGCCGTCGGCCGCTGCACTGCAATAACGGGCGCTGCCGGAGGCATTGGGCGGGAGCTCTGTCGACATTTTGCGGGCGCGGGACATGCGCTGGCCATGATCGACCGTCAGTCGTCCGTGCTGGCATTCGCGGAGGAGTTGACGTCCGAGGGACATTCGGCGGCGGCCGCGATTGCGGACATCGCCGATGCCGAACAGGTCCTGCGGGCATTTGCCGAGCTCCGAGAAAAACTTGGGCCAGTTTCGGTTCTGATCAACAATGCCGGATTCTCCTGTGAGCCAACCCTTGCCAAGGCCACCCACAAGGGCTGGGCCGAGCACATTGCCGGAAACCTCAATGGCGCCTTCCATTGCTCGAAGGCCGCATTGCCAGACATGATTGCCGGCGGCGGCAACATAGTGATGATCGCTTCGGTCAATGGCCTTATGGCATTGGGAGACCCGGCATACAGCGCCGCAAAGTCAGGTCTCCTGTCGCTGACAAGGGCATTGGCCGTGGAATACGGCAAGCATTCCATCCGTGCGAACGCCGTGCTCCCAGGCACCGTGCGAACGCCGATTTGGGACGAGCGCCGCAAGTCGGATCCCAAGGTCCTTGAAACACTCGAACGATGGTATCCATTGGGTCGCATCGTTGAGCCGTCGGAAGTTGTGGCGACGGTGGACTTCCTGGTTTCAGATGCGGCCGGCGCCATAACAGGCGCCTTGATCCCGGTGGATTGCGGCCTGACTGCCGGCAACATCGTAATGTCCGGAGAATTGACTCTGGAGGACCACTAGAGAGGGAGGGAACAGCCATGGAAAGACTGCGAATTGGCGTCATCGGGCTGGGATGGTTCGGCGAAATCCACTGCGAAACCATTGTTGGCATACCCGAACTGGAATTGGCGGCATTGTGCACACGCCGACCGGACCGGCTGGCCGAGATGGCCAGCAAGTTTGATGTGGCCACAACCTATACCGACTACAGTGAGCTGCTCGCCGACGAATCAATCGACGCGGTGTCAATCGTCACGATGTGGGACCAGCATACGGCTCCGGCCTGCGCTTCCCTGGCGGCTGGCAAGCACGTGTTTCTCGAGAAGCCGATGGCCTCGACGATTGCCGACTGTCGCAAAATCATGGAGGCTGCGGACGCAGCCGACGGCATTTTGCAAATCGGGCACATCTGTCGCTTCAACCCCCGCTACCGCATGGCAAAACAGGCGATCGCCGAAGGTCGCATTGGCAAGATAGTGGCGATGAGCTCCCGGCGAAACATTCCGGCCGCGTGGACGCCGGAGATACTCAACAAGATCGGGCCGATTGTCGGAGACGCGGTTCACGACACGGATCTGATGCTCTGGTTCACCGAGGACCGGGTTGCAACGGCCTATGCACAGACCGTTAGCGTTCGAAATCTCAAGCACCCTGACATAGGCCAGACGATGTACCGATTCGAGGGCGGAGCGACGGCGGTTCTCGAAACTGTCTGGTGCATGCCCGACAAGACACCGTTCGACATTGACGAGCGCCTGTCGATCATCGGCACCGAGGGGTTGATTCATGTCCAGGACACGTTTCCCAACTTGGCAATAGTCGACGGCGACAAGCTGCACAGTCCGGACACGACCTATTGGCCAATGTTCGAACAGGCTCGAGGCGGCGCGCTGCGTGACGAACTGGCCTATTTCGGCAGATGCGCCATGACCGGAACGACGCCGGCAATCGGACGGCCGGCAGATGCCGCAGGGGCGCTCGCAGCAACGCTGGCGGCAGAGGAGTCAGCCCGCACCGGGCGCGTTGTGAGCGTCGAAAACTGAGGATTCTTGAGGAAGGGAGCAATTGTCATGACCAA
>JAPOOS010000244.1 GCA_026713305.1 Paracoccaceae bacterium
CGAAAATTCCCGGGCGCCGAAGGCAGACTAGATCGCCTGCGGCTTGTAGTCTGTCGGCTTGGTCGGCATGACGCCCTTCAGGAGTGCGACCGACTTTTCCAGACCTTCAAGCGCGTTCAAAAGCACATCCTCGTGCTCGACCGACAGCCAACCGTCATAGCCCGCCATCTTCAGGCGATAGCAGAACTGCCTCCACCACTCTTCGCCATGCCCGAAACCAAGCGTGATGTAGGACCAGCTTCGGGCCGGGATGTTCATCAGACTCCCGTTTTCAAGCTGCGAAGTCGTCGCCTGGACCGGCCCGTTTAGAAGCGTGTCCTTGGCGTGAACGTGGAAAATGGCCTCGCCCAGCGCCTCGGCTGCCACGAGCGGGTCTGCGCCCATCCAGAACAGGTGTGACGGGTCGAGGTTTGCGCCGACAACCGGCCCGGCTTCGGCACGCAGTTTCAAGAGAGCCGGAACATTGTAGACGCATTGGTTGCCGTGGAGTTCCAAGGCAATCCGGTCGACTCCGCTCTCCTTGGCAAGCGTCACAACCCTTTCCCAGAAGGGAAACAGCACGTCGTGCCACTGATAGCGCAGGATTGCCTGCGTCTCCGGAGGCCAGGAAGAAACAACCCAATTGGGCATTGTGTCGCCTTCGCACCCGGCGGGCAGTCCGGACATGGTGCATACCATCCTGATGCCCATCGCGCCCGCAACTCGGATTGTGTCCTCCAGGCACTCAGCCTGGTCCGGTTGGGCTGGATGCAACGGATTGCCGTTTGCATTCAATGCAATGACCTCAAGGCCGCGCGCCTCGAACTCCGCAAGAAAGTCCCTGCGTGCCTGCGCACTTTTCTTCATCCTTTCGAGATCGAAATGCGGCGCCGTCGACCAGCCGCCGGTGTTGACTTCGACACCGGACACGCCCAACCGCACGGCGGTGTCCATGAGCTCCCCGAACGACATCGCACCAAGGCTGTCGGAGACGAAACCAAGTTTCATTGCAAACTCCTATCTCAATGCCCAGCGGCGCAGCGAACGGACTCCAAGCGCCGCAACAACAACAATCACGCCGAGCAACAGAACGAACCACTGTGGCTGCACGCTCATCACGATTAGATAGGACTGTATGGACGACAGAACGAATGCGCCCATGATCGCGCCGATCAGGGAAATTCGACCGCCAGCCAGCAGACATCCGCCAAGCACGCATGCCGCAATCGCCTGAAGCTCCATCAGCCGCCCCATGGAACCGTCGGCCGAGCCAAGCTTGCCAGCCTCGAGCACTCCGCCCAAACCGGCGAGCAGACCGCAAATGATGAATGCCGATATCTTTGTCCTATTGACACGGACGCCGCGTGAGTGAGCGCTCTCCACCGAGCCGCCGACAGCGAGCAGGCGATTGCCCCATGCCATGTACCTAAGCATCAGGGTCAGCACTATCAGCGCGGCGGCCAGCCAGATCAAGCCGGTGTTGACATTGTAGATCTTGTCGCCGCCCAGAATGAAGTAGGAGAAGCCGCCTCGTTCCTTGTAGGGAATCGAAATGGCAAAGCCGCTCGTCAACGCAATGGCCAGTCCGCGAAAGATCATCAGCGAACCGAGCGTGACTATAAGCGAGGGCGTGCCTGTTCTTGCAATCAGGACCCCGTTGAAGGCGCCGATGGCAGCGCCGGCCGCGACCGCGACCAGCGCCGCAAGCGCGGGATCGACGCGCACGGCAAGCCAGAGATAAATGATCGCCGCAATTCCGAAGGTGGAGCCAACCGAGATGTCGATCTCGCCCGTCCCGATCACCAGCGCCACGCCAAGCGACATGAGCCCGAGGGTTGCCGTTACCTGGAGGATAGTGCCGATGTTGTAGGCGTTGGCCCATCTGCCTTCCGAAGTCGCCGTGAAGACAAGGACAAGCAGAATCGAGATCAGAACAATGCCTATCTCGGTATGACGGCGGACGAGCGGCTTGATCGCAAGGCTTGGCATCAGTGCATATGGTCCTTCTCAACAGTGCGGCCACCATGCCGGATGACCGCTTCAAGCTCCTCGAGGCTCATGGCATCTGCCTGCGTGTCCTCGATCTTCTCGCCGTTCTCCATGATGACGATGCGGTCGGCAAGCTTGTGAACCTGGGAAATGTCATGCGTGATGTAGATTACGAGCAGCCCCTGCTCCTTGAGCTGGATGGCCAGCTCGTTGACGTGTTCGCGCTCGCGCACCGAGAGGTGATTGGTGGGCTCGTCCATGATGAGCACCCGGTTCTTGAACTCCACGGCACGCCCAATCTTGACCGTCTGGCGCTCGCCGCCCGAAAGCTGTTCGACTTCATCGTCGGCGGAAACGTTGTCACGCAGGCCGAAGGTGCGGATCACTCTGGTCGACTTGTCTCGCATCTTGTTGAAATCGAGGAAGGGAATTCCCAGAATTCTCTTCACGGGCTCGCGGCCCAGATAGAAGTTGCGCGCGATCGAAAGATTGTCGCACAGTCCCACTGCCTGCTGGATGGTCTCGATCCCCTGGTCAATCGCCAGCTTCGGGTGAAAGTTGGTGACCCTTTTGCCGTCGAAATGGACTTCGCCGTTTGAGGGCGCGTAGATTCCGCACAGAACCCGGATCAATGTCGTCTTGCCGGCGCCGTTGTCTCCGACAAGTCCCACGAATTCGCCTGCGTGAAAGTCGACCGAGACGCTCTTCAGGGCGTGGAACACACCAAAGTAGAGATCAAGATTGGTTACCCGGATCAGTGGATGGTTGCTGGACATGAGTGCATCTCCCTTGTGCGTCACACGTTGTGTCCGGCCCATCTTGCGAGCCATTGATTGAAGACGACTGCGATGATCAGCACGATACCGACGAAGGTGATGAACCACGAGGAAGGGGCTCCCAGCGCAATCAGCTCATACCGGAAACTGACGACAATGAAGGCGCCGATAACGGCGCCGACCAGCGACCCGCGGCCACCTGATAGCAGGCAACCGCCGATCACCGCTGCCGCGATCGATTCCAGCTCAAGCAACTCGCCCAGCGTAACGTGAGTCTGCGGCTGATCCGCCAAGGTCACGATGCCCGCGCATCCCGCCAAAATCGAGCACATCACGAAAGCGCCCATCTTGACGCGGTCGGTCCGCACGCCGCGGGTCGCGGCGCTTTCGGCGTCCCCACCGGTGGCCAGAAGGCGGTTCCCAAAGGGTGTTGCCCATAGCACAAGGCTCAAGACGGCCAGAACTAGCAGCATCCAGAAGAACGCCGCCTCGATTCCGAACAACTCGCCGCCAAACATCCGGGTCAGCCAATGCATTCGGGCTTCCTCGGGAAACCCGCGAACAGAGCCTCCGGTCCATACGTAGATGATTCCTCTGAAGGCAAACAGGCCGCCCAGTGTCACGATCATCGAAGGAAGCCCGCCCTTGACAACCGCAAGGGCCTGCACAAGGCCGCACAGCGTCGCCACGATCAGGGCTGCGATCATCGCTCCTCCGACACCTAGATCTGCCTGCATCGAGATGAACGTAACACCGCTCAGGCCGTACACCGACCCGACGGAAAGATCGATTTCCTTGGATATGATGACCAGAGCCTGACCCATGGCAAGAAGCGCCAGAATCGACGCGAAATGCATAACGTTGGAAAGAGTCTGTATCGTCCACCATCCCGAAAAATCGATCAATGTGAACGCGACAAGCATCGCCACAACACCGGCGATGGCGCCGACTCCCGAACCGCGAGCCAGCTTGCGTATGGTTGGCATTGCCACTGTACGTGTCTCGAAGGCCGCCATCAGACGCTTCTTTCGACAGTCTACGCAAAGTCAGGAGGCAGCCGGCGCCGAATTCGGCGCCGGCTTGCCAAATTCAAGGTTTACCAGGTGTCCTGTTCGTCGTAGGCATCACCAAAGATGTTGCGAACGAGGGCTTCCCAGTGATCGATGTTCGAGGCGTCAACTATGATGGGTCCGGTCAGGATGTCCGACTGCGGCTCATAGCCGAGCTCGTGGTACCAATAGAGCCATTCCATCGGCGCGTAGCCCTGCAGCCAGAATCCCTGGCTGTTCGTGGCCAAAACGCTGCCCCTCTTGATGCCGGCAAGCGCCACTGGGCTTGCGTCCACGGTGATGACCGTCACGCCTTCATTGTCAACGTCAGGAGACAACCCCATGTCGTTGGCAACACCCCACGCCCAAGGAGACGACCAGCTTGCAACCGTGAAGATGTAGTTGGTCTCGGGGTTGGCCTGGAGATAGGACTGCAGCGTGCTCCTGGCCGTCGCGGGTTCAGCCGAAATGAACAGTTCCTCGAATGCTGCGCCAGTGCCTTCCATCGCGTCCATCATGCCTTGGCAACGCGCCTTGAGGCCTTGGTGAGCGGCATCGTGGCTGGCGCAAACCACACCGGTCGGCGCCGGAATGTTGCCAGCTTCGGCTTCGGCAAGCGCGAACTCTCCGAGCTTCTTTCCGGTAAGATACTCGTCGCCACCCACGTAGGTCAGATAGGGGATGCGTTCGCCAACGGGGCGCGAATCCGGGATGTTGAAGGCAACGACCGGAATGCCCTGCTCAACGGCGCTCCTAAGTGGACCTTCGAATGCGTCCGTGCTCACGATCGGAACGGCAATCCCGTCAGGTTTGGTTGAAATCGCCTGTTCGAGCAGGCGCACATGCTCCTGAACCGAGTAGTTGTTGGTTGATATGTACTCGGTGGTCACGTTCGGATACCTGCTCTCGAACTCATCAAGCGACAGGGTCAGCCACTTCATGTTCGGATCGTTCGAGCCAATGTGCGACACCATGACGAATCGGTATTCGTTGTCCTGCGCCACCGCAGCTCCGCCGATCATCAGCGAGGAAGCAATGACCGCTGCCACTGCAAACTTGGATGTTTTCATCATAATCTACCATGGTCCTTTGCTGTTGTAAGATGTAAAATCCGCATAAATGTGCGGATATTCATTGTCAAGAAGGGGTTTCACGATTCTCAAGACGCTCCAGCTCTGATTCAAGCTCCAAGATGCAGCTGCTCGAAGCACATTTTGTTCGCCTGGAATGTGCTGCGCATTCTTGCCGCCACGGCATAATCGATGCCGGCCTTGCCGCCGTCGCCTTCCGCTTCATGCATTGCACTTCCTTCCTCGAGCTCCGGAAGTCGCTGCAACGCCGAATTCCCACCGACAATCACTTCTGAAAGGCGCCCGACGGCATGCCTGTCGAACTTCAGTTCCGATTTGCTTCGTCCTTCCGCCAAGTCAGCGTCATCCTCTTTCGCAAGCCACCCTTGCCACCGGAAAGCCATGACTTGGAAGATCACGCGGACGAGAGCGACAATCGGAATCGTGGCTGCGACAATCCGGCGACAAGGTTGAAGTTGTTGCCCCACGGCCATGACGGGAAGCTTGCGTCTTGCGAGCTGGCCCGCAGGTTGCAAGTGGACATGGCCATTCGGAAAATTGCGGTGCACGCATCGCCTTGATCGTTCTCGGTGGTTCCTTGCGGCCGATCAAGTCTTCGAATTCCGCGTCGACAGGAATCCTATTATTCCCTCGGCCCGATGCAATGGTTCTTCCTTCTCGACAAATTGACTCTCCTCCAACACCCGCAAGCGACTTCCACCAAACACCTTGCGATTCGAAACGGTGGCTCGCGCCATGGCGCCGATGCTTCGGATGGGAACACAAAGCGCCCTATTCAAAAGTCACGTTTCCCTGTTTCATGCACACTCACGCCGGAACATTGTTCTCTTCTTGCTTGACCCTGGCGCTGGCAATTCGGCGCACCATGCATCGGCACGCCGCCCAGCTGCGTCCACGCCAGTGAACTCGCCACAGCGCTCTCGCAGTCCTTGGACAGCCGGCGGAACCGGCCCAGCCAGGCAAGGGTCCGTTCGACAATCCAACGCTTCGGCAGCGCGGTAATGCCCTCCTGGCCGCTTGGCCTCCTGACTGTCCCCAGCTTGGGCCCGCTGTAGCCGCCATCGGCATATGTCCGAAGCAGCGTCGGGACCGCCTCCAAGACATCCAGGATCAAGGGCGCCGCACCGTCGCCTTCCTGGATGTCGGCAGTGTGCAAATTCATCACCAGAACGTTGCCCTCTGTGGATGAAGCTCATATCCTGACGAGCGTTGCCGTACATGGGTGTTCCACAAAGCCGCTTGTGCTGCATACTTCGGAACTTGTGATGTACAAGACAGCTCGCAAAACAACGATGAGGGCACCAAACTTGGCTTACACTGTAGAAGGCAACGATTTGGAGGGCTACGATCTCAGCAGGGCGGTCCACTATCATTACGGCAAGTTTCCACCTACCAAACTGGAACCAAAGCGTCTCGTTGAACCGATGGCGCTCGCACAGGACGCATTGTCACGCTACGACCAGATGTTGCTCTCATTGCCCAACAGCGAATTGCTTCTTGCTCCGCTCCGGTACAATGAGGCCGTAATATCCTCACGTATGGAAGATACAGTTTCAACTGTTGACGAGGTCTTGATTCATGAAGCCGATGCAAATGGCGTCAGCAAAGTTGATGCAAAAGGCAATGCATTTGAGGTTTCGCTCTACACGGACATGTTGCGCCGCGCGCAAGCTGCGGTCTCCGATGGACATCCCATCGACGAGGGGCTGATCAAGAATGCCCATAAGTGTCTATTGGGCCATGGCCGAGGCGCCACCAAGAGTCCCGGCGTCTTCAAGGCACAACAAAACTACATAGGAAATGATCTTCGCAAGCTCATTCTCTTCAAGCCAATAGACCCCATTCACTTGCAACCGGCGATGTCAACGCTGCTTGACTATATCGAGAATTCGCCAATGCTGCCCCTCCTCAAGGTCGCAATTGCTCATGTGGAATTCGAAGCATTGCACCCGTTCAACGACGGCAATGGCCGTCTCGGCCGCCTCCTGGTTGCATTGCTACTCTGGAAGTTCGAACTGGTGCACAAGCCGCACTTCAATTTCAGCGCCTATTTGGAGGAACACAAGGACACCTATTGCGAGTTGATGCGCGCAGTTTCGAGAGACGACGATTGGACGGGCTGGACCGAGTTCTTCCTCAACGCAATCACGTTTCAGGCAGAGCTAAACCTGAATGCAGTTTCAAGGATTGCAGCTCTCCATGAAGAGATGAAGGAGCCCTTCCGAGACATTTCCAGGTCAAGCCGGCATATGGCGGCACAGGACAGCATTTTCGAAACCCCGATTTTCAAGACAAGCCAGCTGGCAGAGAGGTCGGGCATTCCCAAGCATGCGGCAACGCGCATAGTCAGACTGCTGCATGAAGGAGGGCTGTTGCGTCAACTTCGTCCAGCAAGTGGGCATCGCGGCGCATTGTACAAGTTTGAACCACTGTTGGACATTGTTCGAGCTTGACACACTCCCCTTGATCCATGGACGCCGCCGGTCACTTTCAGCCTGCTCGACTTCGCAATGCATTCGGTCGGCGCCATGGTGGAGGCGCTGTGGCAGCGGGCGCGACAAATGGCGGCAACTCGCCGGTCGATGTTCCCAGTCAGGATTGCTTTCAGTCGCATCTTGGTGACCGAAGACTGAATCGCCCTGCCGAGCTTGAAGATGGACGAGACCCTCCGTGACCAAGCTTCATGCCTTCTCTTCAAATTGTTCCGCTACACAATCGCCTGATCAAGAAACTCCCTTCCGGCAGCGGGAAGAGCACGACGGGACAATGAGAATTGCCAATTCTCCATCGCATTCAAAGCGCCAACCAGCCGCTGTCCTGTCACCAATTGCAAGTGAGCGGAGCCTTCATCGGCCAACCGGCTGATCTGGCGTCCTGATGTGCATCAGGCAATCTCGGAAACCTGAACCAGCCGCCTTTCGTGCAGCGACTTGTAGGCCGCTTCCGCCAGGACGAGGGCGCGGCGCCCGTCTTCGAAGCTCACTTCCGGCTGACAGCCAGTTTCAACGGCGCTGACGAAAGCGTCGATCTCAGCCATGAAGGCTTCAGTGTAGCGTTCGACGAAGAAGAACTGGTAGGGCTCGCCGGCATCCACGATCTTCGACGAATAGCGCCTCATCTCGTGAGGCTTGCGGTTTCCGGAAATCACCATTCCGTTTGACCCCATCAATTCGACACGCTGATCATAGCCGTAAACGGCAGTGCGCGAGTTGTTGATGAAGCATTGCCTGCCGCTTTCCGTGCGCATGACAATCATGGCGCTGTCCACTTCGTTCAGTTCGGCGCCGAGCGCCGGGTCGATCAGCGCGCCGGCGACCGCAAAAACTTCGACCGGCTCCTCGCCAAGCATGTAGCGGGCGAGATCGAAGTCGTGGATCGTCATGTCTCGCAAGAGTCCGCCTGCTGCTTCGAGGTAGTCACGCGGCGGCAACGAGGGATCGCGCGATGTGATGATGACTTGGTGGAGATCGCCTATGTCTCCGGCAAGCACGGCGTTGCGGGCCGACCTGTGGCCAGGGTCGAAGCGGCGATTGAACCCGATCTGTATTGGCACCGAAGAGCCGGCGATCCTGGTCCTGCAGGCCTCGACCCTGGCAAGATCGAGGTCGATGGGCTTCTCGCAAAGTGTTGGCTTCCCCGCTTCAACCGCCATCTCAATGTAGTCGGCATGAGTGGGCGTCGCAGTCGCGATGAGGATCGCGTCGATTTCCGTTGAGAAGAGAATTTCCTGGACGGTCGCTGCAGCGCGGGTTCCCTCCCGCTCGGCAACCGTTGCCGCGGCTCCGGCGTCGATGTCGTAAACCGCAGCGAGCGATGTGCGAGGGTGCCGCCCGATGTTTGTCGCGTGCATTTGGCCGATGCGGCCGCAACCGAGAATCGCGATCCTTACCATTCCACTCCCTTCCTTGATTTGATTGCCGCTTGGCGACATGGGGCCTTTTGTGGCCTGATTGGCAGTCATTGTCAATTTTGCGGACTGTGCACGCATAGCTTGAGCTGGCCCAAAGTTTCTCGATGGATCAAGGAAGGCGCTTCCCTTGATCCTCGGATTCCGGAGCGAGGCCGAGAGACAAGCGGGAGCGCTTCGGTTGCTGTGACACACTCGAGATTGTCTAGGTCGCCGTCGCCATCCGCCGAGCCGGCTTCGGTTTGTGCTTTGCAGATTGAAAAGGCTCGTGATCAAGCGCATAATGGCGTTCGAAGCGCCGTTGCAAGCGCTCGTTCCAGTCTGTCGCCCTGCCTCACCTATGAATCAAGACATTGAATCCAAGACGGATCGAATTGGCGGTCTTCGGCCAAGAGTGAAGGTGTTCGACTTTTTCTCTGGTTGCGGTGGGGCCAGCCAAGGCTTTCAAGACGCCGGAATGGACATTGTGTTCGGGTTGGATTTCGCTGCCGATGCCAGGCAATCCTTCATGCGGAACTTTCCGTCGGCTGAGTTTGTGTTCGAAGACATTCGAAAGGTGGATGAGAACGATGTCCAAAGCCTGGTCGAACGACAAAGACCAAGTCCAATCCTGTTCTGTGGGTGCGCGCCCTGCCAGCCGTTCACCAAGCAAAACACCTTTCGGCCTGCGCATGACGAGGACGATCGGGTCCCGCTCCTGACTGAATTTCTCCGCTTCATCGAGAGGTGCAAACCTGACATCGTGTTCGTCGAGAATGTTCCGGGCATTCAGAATGTGGCCGCGAACTCGGAGCCGTTCGGCGGATTTCTTCGGGGTTTGAAGGAAGCTGGCTTTTGCGATCCGCCGGCATGCGCTTCGGTTTCCTTGAGGCGCTATGGCGTTCCGCAACGCAGACGCAGGTTGCTGCTGCTTGCGAGCCGACACGGCGAAATTGATCTCCCGCCGAAATCGCATGGCCCTGGCACGGCAAGCCCCGCCTACACAACTGTTAGGGACTGCATTGGCGATCTTCCGGAGATCAAGGCCAGCGAAACGGACCTTGTGGTTCCAAACCATCAGGCGGCAGGTCTTTCGCCGCTAAACTTGCAGCGAATCCGTGCCACGCCCGAGGGCGGTGGCAATCGGGACTGGCCAGAACATCTTCGCCTCCCCTGCCACCGGAAGTCGGAGGGGTATTCGGATGTCTACGGTCGAATGTTCTGGGACAAGCCTGCTTCCGGGCTGACCACGCGATGCATCAGCTATTCAAATGGCCGTTTCGGGCACCCGTCGCAGAATCGTGCGATCAGCGTGCGGGAAGCTGTCTGCCTGCAAACGTTTCCGATGGAGTTTCGTTTTTCGGGCAGCCTCAATTCGATGGCGCGGCAAATTGGCAATGCCGTGCCAGTGCGTGTGACAAGTGCAGTGGGGCGACATGTCGCCAAGCACCTGGCTGAAGCGAACCCGGGTCGTCGCTGATGGAAGTTAGCTTCAAGGCCAGAGCCAGAACTCTGGATATGCTCGGGCGACAGCAGATCGCTGGAATTCCAACCGCTGTAAGCGAGCTTTTCAAGAACGCGCATGATGCGAACGCAACGCGTGTTGAGGTGGACTATTTCCGCAAAAACGGGTTGTTCGTGCTGCGGGACGACGGATTTGGGATGAGCATGGAGGAGTTTGTTGACAGATGGCTTGCCATTGCAACCGAGACCAGCTTGAACCGGAAGCGGTCAAACACCCGGCGACCCATGAACGCGGCGAGCGCCAGACCCATACTCGGCGAAAAGGGGATTGGTCGTCTTGCGATTGCGACAATTGCTCCGCAGGCGCTGGTGCTAACCCGTTCGCTTGGTCAGGGCGTGTGTTCTGATCTAACAGCCGCCTTCGTGAATTGGAGATTTTTTGGATGCCCCAGGTTGAACTTGCAGGATGTCCAGATCCCTCTTCGCACGTTGCCGGGTGGAGAACTGCCCAATGGCGAACATGTGCTGGCAATGGTTCGCCAGTTCCGAACTCGGAACGAGAAACTGCGTGAAAAGATGGACGGCGGCGATTGGGACAAAATTGAAGCGGATCTTGCGAAATTCGAACTGGACCCCCTTGACCTTGCCGACATTCTGGGTGAACCGAGTCTCCTTGCAGAAGGCCACGGCACACATTTCTATCTCCTGCCGGCACATTCGGATCTGATTTTCGACATTGAAGGCGAACCAAAATCCGACCTTGCATCACCCCTGCAGAAGGCCCTGTTGGGGTTCACAGCTCCCTCATTTTCAACTGAAACACAGCCGACAATCCGGACTGCGTTTCGTGATCACAGGCTTGACGGTACATGCGAAGACCTGATTGGCGAAGGCTCGTTCTTCACACGGCAGGACTTCGAAAGCGCAGATCACCACGTGTACGGCCGATTTGACGAGTATGGCCAGTTCAGAGGCAGCGTCTCTGTCTACGGCAATTCAGTTGATGACCATGTCATCAATTGGAGCGAAGGCAAGGGACGAAGGACAGACTGCGGGCCATTTCAAATCCAGTTTGCGGCATTCGAAGGACTGCCAGGAAACTCTCGTCTTCCGCCGACAAGACACGGCCCCATGCTTAAGAAAACCAGGAGACTTGGAGGCTTGTACATCTATCGTGACGGCGTGCGAATTCAGCCATACGGCAACACGGACTACGACTGGCTGGAGATTGAGCTGCGAAGAACAAAGAGCGCGTCCTATTACTACTTTTCATACCGACAGATGTTCGGGACAGTGTCGATTGATTCCGTCCACAATCGGAAACTCCAGGAGAAGGCAGGGCGCGAAGGATTTCGAGAGAACAAGGCCTACCGTCAACTGCGCAGCATACTCAAGAACTTCCTTGTACAGGTTGCCGCCGACTTTTTCAGGGAGGAAGGAATTCACGGCGAAAGGCTTGCTGCTCAAAAGCGCGAATTTGCCGAAGACCAGCGGCACCAGCGGGCACGCTCCCAAACCGTTGCCGCCGAACGCAGAAAGCTCAAGAAAGATCTAAGCAATTTCTTTGAACGACTGGAGACGGAAAGGCCGCTGGACAGAGTCCTGGAGTTGGGCAAGGACACCGAAAGCCGCGTGAGGGAGGCAAGCGACAATGCGGACTTTCCAGATGCAGCCAAGCGGATCCTCCACATCGAGCGCTGCGCGTTGAAGGAACTTGACGATTTGGAAGCGCGGCTCGCAGTGGAAAGGCCGCGGGTCGGTTTGACGCGGCCACTGCAATTGGATTGGGGAGACTATCAGGAAGCATATGGGGAACTCCGCAGCCG
>JAPOOS010000247.1 GCA_026713305.1 Paracoccaceae bacterium
AATGTTGCGACCTGATCATCCCACATTCCCGAATTGCTGCAACGAAGCTGAATCAATTGAACATTGCCACTGCACCCTCCAAACATATCCCCCCTGCCGTATAGTTCGAGGTACAGCCTCTCGCTGCCGCAGTCTGGCCGTTCCATCACCCTGGTCGAGCGCCTGCCCGCTCAGGCCATGCTCCAATTCGTCAATTGACCCACACGCAGCGGATTTCGTCATCAAGTTCATGGATCCGCTGAAAGCGTCGCCCACAGCGAACATTCCGCAACAAGATGCAGTCAGTCAATTGTCCGAACAGTTCCAAGTTTGCGAATCCTGGCAGATGGCAGGCGCCGGATGCCTACAGCCAGGAATGCGTGCGCGCATAGTCGGCTTCGAACCGATCGATGCTCGCAGCCTTTTCAAGCGTAAGCCCAATGTCGTCCAGACCCTCGAGGAGACACTTCTTCCTGAACGGATCGATTTCGAATTCGTGCTCGCTGCCGTCCGGCGAAGTCACTGTCTGGTCTTCAAGATTGACCTTCACTCGCGCATTGGCGCCCTTGGTGGCATCTTCCATCAATTGGCTGACCTGTTCCCGTGGAAGCGTCACCGGCAAAATGCCGTTCTTGAAGCAGTTGTTGTAGAAGATGTCGGCAAAGCTGGTCGAAATCACGCACCTGATGCCAAAGTCGAGCAGCGCCCAAGGCGCGTGCTCGCGCGATGAGCCGCATCCGAAGTTGTCGCCTGCAATCAGGATGCTCGCATCCCGCCATGCAGGCTTGTTCAGCACAAAATCCTCCATTTCGTTGCCATCGAGATCATAGCGCATCTCGTAGAACAAGCTGACTCCGAGTCCGGTTCGCTTGATCGTCTTGAGGAACTGCTTCGGGATAATCATGTCTGTGTCGATGTTTACCAGCGGCATGGCCGCGGCAATTCCGGAAAAGGACTCAAACTTCTTCATTCAGGTTCTCCTGCTTGACATGGCCGGACCGGACATTGTGAATCACGAACTGAGACTCAAGCGAGATGCCTGACGTCGGTGAGGCGGCCTGTAATCGCGGCAGCGGCAGCCATGGCCGGGCTCAACAAATGCGTGCGTCCTCCACGCCCCTGGCGGCCTTCGAAATTTCGGTTTGAGGTTGATGCGCATCTTTCGCCAGGCGCCAGTTGATCGGGATTCATGCCAAGGCACATCGAACATCCGGCCATTCGCCATTCGAAACCGGCTTCGATCAGCTGATCGGCAATCCCCTCCTCTTCGGCCTGCAAGCGGACCAGCCCCGATCCCGGCACTATCATTGCCCGCAAGCCCTGCTTCACCTTGTGGCCGCTCATGACGCGAGCGACTTCCCGCAGGTCCTCTATCCGTCCGTTCGTGCACGAACCGATGAAGACCGTGTCGATCTCGATGTCGGCAAGCTTGGTCCCCGGGCTGAGCCCCATGTACTGAAGACTGCGGCGAACGGCCTCCGACTTTGGCCCGCTGAACTGTTCGGGATGCGGAACCTCGTCTGTTATGGGCAGCACATCCTCGGGACTGGTTCCCCACGTGACCACGGGAGAAATCCCGCCACCGTCGATGGTCACCGTGCGATCAAAACTGGCCCCTTCGTCTGTTTGCAGAGTCCTCCAGTACTGGAGCGCCAATTCAAAGGCGCCGCCCTTGGGTGCATGTGGACGAGACCGGACATAGTCGAAGGTCTTTTCGTCCGGCGCGATGAGTCCGGCGCGGGCGCCACCCTCTATGGCCATGTTGCAAACGGTCATCCTGCCTTCCATCGACAGCGCCCTGATTGCTTCGCCGCAATACTCGATCACGTGTCCCGTGGCGCCTGCCGTCCCGGTTTCGCCGATAATGGACAGGGTGATGTCCTTTGCCGTGACGCCCTCGCCAACCGAACCGGTGATTTCGACCCTCATGTTCTTCGATTTCTTCTGGATCAAGGTCTGGGTGGCCAGAACATGCTCGACCTCGCTGGTTCCAATGCCATGGGCAAGGGCGCCGAACGCGCCGTGCGTGGCAGTGTGGCTGTCCCCGCACACGATGGTTGTGCCGGGCAGAGTCCATCCCTGCTCGGGCCCAATGATGTGGACAATGCCCTGCCGGACATCGCCGACGTCGACATACGTGATTCCGAAATCCAGGGCATTGTTTCGGAGAGCCTCGACCTGAATGCGGCTGTCCCTGTTTTCAATTCCCTTGTCCCTGTCGACATCGGTTGGAACATTGTGATCGGGAACGGCTATCGTCTTTTCCGGCGCCCGGACGGACCGGCCGGCCAACCGCAGCCCCTCGAAGGCCTGCGGGCTGGTCACCTCATGAACGAGGTGCCGATCGACATAGAGGAGGCAGGTGCCGTCCTCCGCCTCGTGGACAACGTGAGCGTCCCAGATTTTGTCGTAGAGAGTTCTTTTTCGAGACATGTCTGCAATCCACAATCCAAAGTGTGTGGCCTGAATCCAGGCAAGCCGATCGCTGGCAATCGTCGTCACGGCGCAAGGCAGCGCCAACACGCGACGGGACCACCGCGACACCGCCGGCGCAGATTTAATGGCCATGCATGGCGATGACAAGTGGCGTGCCTTCCATCTCCATTGACCGCAGCGTCAACGGCTGCGTTGGCGTCAGCCGGCCGCTCCTGTCGTTCATTGCGGAGGCCGATCAAATTGCGCGCCCCGAATTCCTCTACCGTCGTCCCGTCGCTGGCGACTGCGCGTGGACCGTCCTCCTGGCGGGAAACGGGAATGTCGGGCGAAAGGCGGTCCGGGAAGGGAATGTCCGGAAGTCCGTCGACGCATTGCAGACCGGATCATTGCCCGCCGGAACATCCGCAATTGCCTGACGACAAAGTCCAATGAAGCTCACAGCGCAGCATTCCAAGAGCAATGCCAACTCCCTTGGGGTTTGTCGTTGAAGTTCCGTTCGGTTCCTGGCCCGGCGATCGCGTTGCGCGCCTTTGCATGGTCATGAGCGACGCGCTCCGCCTTGGTTCGCCGGCAAGGCTCCGCCTCGCCTGAATCAGAGCCGCACGCATCTTCGCCACAGTCACATTCATCCGGTTGCGGCAATCAATGCCTTCCTGGAGCAACCTTCACCCGACAACCGGAAGCCGAACAAGGCAGTTTGCCGCCTGAGGCAAATGCGTGTAGAATCTCCCCAGGTTGAACTGGAACGACATCGGAAGCCGGATCGTTGGACATGGTTCAAAGACGCCGGTTGTTCGATTGTTGCGGTTGCGATTCAACACTCACAACATTGTTGTCATGGATGCCGCATATCTGTATATACCGTCAAACCGGTCCTTTGAGCACAGCGCCGCAGCGCTCGCAGAATTGAAACTGAGGAGAGTGTCAGGAATGAGGAATGTGCTTCTTGTGATGCTCGTGTCATGGGTCGTGGTCCTCAGCCCTGCATGGGCGCAGTCATTGAAAGAAGCCGGGAAATCCGGTGACTGGACCATCTTCACCAGTGATGGCGACCCAAAGCTTTGTGGCATCGTGACCGTAGCGGAAAAGATGAGCCACAAGCGAAACGGCAGGGAAGTAAACGTCGAAAGAGAGACCGGGCAATTGTTCCTAACATACAAGGCAGACATGCCCGGAGCCGTGCAGTTGGGTTACTGGGCAGGCTTTCCGCTGGCGAGCAACAGCGATATCACCGCTTCCATCGACGGCCAAAGCTACGAGATGAACGCCTCCTCCGAAACCCACCCCGAATGGGCATGGCCCAATGCGGAGCACGACGCCAATGTCGAACGGTCGATGAAGAGAGGAAACTTGCTTGTCCTCCGTTCCACTTCGCGCCGAGGCACCGTGGTTGAGGACACGTTTTCACTGAGAGGGGTGACCAACGGGCTGAAAGCTGCCACGAGCGAGTGCAGTTAACCGGCAACCGAAGGGACCTGCCGCACAGTCAACCCTGTGAATTGAAGGGCCGGGCCACCGGCAAGCCGTTCCGGAATGTCCGATGCAAGGATTGGCGCATTCCCCGAACCCCTGCCTCAAAGAAATCCGCAGTCAATTTGTCCCGGCAATGAATCCAGATGACGCGCATGCAGACACTACGCCACGTCCGCAGACGGGAACCTCCGGTTCCCTTGGAACAACCGTGCTGAAACTGCAATCGCCCGCCCCCAGGCCCAACCTGATTGGCCTGTCCCGGGCCGAGCTGGCAGCGCATCTTCACGCCATCGGCACGCCGGCGGACAGGATCCAGCTGCGCGTCAAGCAATTGTGGCGATGGATCTATGTGCGCGGCTGCCGCGACTTTCTCCAAATGGAAGACATCGTCGGCGCCTACAGAAGGCGGCTCGATGCATCCTTTTCGCTGATCATGCCCAGCTTGGTCTCAAGGCAGGCAAGCGTCGAGGGCACTCGAAAGTACCTCTTTCGAGTGGGCGGCGGGCACGAGATCGAAACAGTCTACATTCCGGAAGCTGGCAGGGGAACAGTTTGCGTTTCGTCGCAGGTCGGTTGCACCTTGAACTGCAGCTTCTGCCACTCCGGCACACAGGCTCTTGTACGCAACTTGAACGCGGCGGAGATCGTTGGGCAGTTGATGGCTGTTCGGGATGACTTCAAGGAATGGCACTCGACGCCCGGGATGCCGAAACTGGAGGAGCGGCTTGTCTCCAACGTCGTGTTCATGGGCATGGGCGAGCCGCTGTACAATTTCGAGAGCGTCCGGAGAGCTGCGCTCATCATGATGGACGGCGAGGGCATTGGCCTTTCAAGGAGGCGGATCACAGTTTCAACAGCCGGCGTCGTGCCCCAGATCCATCGTGTCGGCGCCGAAATTGGCTGCAGACTGGCCGTTTCACTCCACGCCACTACCGACCAACTGCGCAACCGCCTTGTTCCCATCAACCGCAAATGGAACATAGAGATGCTTTTGGACGCTCTGCGGACACATCCCAGCCTGTCCAACGCCGATCGCATCCTAATCGAGTACGTCATGCTCCGGGATGTCAACGACAGCGATCGGGATGCGCACCGGCTGGCGTCGCTGCTGCGAGGCATTCCGGCGAAGGTCAATCTCATTCCGTTCAACAAGTGGCCCGGGAGCGGCTTCGAACGCTCCCCGCACTCGCGAGTCGCGCGCTTTGCCGACATTGTCCACAAGGCCGGTTTCTCCGCTCCAATCCGCACTCCACGTGGCGAGGACATCATGGCTGCCTGTGGGCAGCTCAAGTCGGCAACCGTCCGCGAACGAAGGCGCCGTTCACGGAGTTGCGGCGACAGCCGGAGAACAACCGGCGCGATCGACGCCAAGGCCGGAATCCCGGGTCCTGCCAACCCTGGCTGAGAGGCTGAATGAAAGTCGGGCTCCGCAGAATTGCGTTCGTGAACGGCCCAGCAGGACATTCCGGGCCATTGGAAGGTCAAGTGACCAGCATTGGAGGGAAGCGTGCCTTGGACCGAGGATGCTCGGAAACTGTGCAAACCTGTCAACAGCGGCACGGATTGACTCGAAATGCGCTTGTTGATCTGCATTGACAAGCAACACGGAAAGTCATCGAAACACTCCTCTCCAGGCAGGGCCGCCTGAGGCATCCCCGCATTGTGGCCCATCGCATGTTGGTCGACGCCATTCTGTACGTTTTGTTGAATGGCAGGCTTGGTTGAAGCCAGTTTCACACAATGACTTCATGCACAGGCAGAGAATTTCCGCGCCGTGTCAAACAGTTTCGGGAAGTGGCATGGCGTGCCTCTGGTGTCGCGTGATGCCGGACGTTGGGTGGTCGACCGGACCTTCAGCTGCTTGGGTCGCTGCCGCCGCCTGACAAGGGACCATGGGCGAACCTTGGAAAGTTCACGGACATGGTCGCAGGTGGCGGCAATTCTGAACATGACACGCCTGCCTGCTTGCAGCGAAGCATATCCCGAAGCGGACAATGTTCCGCTCCGGAAACTCTTGAATCAGGCTCGGAGATCATGCCGCCGCCTGCCGCGTCAACGCTTGCCAACAAACCGCAACAACCACGGCGCTTCAATTGACCGGTATGTCGAAGTGCAGCGCTTCCTCCCTCGTGCCAAGCTTGGAATAAAGCGCAATTGCCTCGGCGCTTTCATGGTCCGCCTGAACGAACACAGTCCAACCTCCCCGCTGTCTGGCAATCTTGCAGGTCTCTTCGATCAACGCGGTCGCGATGCCCTTCCGCCTGTGCGTTTCGGACACCGCAAGGTCATAGATGTAGAACTCCGATCGGGCCTGTTCGAATTTCGGCAGTTCGTAGCCTGCCAAGGCTCCGACAACTCGGTCTCCAATCCGTGCAACCAGGCACACGAACGCCGGATTTGCCAGCAGGCGGGAAACGTATCCGGCGGTTGGCCGGTTGCCGCAATATGTTTCCTGTTCACCAAAGACTTGGCCGAACAGGTCAAGCATGGCTTCATGCAATCCGTCGTCGCCGGGGCGCAGTCGATGAATCTCGGTCACCATGCATTCAACTCCACCTGCAGGATGCACGAAACGCCTGGGCTGCAGTCTCCGCCCGCTCAAGCCCAAATGTGACCTCATGTCAACGTGCCTCTGTCCTGATTCAGTGATGCCTCGGATCCGTGGATTGCAGATGCCGTCCAAGCGGCGGAGGCGCTCGAAGAGAAAATGCACATTCGGGATCAAGGGCACGACTGTGTTGCGAAAGGACCTCCAATGCAATAGGAGTCGGACGTTCCTTCTAAGGTTCAGAAGGTGTCAGGCAATCCCTTTCACAATCGTCAATTGGTAGAGCTGTTGTTTGCATTCCTCACTCTCGAAACATTGCTTCGCCGGTCCCTGATTGTCCTGCTTGTTGGCGGCATGATGGCGGCTTGCTCGGACAACACCCCGGGATCTCAGTACCCCGGACTGGTCGACGACGTGACCGAAATTCGCGTCTTCAAGTCAAGCCGCACGATGATTCTCTACAACGGCGAGCGGGAAATGCAACGCTACAACGTTGCCCTTGGGTTTGATCCCAAGGGCCACAAGAAGTCGCAGGGCGACGGGAAAACACCCAGTGGACGCTACTCAATCGATCGCAAGAATCCCTACAGCAGGTTTCATTTGTCGCTGGGCATCTCGTACCCCAACGAGTGGGACAGAAAGCAGGCCCGCCAGAGAGGCGTTTCCCCGGGAGGGGACATCATGATACATGGCCAGCCAAACAGACTGAAGAGAGGGACTATGGCCGGCGACTGGACGGAAGGATGCATTGCCGTCAGCAACTCCGAGATCAAGGAAATCTATGCCTCGGTGGAGGTTGGCACGCCAATCACAATCTACGAATAGGCGCTCAGCCGGCGACAAGCATTACCCACCAGATCCTGCCATCCGGGTCCTGGCGCCAGCCCAGCCCAACGCGTTTGGCGTCGGCGCTGAGGATAATGCTGCGCGTGTTTTCCTGTTCCAGCCATCTGCCCAGCGTTTCCAGCGGCGTGTCGAACGATTCGCTGATGTTCTCGCCAATCAGTTTGCCCTCGAAACCGGCCCGTCTTGCCCTGGAAACAGGGGAGGAGCGATCCGAACCAAAATGCCATGGGCGTTTCTGCACGCTCATGTCGAGAGCGTGAGTGAATGAGGCGCCATTCAGTTCGGCCGAGTACTCCAATTCGGGAAGTCCTTCCTTGGAACGAACGACATTCACAGCCTCCAGGAACCGCGATGCCAAAACGCGCTCCTGGAATTCGTCGATTTCGTAAATGCTTGCCACGGTGCGTGTGGCAGGTTGCAGGTCGTCTTCGATTTCGGAGGGAGCCACGCATCCCGTTAGCAGGATCAACAGGCCAATCAAGACGCTTCTTGTTGCAACAGTTGCCCGCAACGCTCAGATCCGCACAATCTTTCGGCGCAAGATTGCCGGCAACTTTCCCGGTGTGCTCACCATCCAGACTACCTGCTTGTCCAATTGCGACGCCCATTTCCCTGCCAAGCCGGAAACGCCGTTCGCGTTTCGAACAGCGTTCCCACTGTCCCGACCGGCAATGACCGTCCCTTTGGTAGGGAATTGAGCGGCGCTTTGCAACTTCCTGCGCGCAGCAGCGCCGGCGACAGGGCACATTGGCCCGCTGGCAGGCGAATTCCAGCTGAAGCGGGCAATCCTTGCAACGGTCAAGGCATGATGCGAGCCCGCCGCGGACGCTGGCGGCCAGCCACCATTTGAATGCCTTGCCAACCTGCATTGCAGATCGCTACAATTGGTCTGGGGATCGAGGTGCGTTTGCTTCGATCGAACGAGAGTGCGAACATGAACATGACACATTCACGCAGGAAGTTTGTCGGATCGATGGCGGCTGCGGCCGGCGCGACGGCGTTCGCTTCCGCGGCCTGGCCGGCGGAGGTCGTGCACAGGAATGTCTCGGCGTTCTCGCTGCGGCATTGGCAGGACTATTTCGACGACCTGCGCCATGGCGCAATTCTTTCGGACACAGGCCAGCGCATACTGCATTTCTGGTCCGAGAATGAATCCGAGTACCTGGTGTTTCCGACCAGCATTCCGGTTTCGCCGGAGCTTACGAAGCTCGGACGAACGGAGGTCGTCGGCAAGCGGGTCAATCCCGACTGGCGTCCGACCGCATCCATGCTGGAGCGCAATCCCGACTGGCCAAGATACATGCCTCCCGGACCGGACAATCCCCTGGGCACGCACGCGCTGTACCTTTCCTGGCAGTACTACCGCATTCATGGCACGCATGACGAACGGAAGATAGGCCGTCCGTCGTCGAACGGCTGCATCGGCCTCTACAACGAGCACATCAAGATACTCTTCGATCACGCGGAGATAGGCACGCAGGTCCTCCTGGTTTAGCCGCCATGCATGCCGCTTGTGCAACCAACCGAATTGATCGATTTCCAGCCGGGCCGGAACTTGCTTGGTCATCGGCTTGATTTGCCTTAAAGTGAATGGCCGATGGGTTCTCCCGCAGTCCTGCGTCCGCCGGACGGGACGAATTGCAGCGGCATGACATTCTCAAACCCTACCGAGTACTTGGCACATGGCGATTGACTTCACGGGCATAGTCAACGGCAACGAATTCTATTCCGACCACTATCTCGGCGCCGGCTTCGCCAACGAGGTGAGGACATGCATTCGCGACTGGTCGGCGGCGGCCGAGGAGGGCGACCTGCTTCCGAGCCAGCGCCTGCGCCTGCTTGCCGCCGACCATCCGCGTCTTCTGTCGGACTACCGCGAATGCGCCGACGCCGCCGAGCGTGTGCGGATGTACCGCACATTCGCCGCCGGCCTGCTGGACGCGCTTGGCTACGAGCGGCACGTCGAGCAGGCGATCGACAGCGACGAGACGTGGCTGCCGCTGGTCAGCCGCTGCCGGCGCAGCGACGGTTCCGAGGTTCTGTGGGTTGTGGAGGCCCTGTCGCCTTGCGGCGACGACTTTGCGGCCGACCCGCTGACGCTTCAAGTGTCGGCGGCCTTGGCGCCTGCGGATCTGTCGCGTCTTCCCGAGCGGCGTGTTGGCGACTACCGCAAGGCGGTCACCTCCGGCATCTTCGGTCTCGCCAGGCCGCCTCGCTTCGTGCTGCTGCTGGCGATGTCGCAGCTTGTGCTGATCGACCGCAACAAGTGGGGCGAGAGCCGGCTTCTGCGCTTCGACCTTGCCGAGATCCTCTCGCGCTGCGAGCCGACGACGCTGGAGGCGATGTCGGTTCTGCTGCACTGCGACCTGCTGGCGCCGGACGGCGAGGTGTCGTTCATCGACCACATCGACGCTGAATCGCACCGCCATGCGCACGGCGTCTCCGAGGATCTGAAGTATGCGCTGCGCGAAGCCGTCGAGCTGCTTGGCAACGAGGCGGCGAGGCAGTGGGTTGCACGGCAGAGGAGGCACGGCAGGACGGCGTTTGGCAGCCTTGAAGGCGTTCCCGCCATCGACGCAGAGGCATTGACGGGCGACTGTCTGCGCTACCTGTACCGGCTGCTGTTTTTGTTCTACATCGAGGCGCGTCCCGAACTTGGCTTCGTGCCGATGAAGTCGGCTGCCTACCGCATGGGCTACAGCTTGGAGAGGCTGCGCAGGCTGGAGCTGGTGCGTCTGGACACCGACAAGGCAAGGAACGGAACCTACCTTCACGACAGCGTCGAGCGGCTGTTTGCGCTGGTGCGCGAGGGCACTCCCTACAGCGAGTTGCTTGCGTCGAAGGACTACAATGCGCCCGACTTCGACATGCGGCCGGTGCGTGCGCAGCTGTTTGCGCCGGAGGCGACGCCGCTGCTTGCCGGCGTCCGCTTTCCCAATGAAGTGCTGCAGCGCGTGATCGAGCTTCTGTCGCTGTCGCGCCTGCAGACCGGCTTGCGTCATCGCCGTGGCCGCATCTCCTATGCGCAGCTTGGCATCAACCAGCTGGGGGCCGTGTACGAGAGCCTGCTGTCCTTCTCCGGCTTCTTTGCAGAGCGAGACCTGGTCGAGGTCAAGAGGGACGGCGCCAACCCAGGCGAGCTGGACGCTGCGTGGTTCGTTCCCAAGAACGACATTGACAGCTACGAGCACGGCGAGATCGTCTTTGACGGCGCCGAGCCCAAGGTCCATGCGAGGGGCAGCTTCGTCTACCGGCTGTCGGGCCACGCCCGCGAGACTTCGGCATCCTACTACACGCCTGAGAGGCTGACGCGCTGCGTGGTCAGACATGCATTGCGCGACCTGCTTGCGGACCTGTCGGCGGACGCCATCTTGAAGCTCACCGTGTGCGAGCCTGCGATGGGTTCGGCGGCGTTTCTTGTCGAGACGGTCAACCAGCTTGCCGACGCCTACCTTGCGCGCAGGCAGCACGAGACCGGCAAGCGCATCCCGCACGAGCGGCTTGTGTTCGAGCGGCAGAAGGTGCGGGCCTTCATCACCGACCGCAACGTGTACGGCGTCGACTTGAACCCGATTGCGTGCGAGCTGGGCGAGATATCGCTGTGGCTGAACGGCATCCACGAGGGCGACTTCGTGCCTTGGTTCGGCGACCAGCTGTTCACCGGAAACTCGCTGGTCGGGGCGCGTGCTGCGGTGCATCGCTGCGATCTTTTGCGCAGGGGGCTCGGGGTCAAGGACCGGTGGCATGCGCACGCTCCGAGGCCACTTGGCGTTGACGCGCCCCGGCGCAACGACGAGGTGCATCATTTCCTGCTGCCGGACCCGGCGATGGCAAAGGTTTCGCTGAAGAGTTTCGGCCACCGTGAGACTGACTTGCGTGTGAAGCGTCTGCGCAGGTGGGGGAGCGTCTTCTGTCAGCCCTTTGCGAGCCACGAGGTGGCGTTTCTGCGACAGCTGTCGTTGCGTGTCGACGAGCTCCTGAAGATCAATGCCGAGGCGCAGCGGTCGCTGCGTCGCATGAACAACGATCCGATCGGGATATACGGCCAGCGTGCCGAAGGCGAAGGCAGCGTTCATGGCGAGAAGGAACGTCGCCTTGCCGAGTTGAAGGCATCAACGGCCCACGGCCGTCTCAAGCTGGCGATGGACTACTGGTGCGCCCTGTGGTTCTGGCCGCTTGGCGAGGTCGATC
>JAPOOS010000252.1 GCA_026713305.1 Paracoccaceae bacterium
GATCGATTCGGGCTATGCATCCGATGAGATCTTTCCACGGGACTTCGCTCTGTCCCGCAGCGAACAGGTGAACGTTGCCTGTGCACGTTGCGGCAACTCATTCACCGTTCATTCAACGCACTACGAGTTCATCAAGCTCGGCGGTACAGATCCCAAATGCACGCAGTGTCTGGAAAAGGAGAGACTGGCAAGAAAGGCGAGCGGTGCGGACTTTTCCGTCACCAGCGACCCCGAAAGGAAAAAGAAGAAGAAGAAAAAGAAAAAAAAGAAGAAAGGGAAAGGGAAAGGAGCCGCCAGCGCGTCGGCCAAGTCAACCTCGGCCCAGCCGAGCAAGGCTGCACAATCAAAACAGGCCGTGGACGATTCCGAAGATGACAGTGGCTGCTTGGGCTGCTTGTTCTGGATATTGGTTATTTTTGGCCTAAGTGCACTTAGCCGCTTTTGAGGCTGATTTGGTTCGTTGTCATCATTGAGCCTCTTGCAAAACGTGCGTGTTTAGGCTTCGACTGTCCGAGAAGACTGGATTTCTTTCGGAAAGTGGTTGGCGTGGGAGCAAGGGTTAGTGGATGCAAGCGGAATTCAACACTGGAGTTTGCCCCATAACGCCCGAAGCTGTCATGGGCAGATTTCCCGCAATTTATCATCAAGCGCTCATCCCGGAACTTGAAGACTGCTCCATTGGTTCAAGCCGCTACAGGCTGTTCCTGGCAGCGCTCGAAATGGTCGATTTGGAGAGCTTGGACATCAATTGCCGCTGTGACACCGGACGCCTCGTCCGCAAGGACCTATCACCTTAACACACATGATTCTGTTCATTTGTCGCCCCCGTTGTTCCAATTCCCGCTCCCACTGCGTCAGCCTCTGCGACTTTGCCTTCGTTTGTTTGTAGTAGCGCAGCGCCGCTTGCGGCTTGACGTAGCCCTGCTACATCTTTCGGACGCCGGGCAGTGGCTGCCGCCTGGAATAGGCGAACCCAGCCAGCCGGCCGAGATCGAAGACGAAGCTGCTTACCGTGGGCGGTCTCCTTGCAAGTTGCATGCCATGGCTCCGCAATGACAGGTCAATTCTTAATGTCTTGTCGCACTGCGCGAGGCTAGGATCGGGGTTTCCAAGTTTCCGCCTGCGGCGATGCGCCGGGCCCGCACATCACTGTTGCTGCGGCCGAACGAGTCAATGATCCGGTCGAGCACAGCATCCCTGTCCGGGTGAATTCACGGTTGGCCCTCTGGCGTCGATGCTGGTTTGCCGCTGTGCCGATCCGCTAGATGTCTGCAATGTTGCCATCGGGAACTGGAATACGGAACTGCTGCTGCGCTCCCGGCGTCTTGTGTTGCTGCAAACAATGGCTTCGCCTGCACGACCTGCTCAACACCGCCTTCCACGTCCACCGGTGTCTGAATTGCGATTGAGAGCAATGCAAGGGAAGGGATCTTGCCGCTTTCCATTCATCGGCTCCAAACCGCCCGTCAGTCATACTGCCGGATTCCCTGTCAGGCAATGATCCCCTGCGTGTCGGATCCAGAGTGGCTGCCCGTCGATCAGGCTTGGAAGGCGACGCTTGGGCGGTCTCAACACGGTGCAGGCGGTCCTCCGGGTTGGCGCCATTCGACAATTCATGCCCGTTGGAAAGGTCGAGAATCCAATACGATCCATTGGCATTCCTGCCGTTGTCAACTATTCGAGAGAATCGACATCGACCGAGCTCCTACCAGTTTCAATCTGGCAGCAACCAAACATCGGGACCATCGACTTGAGGCAACGAACTCCGCAGCGCCAGAGGCAGGCAAGAGACAGGCTACGTGTCCCCGGTGCCTTGGTGGACGCATCCGTGCTGTTGGCCGACCCAGGAGTGATCATGCGGCTGCAGGACAAGACATTTCCTGTCATCTCCACGACGCTGCGCCAAGACCTCGAAGCGACCACGAAGCGAGGCTCAAACAAGCCGCAATCGGAAAATGCCGCCAAGATTTACAGGCTGCTCGACCGAGAAGAGCCCCGCATTGTTGCAACGCTTCCAAATGGGATGGCGCCTCGCGACAACGACAGGTTTCTGCGCTTCGACCTCGGGTGGGCGGAA
>JAPOOS010000239.1 GCA_026713305.1 Paracoccaceae bacterium
AATTACGTTTTCCGGCGCTGCGTTCGTGATGTTGGTGTCCGGCGCCAGCGAGAAGCCGAAATAGGAAGTCCAGTTGCGGCGTGCTTCGATAACCGCCAGAAAGCTCCTGACATTTGCGGCGACATTTGGATGGATGTCTCCTGCAAGAACCTCTTCGAAGTGTCGTTTGGCAAGCGCATCCTGCCCGTTCAGAAAGAAAGCCCGTGCCAGTTCCAACTGAACACGTGTAAGGCCTGGCTGCCGCGACAGCATGTCGTGAAAATTAAGTATGGCAAGCTTCAGCAGTTCCCTTTGGCGCTCCGGTTCCATGCCTTCGGTTTGCGAAGCGTTCAAGGCCGCCAGGCCGGTCAGGAACTTGACATCGTCATTGTCGGGCAATTCGGGTCGCAGAACGTCGAGGACCTCAAGCGCCTCAAGGAAGTAGCCTTCGCCGACCAATGCCCTGGCATAGGCCAGCGCTTCGGAAAGCGTCAATTCCTGTGTGTCCTGTGTGCCCTGTGTGTCCTGCGCTTGCAAGCCGGCGCAACACAACGACAGGAACAGAGCCATGATCGACAGCCGTGCCGTCTTGGATATCCGCTTCAAGATTCCGGCCATCATCTGCAATTGCCTGCTAGCCATGATTCAGGTCCCACGGCGCCGTTCCGGCTCAGGGCCTGGGGATCGTCGATTGAAGCAATCATGCAATCCACTCGCTCTCCAACCGACCTGGATTCAACGGGCTGCTCCACGTTCGGCATATCCTGCCAACGTTCCGGATTAGCTCGGAATCAGAGTTTTTCTTGCCAATGAGCTGTACCGCCAATGGCAACCCATTGGGGCCTCGACCCACGGGAACTGTCACTGAAGGCACTTGCAGGAATGTCCACATGCGGCTGAACAAGGGGTCGCCAGTTGCCGACAATCCCCGCGGAGCCTCGCCGTGCGCCGCCGGGGCAACAAGGATGTCGAAACTCGACATTGTATCTTCCAGATGCTTTTGACAGGAGTTTCTCAGTTCGATTGCCTCCCGATACCTGTTGGCCGAAACTTCAAGCCCGACCTCCACGAGAGAAGCGAAGCTGTCGCTGATCTGCGACCTGTGCCGTTCGTATTCCTTCCGCCTTTGCCGCGAGATTTCATGGCACATTACAAGCCTGTGGTCAACGGCAAGACGGTTGAACATGTTGGGATGGGGCAATTCAGCATCCACCTCAAATCCGCTTTCAGCCAGCTGTGCCACGAAACTCTCGCATGCGGATCGCTGCTCGGGGCTGCATTCCTCCCAATGCGGTCCGCGCATCAGGCCAATTTTTGGCATTGCAACCTCGTTGGTGGAAGGTTGCGGGGTTTGCGCAGTCAACGCGTCGTGAGCCAGCCGCAGGTCGGCAACGGAACGGGCGAACACTCCAAGTGAATCAAGGCTTGGGGCCAACGTCATGATGCCGTCCATGTTCAGGTATCCGCAGCTGGCCTTGTACGCGAACACTCCGCAATATGCGGCTGGACGAACTACGGAAGCCGCAGTTTGCGAACCGAAGGCCAATGGCACCATGAAATCCGCAACCGCCGCCGCGGACCCGCTGGAGGATCCTCCCGGAGTGTGTGCAGTGCAGTGTGGGTTTGTGGTTTTGCCTGGCTCGAAACACGCGAACTCGGTGGACAGGCTGATGCCGATCGGGACAGCGCCGTTATTTCGAAAGATCCAGACGCAGTGAGCATCTGACGTGGGCCTCCTGTTGGCATGGAGGCGCGAGCCCCAGGTCACCGGAAAGTCACGGGAATCCACAATGTCCTTGATGGCAAACGGTATTCCCGAGAGGAGCGGCTTGTTGCGGACGGCATCGGCCTTGCGCGCCTGCGCGACTGAAAAGTCCGCATCAACTGCAACGAACGCGTGTATGTCACGCTGCCGCAATTCGATCCTGTCGAGGCAGTCTGAGATGATCTCCGCGGCACTCGCTTCACCGGTCCTGATCTTTGACTGCATCTCGACGGCAGACAACATGTTCAACTTCATATCTGCTGCCTAGCCTGTGCCGCTTCTGCCCGTGCAAAGATCTCCGTCGACACATCGTAGATGCCGCCACCCAGCCGCCCGAGCACTCCCAGCCTGTCGAGCACCCCAAGCGATATCACTGGACCAGCCTGCAATCTGCGAACCGCCGTCGCCGACAGGCCAAACCGCAGGTTCAAGTTTTCGAAGCCAATGTGGCTCCCTACATAGAGGCGCTTGCGTCGAATATCAATGTCGTCGGGCATGAAGCTCTCGAAAGCGCTTTGCTGAACAGGAGACAGATGGAAAGACATTGCCCCGAGTCCAAAGGCGTCGATGATCGCACTGTCCCCAATTGCCCCAAGCGCCCGGTCCGCAGAGGCTTCGACGTCGAACTTGCCAATCGGAGAATCTGCATGGGCGGTGATCCATCGCTGCGGTGAACCAGCAAGCCTTATGCCGAATTCCAGTCCATTGCCGCCGGCGGCAACCACCAAGGTCGAACCGGTTGTGCCTTCCGCAGCCTTCAAGGCACACTTTACGGCTGCCATCCACAAATTGAGAAACAGGCTGGGCGACGAGTTCATGAACCTCACCGACCTTTCGTCGGCGCAAGGCTTCACAGTCCGTTCACGCAGTTCCCTGATCAGCAGCTTGGTCGCAACCGGTGTGTATGCGTGGCAATCGTCGCCTTTCCGAACGCTCTCCGCAGCAATTGGCACCAACGCAATGCCTTCGGCAATTCCGGCCCGAAGCACATCGCAGAACGGACCGTTCAGCCAGCGAAGATGCTCGACAACCGAGAGCTTGCGGAGGCCAAAGCGTGCAGCCGCGCCGCTGCCGCCGTTGATTGGGGCGAAAGCCCTGACCCTGCCTCGGTGGGCATCGTATACGGCGTGCAGTTGCATCGAGGAGGAAACGACAGTTGCCAGCGGAGTCACGACATCGAAGTCCTGCGCCGGAGCAAGCCGGATCGTTCCGGCCGCAATCCGCCGCGACGCCTCGTCGAAATCCTCCGCAAGGCCTTCGAAAACGGCGGCAACGCAGGCCGAGTTCTCCACGGGTGGGGGAGGTCGCCGACCCGGCGAAAAGGCGGGTCCGGCGTGCAGCAGCAGATCGCGAGGCAGGGAAACTGCATCGGCGGCTGTTTCCATCCGGTTCCAAACCGGCTCAGCCACCATGGCCTTGTCATAGGCGAGCCGGTCGGCCTCAAGGCCTACCGTGTGGTCACGGTCAGTCATTGTCGGGAATGATCCAGGTCTCGGCGAAATAGAGAAACGCAGTTGTCGTTTCAAAGCCCGCCTGCACCCTCGTTCCCAAACTGCCGGGCAGCGAAGCGCCATTTACGGTGATGCTTGCGTCGCGGGAGGGAACGAGCAGTGAGAACATGTCGTGCTCGCCGGTTCCGGTAAGTTCAGGAGTCAACCTCAATGCAACTGGGTCCTCCAGTTGGCGCCAAGCCAGCTCAACGGCATGTTCCTCGTTGGCGATGGTTTCCGAATACTGCGGTCCCAGCGGGTCTCCATGCGTTGCAAAGTGATTGGCGTACTCGAAACGCAGTCCCCCAAACGCCGGTGCGTCTCGAAACACTGCAAGCTTGGCTATGAAATTGGTTACCAGAAAGTCTGCAAGCGCCGGACTGTCGCCGACCAGGAGATTGGGCTGCGATGGCGGAGGGACGGCAGTGTCTGGCGACGCGTAGAGCAGGAGGAGTCGCCCGGTCCCGGCCGGAGACCAGGACACTCGGAAGAACAGCGACATGGCGGAAAAGTTGCCGGAGCTGTCCTTGAGCAGGATGCCGGGATTGTCGCCCGACCAGTCAACGGTTCCGGGAAATGAGTGGAGATCAAGCGGCATTGTTGTCGCTCTGCCCTGCTCCGTGCATCCAGGTCTCCGACTTGGCAAGGTGTGTCAGGTAGCCACCGCTTCCGTTGACGCCATGACGGGCAGTCGTTCCAGGCAGCTTGGCCCCTCCAACGCGTATCTCCGCCATCTGGGCACCCAAGATCAACGCGTACACTGCGTGCGCTCCGGCGAAGGTTTGATGTGGAGGAAGCACGACTTGCGAAGGAGGGGAAACCGAGCTCCATTCAAGTTCAACGCTCACTGCAGAACCTTGGAAGGATTGCGTCTCGCCACCATCCGGCAACCGGCTTCGCCGTGTTGCAAACAGCAGCGCCTGCCAGCTTGTCGCTTTCAATGCCGGCAGTGAGTCGAATTCGGGCCGGTTCACGATGAATCGCTCCATCAGCCACTTCGTCAAAACCTGATTGTCGCTCATGACCAGATTGCAGGCATCGGGCCAGCCTGCCGGCCGTTCCGGTTCTGTCAGCAGGATCAGCCCCGAGCCTTGACCGTAGGGCGACACAAAGGCGCGGAAGCTGAACGCCAAGGCCGAGACATTGCTGCCATCCCTGCTTCCGAGCACGATTTGCGAGGACTCCCCGCTCCACGCAACCTGTGCAGGGTTGATGCCGATTCGCATCATTGCCAGCTCGCTTCGTAGTTCTTGAGGGCGCTGACTATCGTGGCTCGCCGCTCGCCGCCGACAAGATGGTCGGCATCCTGATAGATTCCTGCAACGGCGCGCGCCACGGTCTTGAGCACGGCGGCGTCGTCGCGACCGGACTGCATGGGAATGCGCAGCATTGTGTCGCCCCCGTAGGATGGAATGGGCGTTTCGTACGCTTGCGATGGCTGTTCAGGACTGTTGCCTGCCCGAAGTGACCGAACCTCGGCTCGCAGTTGCCGGCGCACCTTGGCAATGCCGCGGTCGGTGAAAGCCAAGTTCTCCCTTGCGTGCACATTGACCGGCCCCTGCGACACCCATGCGTCGTAGTCTCCCGGGTCTCGCTGCCGGACTTCATAGTCTCGGTCGCCAGACTGCCCGTAGAAGTCGGTCGTTCCGTATCCGACCTTGAGACGATCAGTCAAGCCTCTCGGGTCGTCGCCGTCGCGAAAGTGGCGCCAGGCAATCACCAAGGAGTTGGTGTCGTCGATGGGCGTTATCCAGCGGCTCAACCCGCAGCGCCCGAAATAGCGCGGACTGTCGGGCACGGGAAAATGCCCTCCGTTCTGCGTGAACGAGGGTGGCATGAAGTCGTGAAACCGCATCCATATGATGTCGCCCACTCGGCGCGTGTTTGTGTAGAAGCTGCCGAAGCGCCGATCGTGGAATTCAATCTTCGGCATTTCGGCGAACGCCTCGATGAACTGTGAGCGCACGGCACGGGTGTGGAGATAGACAACGTGAAAGGGATCCCACGCGTTCTCCATGACCTGGAGCCAGTTGCAGGGGGACTTTATCAGGTACGGCAGCATTTCGTCGTCGTCTTCGTCGAACGTGTCCAGCACCGGAAATGTCGGCATGTCCTTGGGCGGCCCCATGTAGGTGAAGGCCAGTCCCTTGCATTCGATGACCGGGTAGGCGCCCAGCCTCGAGCGGTTCTTCACCTGGCTTGCAGGAGGCTCGCAGGGTGTCTCTAGAATCTTGCCGTCAAGTCCGTACTTCCAGCCATGGTAGCTGCAGCGAATTCCGCCCTCCTCGACGATTCCGAACTCAAGCGACATGTTGCGGTGGCAGCAGTGCAGGTGAACCAGGCCGAGTTGGCCCTTCCGCTCGCGGAACAGCACCAGGTCTTCGCCAAGAATGCGCAGCCGGCAGGGCAGGTCGCCGACTTCGCTGGTCATCGCCACCGGCATCCAGTATCGCCGGAGATACTCGCCGCAGGGTGTCCCGGGTCCGACTTCGGTGAGTTCCGGATCGGGCGTTGCTCGCCAGACATGCTGCATCGCATGGCCCTGGAAACTGCCTTGGGGTGCGTCAAATGGTGAACTCATTCAGTGGAATTCCGGCCCGTGTTTCGAGAGGCGCATCTTGCAGACTCCGGCTCCAATGTGCAAATTGTTCATTCGACGCGCCGACGGGGGATTGAAGGCAGAACTGGAATCCAAGTGAATTCTATTGCGACACCGAGCTTTCCATTGGCGCGCAGCGGCGTCGGCCGCATTGGCGATCACATGAAGGTGACGGAGGCGGCCTGGCCGCCGCCCCTGGTTGCGCTGAATTCAAACGAGAACGCATTCGGTCCCAGCCCATATGCGGTCGAAGCTGCCCAGTCGGCCGCCACTCGGCTTGAACGCTATGTGGAAAACCAGCACCACATTTTGGCGCCGGTCATCGCCTCGCACCACGGGCTTGACGCCGAACGCATCGCCGTCGGCTGTGGCTCGGACGATCTGCTGGTCAGGCTGACCAGGTGCTACCTTGAGCCAGGGAGAGAATTGCTTCGGGCCGCCAATTCCTATCCCAAGGTGCCAAACTACGCTCACGCATGCGACGCAATCCCCGTCGACGCGCCGAGCAGCGGCTACGCCGCCGAGGTTGACAGCATGTTGCGGCTGGTCTCGAAGCGCACCAGGATTGTCTACATAGCCAGCCCTGACAATCCATCCAGCGTTCTGATGCCGGCATCGGAAATTCGTCGCCTGCACCGCGGTTTGCCGTCGCAGGTGCTGCTCATTGTCGATGGAGCCTATCTCGAATACACGGACCGATGTCAGGAGGCAGGACTGTTCGAACTGGTTGCCGCCAACCAGAATGTCGTGCTCACCCGCACGTTTTCCAAAATACATGGCCTGGCGGCGGCCAGAGTGGGCTGGATGTACGGTCCGAGAAGGATTGTGGGAGACTTGACGCGGTTGCAGATGAAGTTTCCGATGGCCGTGCCGTCGCTGCATGCGGCGATCGCGGCGCTTGACGACAAGCGGCACACGGCCTTCGTGCGCAGCGAGACGCTGCGCCTGCGGCAGCTGTGGACCAATCGGCTGTCGCGGCTTGGCATCGGAGTTCAGCCAAGCCAATCGAACTTTCTTTTGATGGACTTCCGAGAGACCGGTCGGGATGCAACGTCCGTGCTGGAGGAACTGCAAGGGCGAGGCATTTACGTCAGGCAGTTTCTGCTCCCTGCACTCAGGACCTGCCTGCGGCTGACGCTTGGACGGGAACGGCAGTTGGAGAGGTTCGGTTCGGCCCTGGCCGACATTCTTGAAAATCCGGGTGGCCGGCAGCCGAGCCTGTGAAGACAACAGCCAAGAATTATGCGGGATCAGCAATAATCGCTCAGCTCAAGGCAGCGGAGATCAAGTTTGTTGCGGCGGTGCCCGACATCGTCACTAGCGATGGACTTTTGTGGCCAATTGCCGGGGACCCGGACATTCGCCTGCTCAGGATCAGCCGGGAAGCGGAGGGGATTCCCATTTGCGCTGCCATGTCCTACAACGGAACCAGGGCGATTGTTCTTATGCAGCAGACCGGCTTGATGGACACGCTCAACGAGGTGCGCGCCATCGCCATCGACTATCGGCTGCCCATCGTCATGATGGTGGGTTTGCAGGGCAAGGAGGATGACTGCCTGCCGGAATTCTCGGGTTCATACGGCGTGCGCGTCGTCATACCCGTGCTTTGCGCGATGGAACTGCCATTCAGCCTGATCGAACATGCGGAGCACATTTCAGTGATTCGCAGGCAGATAGACTGGGGCTACCGCCGGTCGCGCCCGCACGTCATCCTTCTTGGGCAATCGCCGGAATTGCCATGAGGCGCGACGAGGCGCTTGCGGTCTTGCGGCGGTCGATCCGCCGTGCGGACATCGTTGTCGCGGTCTATCAGGCGCTGTTCGACTGGCTGGCGCTTGGACCGCGCGATCTCGACTACGTCTCGACCGGCGCGATGGGACAGGCGTCAACCCACGGTCTGGGTCTGGCGCTGGCGTGCCCGGAGCGCAGAGTGATCGTGTTCGACGGCGACGGGAGCTTGCTGATGAATCTCGGTTCGCTGGCGACGGTCGCCGACGCGCGACCGGCAAACTTCTGGCATTTCGTGTTCTTCAACGGCACCTACGAGGTCAACGGAGCACACCCAATTCCGGCTGCACGACATGTCGACTTCCCTGCAATGGCGCTGGCCTGCGGCTATCGCGGCGCCTTCCAGTTCGACGACGTTGACCGCCTCGAAGCCGGACTTCCCGCAGCGCTCGCAGCGAGCGGTCCGCTTCTCATTGAATTGAGGGTCGAGCCAGGCAAGGTTTCTCCCCGGGACTATGAATACATCCACAGCGCCGAGGCTCGGAGCAGATTTCGAAAGGCTCTGAACAGCGGCGTGGTGACAGACAGGCCGTCACCGCGCTAAGGTTCAGCAGCAACCTTGAACTGTTGTCAATTGAATGGATGCCGTCGCTTCAACGCAATCAGGTTGCCCGCAACACAGCAGTCCACCGAAGGCAAGGCAAATCGCCATGACCAAACTTGACCAGCTTCCGCTGACCTGCCAGCACTGGGGAACCTATCGCGCCGAAGTGGTGGACGGCAGGATCGTCGCACTTCACGATTTCGAGCAGGATGTCGATCCTTCGCCAATCGGAAGGGGCGCTGTCGGAGCGTTGCGTGATCGAACCAGGATTACCGCGCCTGCGGTCAGAAAGAGTTGGTACCGCAACGGGCCGGGAGCTGGAACGGACCGGCGAGGAAGCGAACCGTTCGTCGAAGTGTCATGGGACGAGGCGGAGGAGCTGGTGGCGGCCGAGCTGGACCGAGTGCGAAAGACCCATGGCAATGAGGCGATATTCGGCGGCTCGTACGGATGGGCAAGCGCCGGTCGGCTGCATCACGCACCAAGCCAGCTGAAACGCTTCCTGAATCTCATTGGCGGATACACGACGCGTGTGAACACCTACAGCCTGGCAGCCGGGGAAGTGATTCTGCGCCGGGTAATGGCGCCGCTCTACTGGTTGCTCGACACATCGACGACCTGGGGTTCAATTGCCTCCTCCACGGAGTTGTTCGTTGCCTTCGGGGGCGTTCCATTCCGCAACAGCCAAATCAACGCCGGTGGCGTCAGTTGTCATTCAACACGAAGAGGCGCCGAGCAGGCAGTCAAGGCCGGCGTGGAGTTTGTGAACGTCTCGCCAGTCCGGTCCGACCTGGACCTCGGCAACGAGTCGGCGGTTCAATGGCTGCCCGTTGGTCCGGGCACCGACACCGCCCTGTTGCTTGGGATTGCTCATACGCTGCTGGAGGAAGGGCTTCACGACGAGAGTTTTCTGAAAAAGTGCACAGTGGGTTTCTCAAGGTTCCGTGCCTATTTGGACGGAACGGAGGACGGAATTCCCAAATCCGCCGACTGGGCATCGGAAATCACCCAGTTGTCTGCGTCGGATGTGCGTTCCCTGGCACGCAGAATGGCCGCTTCCCGCACCATGATTTCCGTGAGCTGGTCACTGACCAGGCAGGATCATGGCGAGCAGCCGTTTTGGGCTGCCATCGCCGTTGCCGCCATGCTTGGCGAAATCGGGTTGCCTGGAGGCGGCATTGGCTTCGGCTATGGCGCCGTCAACATGGTTGGCGACGGCAGCCCGGCAGTTGCCGCGGCTACATTTCCCCAAGGCCAGAATCCGACCGGGCGCTTCATCCCGGTGGCACGAATCAGCGACATGCTGCTCAATCCAGGCGGACAGTTCGACTACAATGGCGCCGAGTACGAATACCCGGACATTGACCTGATATACTGGGCGGGCGGCAATCCCTTCCATCACCACCAGGACTTGAACCGGCTGTTGCGTGCCTGGCGCAAGCCTTCGACGATCATTGTCAACGAGTGGTGCTGGAATGCGATGGCGAAACATTCCGACATTGTGCTTCCCTGCACAACGCCGTTCGAGCGTGCTGACTTCGCCGTTTCGAGGAGCCCGTACATTGTCTACATGGAAAAGCTCGTCGACGCGCCGAAGGGTTGCCGCAACGACTTTCAAATATTTGCCGGCCTGGCGCGGCGTTTCGGGTTGTTGGAGGAGTTCACGGAGGGCAGGAGCGAAGCGGAGTGGCTTGCCGAACTGTATGGACAGACAGTTGTCAAGGCGGCGCGGCAGGGGTTTGAACTGCCCCCACTCGATCAGCTGCGGCAGCAACGGTGGTTTCGCATCGACACGCCGGCAAAGGATTCGGTGATGCTGGAGGACTTTCGGGCTGACCCCGATGCAAACCCCCTGCCGACACCTTCGGGCAGGATAGAGATCCACTCGGACGCGATTGCCGGATTCAGCTACGAGGACTGCGCCGGGCACCCGAAATGGTACGAACCCGAAGAATGGCTGGGATCTGCCGATGCCTCGCGGCCGCTGCACTTGATTTCGAGCCAGCCGGCAAGCAAGCTCCATTCGCAGCTGGATCAGGGCGCGCCCAGCAGAGCGGCGAAGATCGCTGGCCGCGAGCCGGTGCAAATGAACCCTGCCGACGCTTCCGCCCGAGGCATCAGGGAAGGAGGCTTTGTGCGTGTCCACAACGACCGGGGGAGTTGCGTTGCCGTGGCGACCATAACGTCACGCGTCCGCCCGGGGGTTGTTGCAATGAGCACCGGCGCCTGGCTGGACCCGGAGGTTCCGGGAGAGCCGGGAAGCATGTGCAAGCACGGAAATCCCAACGTTTTGACAAAGGACCGGGGGACTTCCAGGCTTGCCCAGGGCCCCACAGCGCATTCGTGCCTGGTGGAAGTCAGCGCTTTTGCCGGAACGCCGCCGCCGGTGACCGCCTTCGAGCCGCCGGAAATCGAGAAAGTCTGAGGTTCGGGCCCGCTGTCTGGCACGCTCGGCGCCGAAGCGACGCAAAGCGGCGGATTGCAGGCCGGAGTGGAACGGCCGCCTCATCCTGCGAAGCGGCCGTTCCAAGGGGTCTATTGCGGCAACTCCTCGTCAATTCCCTCGACATAGAAATTCTGTCCCAACAGGTCGCCGTCGCTGGCGGTCTCTCCCGCGGCCAGCCACATCGTTCCGTCCTGACGATTGATTGGTCCGGTGAAGGGATGCAGCGAGCCATCGGCAATGGCGTCGCGAACCGCAAGCGCCGAGGCCTTTACTTCAGCGGGAATCTTGTCGCTGATCTCGGAGACCTCGACCATGCCTGTGCTCAGACCTTCCCAGGTGTCCGTGCTCTGCCACGTGCCGTCCATGACCGCTCGAACGCGTTCGACATAGTATGGCGCCCAATTGTTCACGATCGACGTTATGTGGGAATTGGGTCCAAACTCGCTCATGTCCGATGCCTGGCCAAACGCCCAGATGCCGTGTTCCTCGGCGACGAGCAGGGCTGCGGTGCTGTCCACATGTTGCAGTATGACATCGGCGCCCTGTTCGATCAGTGCGTTGGCAGCGTCGGCTTCAATCGGCGGATTGAACCATGTGTAGACCCAGATAATCTTGAATTCCACGTCCGGGTTGACCTTCCTGGCTGCCAGAAAGGCGGCGTTGATGCCGCGCACGACCTCGGGAATCGGATAGGTGGCAATGTATCCGACTACGTTTGACTTCGTGACATGCCCGGCTATGTGGCCGGTAACGGCGCGGCCTTCGTAGAAGCGGGCGTTGTAGATGGCCACGTTGTCGGCACGCTTGTAGCCTGTGCTGTGCTCGAAAACCACATCCGGAAACTTCGAGGCAACATTGATCGTCGGGTCCATGTAGCCGAACGAGGTTGTGAATATGAGATCATATCCGGAGAGCGCCATTTGGGTCATCAGCCTTTCGGAGTCCGCACCTTCGGGAACGGATTCGGCGTACGACACGTCGACGGCATCTCCAAAGGTTTCCTCGACGAGCATCCGTCCCTGGTCATGCTGGTAGTTCCAGCCATGGTCGCCGGTGGGACCTACATAAATGAAGCCAACCTTCAGGGGGTCGTCCGAACTTGCCGGGCCGACAACGGCTCCAAGCAAAATGGTGGCTGCCGCCAAAAGTCTGATTCCACGCATTCTATTCTCCTCTAATGGGTTGTTGGACTGATTCCATCACGCGGTGGAGGGCTGCGCCTCGTGCGGAATCAGGAAGTTATGAAGAAGCTTCGCCCCAGACAAGCGGGGGCGTTGAGCAGGCGCTGGCTTCGGTTCAGCGAAATCAACACCAGCACGACAATCGTAACCACGTAGGGCGCCACGGACAAGTAGGCCACGCCAATGCCGACTCCCGCAGCCTGCAAGTTCAGCTGCAACACCGTGACACCGCCGAAGAGCCATGCGCCGAGCACCAGTCGCAACGGTCGCCAGGATGAAAACACAACAAGGGCCAGAGCAATCCAGCCCGCACCGGCGGTCATGCCCTCGGACCATTGCGGCACCCTTACCAACGACAGATAGCAGCCGCCAAGGCCGGCAAGCGCACCGCCGAAGCAGATTGCCGCAAGTCGCGTCAGTCGCACGCTGTACCCGATCGAGTGGGCGGCATCGTGGTTCTCGCCGACCGCTCGCAGAACGAGGCCCATCTTGGTGTAGCGAAGAAAGTACCAGACGAGAAACGCCAGCAACAGCGCGAGGTAGAGAATGGGGTCGTGCGAAAACAGGACGTGTCCAATAAACGGCAGGTCCGAAAGAAACTCCACCTGGAGACGCGGCATCGGTGGCGGACGCTCGCCAATGAACGGCTTGCCGATCAGGGATGCGAGGCCAAGTCCGAACAGGGTGGTAGCCAGCCCCGTCGCAACCTGGTTTGAAAGCAGGTATTGCGTCAGGAATGCAAACACAAGCGCCAGCATTGCTCCACCGACCATGGCCGCCACAGCGCCGACGAACACCGACCCGGTGATGACCGCCATCGCAAATCCGCATACGGCGCCGATTATCATCAGCCCTTCAACTCCAAGGTTGAGAACGCCGGCCTTTTCGACGACAAGTTCGCCGAGAGCGGCCAGCAGTATCGGAGTCGAGGCCACCATGACGCTGGCGATCAGGAGTTCAGGCGATATGGCGCTGAGTTGATTCATGTCGATTTCCCGCCAGCGTCGGATTCCGCAGGCCTGGGCTTGAACAGTCCGCCGGGAACAGCCAGCTTCACACGGTAGTTCACGAGCAGATCGGCGGCGACCAGGAAAAACAGCAACATGCCTTGAAAAACCTGGATGGCCGCGGCCGGCGCATCAAGAATGAACTGCGCGAGTTCGCCACCGATATAGGTTAGCGCCATGAGCAGTCCGGCGAACAGAATGCCGATTGGGTTGAGCCTGCCAAGGAAGGCGACGATTATTGCGGTAAAGCCGTACCCTACCGGAAAATGGGGAGACAGCTTGCCGGCCGGACCCGTCACCTCGAAAACGCCGGCGGCGCCCGCCAGCGCGCCGGTGATTCCCAGGCAGCAAATGATCACCAGATTGATGCGAACACCGGCGAATCCGGCCACCTTGTTGGATTGCCCCATCAGATTGACGTGATAGCCAAACAGGTGCCTTCGCATCACGTACCAGCAGACGACCACCAGAATTCCGGCAACGAGAATCCCAATGTGTATGCCCGTGCCCGACCAAAGCTCGGCATTGTGCATGCTTGGATTGTCGTGAAAGCTCCGGCTCTCCGGGAAATTGTAGCCAATCGGACTGCGGAGAGGTCCCGTCACCAAGGCCGTGAGTATGCGGTAGGACACATAGACCAACATCAGCGACACGAGGATTTCGTTGGTTCTGAAATACACGCGCAGCAGCGCCGGGATCATCGCCCAGGCAATGCCGCCTGCAATTCCGCACAACACCATGAGCGGCAGGATCCAGAATGCCTCCAGCGGGTGGAGCGCCAATCCGACGGCGCTTCCGGCCAAGGCGCCCATGACGAACTGTCCTTCGGCGCCAATGTTCCAAATGCCGGCTCTGAAACCAAACGAAAGTCCGAGCGCAATCATGATCAGCGGGGCCGCCTTCACCAGGAGCTGGGGCCGCGTGTAGCTGACCAGGGATGCGTCAAACAGCGGATCCCAGAATATGATCCTGATCGACACGAAGGGGTTCTTGCCAAGAATCAGGAACAGTATGCCGCCGCCGACAACTGTGGCGGCGAGCGCCAGCAGCGGCGCTGCCGTCTGCATCAGCGCCGATGGCTGTGCTCTGGCTTCAAGTCGAAGCATCGCCTGATCCTGTCATCAACAGTCCGATTTCAGCCCTCGAGGTCTCCGAGGCGACCATCGAGCGCGACAGCCGGCCGTTGCACAGCACCGAAATTCGGTCGGAAATCTCGAACAGCTCGTCCAGGTCCTGGCTGATTGCCACTATTCCAGACCCGGAATCGGCAAGCGCGATGAGAGATTGCCGGACCGATGCAGCGGCCTTGGCATCCACGCCCCATGTAGGTTGATTGACAACGAGAACCGGAGGATTCTGCAGAATTTCGCGTCCAATCAGAAACTTCTGGAGATTGCCGCCCGACAGCGAGCGTGCAGCGGCCTTCTCGCCGGATGTTCGCACATCGTAACCTTCGACAATCTGAATCGCGAAGTCCCGTGCCTTGCCCCAGTCCACAATGCCCCTGGGAGCCAGGTTCATGCGCCGGGAGCCGCTCAGCAAGGCGTTTTCGGTCAGAGACATGTCGGGGGAGGCAGCATGACCCAGGCGTTGTTCGGGCGCCGTCAGCAAGCCTCGGGT
>JAPOOS010000257.1 GCA_026713305.1 Paracoccaceae bacterium
CGCCGCCTCGAACGTCCCTATCCGGTGGCTGGTCAGCAAACGCCAGTGAGCTGGCGTCACGCCCGCAGGCGGATCAACCTCCCGAGCCTCAACCATGTAGACGGTCTGACTGTCGGCCACATCGGATGCCACCGGCCTGCCCTTCGGCTTGCGCAAAGTCACGGCGCCAAAGCGCACCGCTATGCGGGCGGTCCGCTTGCGCTGGCCAGGACGGGCCGGCAACTCAACGCTGTGCTCGGCCTCGGGCCTGCCCTCCAGACTCGCAAAGAGCTTGCCTCCATCACCATCGAGAACACGGTTGTGTGACGCCCGGACCAACACCTCCGTGCCCTCGGGACGGTCGGCAAACATCTCGTAGATGTCTCCCTCGCGGTCGGCGACAACCGTCACGCAGGCCGCCTCCGTCAGCAGCTCAGCGCTCGCATCCATGCCGGCCATCCAGCGATGGCTCTGCCGGTCGGCAAGCGGACGGCCTCTCGACTGCTTCTGGCCAGCCGAACGGGAAAGGACCTGGGCGTCCACCAGACCAAGCAGCGTGCCATGCTCGGCCTCAACCGCAATCGTCGCATGGCCGACAAGGCTGTTGCCCTTGCCGTCGTCCCGAAAGCTGGTCGTGTCCTGAATGGCCAGAATGTGCCGACCGGCAACACGAGAGGCCGTGCCGGCCGCAGCCTGGCTGACGACCTTCCCGACCGTCACCTTTTCGTTGCGCAGGAAACGGCCGGTCCGCACCTTGCAAAGTTCGACATCACGCAACGCAGCGGGCACACCATGCCACCACCTGAAAATGTTTGACGCAGCGCGAAACGAAACGCTGCTTGGACATGAAAGCAATGTGACAAATGTGCTTCAACAAAGCATGCCATTCAACACCTGGTCGGAACAAGTTGAATCAGGAGTTGATGCAAGGGGCAAGTCATTGACATCATGACGGGTGTAAAAGGATGTGTGCATAGGGTAGCCTCCCCAAGCAGGGTCGCATGGGGTGTCTCCGCATTGTGGACCCTCGCTTGGTTGTCGCCGCCATCCAGTGCGTGGGCGGACGCTGGCGGCAATCCGCAGCGCGACGCGCCGGCTCGCTCGCGGGATGGCAACTGCCGAGGCGAACGGTGATCCGGTCCAAGGACAATCGAATCAGGCTCTATGGCTGCTCGCGCCTGGCTGCCCTCTTCCTGGCTCTGAGCATGCGGAACCGCGGAACAATCCAGTACACCAACCAGGCCAACGACAATCCGAAAACGAGACCGAGGAAACCGCCGCCCAAAAGATAGGGAACGAGAAGATCTTCCGCAACGTCCGCCAGAAAGCCCCAGTCCCACTCGCCATTGTCGTCCTTGAGTCGGTCCCACGTGAGACCGAATGAAGGCGAAAGGTCCTCCAAACTCTCTTCCAGCGCAATTTCGTCGTCGTGCCGCGAACCCAGAAACAGCTTCCCGGTGGCAATTGAGGCAGTGGCAATGAACGGAAAGGTCAGAAAGTTCGAAACGTTTGCGAATATCAGACTGGCGATAAGATTGCCGCGAATGGCAAATGCCAGGGCGGGAGCCAGCAGGTAGTGGAAACCAAAAATGGGCGAGAAGGAAATGAACGTTCCCGCGAAAACCCCACGAGCAATTCGATCGGGTTCGTCGTTCAGCCGCAAGAGTCTGAATTGCCAGTACTTGACAGTCCTCTTGACTGAATTTGCGAACCTATATGCGCGGTTGTGCGTGTCTGGCGAGGTCAATGGCGCTCGTTTGTCAAAGAATTGTATTCCATTCTTGCGAACTCGTTGCGTGCCGGACCGGTTTCATATGCAAGGGCAGCAGCGTAGTCGCTGTTGCCGAGACGCTGAATGGTCCAGTGGCCACCCGAGTCGCCATAGTTCTGAATTGTTGCGGAATGCGCTCCGTTGATCAGAGACTTTGGAAGCCGAAGCTTTTGAGGGTTCCTCAGTATCCCAGTTCCCAGCGCTTTGGCAAGGGCTTCCTTTGCAGTCCAAAGGTCCAGGAAGAGATTCGGGTCTCCTTCCAGCAATCGCCTCTGGATGCTGCGAGCCTCGGACGCGCTGAACATTCGGTCGACAATGGCTTCCGAGCGTCCGACCCTTCTGCGGATCTCGATGTCCACACCAACCGGCCTGCGGGGCGACCGGGCAATCAGGGCATGTGGCCGACTGTGACTGACGTTGAAATGGCAATCCACGGCCCTGCCCAAGACTGTGCCTTGGGGTTTGCCGGAAGCATCTGGGTCCAGGGACAATTGTTCGCTTGAGCAGCCAAGCCGCCTGCACAGAACCGCACGCAACGTGGCTCGGCAAGTGGCGAATTCAACCCGAGCAGTTTCGGTGAGCGCATTCCGAAAGCGAGTCAGTTCGTTCGGATCAAGGAGCGCCGCAATCCGATGCAGCTCAGATCTCGCCTCCTTGAGATCAATGCATTCAATTTCAATGCGCCCGATGCGCCTGAAGAACCGCCACCATGCCTTGCCGCCGGACTTCACGGGCCTACGAAACAACGGCTCCGGCGCCGCCTTTGTGCCGGGCTTGCGGGCCAAGTCCCGGCAAGTCAGCCATCGGGCATTCCGAGGTCATTGGCGCCATGTGGTTCAAGCCAGCCATTGGTCAAGCCGTCGCTGCGCCTCCAGCAATTCCTGAAGCCTCCGGTCAGACACTGGCCTGCGGGGATTTTCCGGGTCTTGCGCGCGGACCATTCAGCATGGCGCCGACAATCGTGTAACGGATGCAGGTTGCGTAAGCGAGCAACAGGATTGCCGTGACCCCTGCACACAGCAGCAACACCTGAACATGGACGTTTTCAATCATGTCGACAACGAGGAACTGTCCGAGAATGACCAAGGGCAGATGGGCCACATACAGCCAGTAGGATGCATCCGACAAATACCTTACCCAAGGCCTTTCCCTGTGGGCGACCCAGCGAAACAGTCCCATGAGGCCCAGGCACATCAGCCAACAGTATGCCACCTGAAGAACGGACGACACCAGGCCATGCAACCATGCGTGCATGCCCAATTCCGCTGGCGAGGTGTAGGTGAACAACAGCGCCAACGGAAACACCGCCAGCGCCGCAGGCATGGTGGCCAGCCAACGCCGCCGAACTTCAAGCCGTCGCTCGAAAAAAAGGACACCGCAAAGAAAGAACAACGCATAGTAGAGGAGGTTGTTGAAGTTGGGAATGATGCCGGTGCTTGGACTGTCGGCTCCGAAATCCTGCCCGGTCATGAGCCACTGGGGAACAAGTGCAAGTGGAACCAGCAGCCACCACAGTCCATGTCTGAATCGGACTCCCAGCTTCACGGCCAGCAGGTATCCGAGGGCGATCAGCAGAAGATTCCACAGAAACCAAAGATGCGCGAATCCTCCGAACAGCGCCAGCAGCAGCAGGCCCGACAGCGAGTTGAATTCGTCGGGCACAAACATCTTGTTGGTAATGGGCACAATTGTCAGGGAGAACACCAGCAGCGGCAATCCAATTCGCCTCCACCGATGCAGGAGCAATCCCCTGATGCCGCGGCGCCCCAGCAACATGGCCGAAAAGTAGCCGCTGAGCAGAAAGAAAAGGGGCATCCTGAAACCATGGATCAGCGCGATGACGTAGAAATAGGGGTTGTGCTCAGCGGGCACCGTCAAGGCCATCTCGCCCTGCACTGGCCAAACTGCAAGCGGAATCTGGTACATGCATGCGTGCAGAACAATTCCGAGAGACATTGCGAATGCCCGCAACGCGTCGAGGTCGTGAAAGCGTTCTCGCGTCACTTCACTTCAGCATGGGCGTCCAGGGTCCTTGACCGAAACTGGATTCAGGACTCCTCAAAGGCAACGACACGTTGCCGTTGCCGACCAAGCCCATCGATGCCGAGAGACATCACCTGTCCAGGCTTGAGGAATGTCGGCGGGTTCAGTCCCATGCCGACGCCGGCCGGTGTTCCCGTGGGGATCACGTCGCCCGGCTGAAGCGACATGAAGTGGGAAATGTAGCTGACCAGGTACTCCACTCCGAATATCAGGGACGAAGTGTTCCCATCCTGAAAGCGGTGGTTGTCGACTTCAAGCCACAGTGCCAGCTTGGACACGTCGGCTATTTCGTCCTTGGTGACCAGCCATGGCCCGATCGGCGCAAAGGTGTCGGCGCTCTTGCCCTTGATCCATTGCCCGCACCGCTCCTTCTGCCATGCGCGCTCCGAGACATCGTTGACCACGCAATATCCGGTCACGTAATCCAAGGCATCGGCTTCGCTGACATACTTTGCCTCCCGGCCGATGACGATACCCAGTTCGACCTCCCAGTCGGTGCAGGTCGAGCCCTTGGGAATGACGACATCGTCGTACGGGCCGTTGACCGCGGAAACCGCCTTGCCGAACAGAATGGGTTCTGCAGGCAGCGGACTGTTGGTTTCAGCTGCATGGTCCGTGTAGTTCAGGCCGACGCAAATGATCTTGCCAATGTTTCCAACGCAGGGGCCCACGCGGGCGTTGGCGGGCAGGACAGGCAGGGATTCGATGTCGACAGAGTCGAACTCCCTGGTTTCACGAGGGTCAATGCCGGTAATGTCCTCGATCACCGAAGAAAGATCGCGATAGCGGCCGGCGGCGTCGACAGCGGCCGGGCATTCCTGTCCGCGAGGACCAATTCGAGCAAACTTCATACATCAAATCCTTAGGCGAGTATGCCGCCGTCGATAACATGAGAGTGTCCGGTGATGAAACCGGCCTCGTCCGACAGCAGGTAGACGGCCAGCGCAGCCACTTCGCTGGCCTTGCCGAGGCGCCCCATCGGCTGCCTCGAAACGAAACGGCGCATGGCCTGGTTCTGGCTTCCCAATTCATTCCCGAGCCGCTTGACGCGCTCACGAAGCGAGGGTGTGTCCACCGTGCCCGGGCAGATCGCGTTGCAGCGAATCTGTTTGCCTACGTAGTCGATGGCAACCGACTTGGTCAATCCAATGACTGCAGCCTTCGTGGTTCCGTAGACGAAGCGCTGTGGAAACCCCTTGAGGGAGGAGGCGGCAGAAGCGACATTGACAATTGATCCGCCGCCAAGCGCCAACATTCCGGGCAGCGCGCCGCGGATCATGTGGAACATGCTGTCCACATTCAGCGAGAACGCCAAACGCCATTCGTCGGCCGTGCATTCCTCAATGGTGCCATGGTGCACAATCCCGGCAACGTTGACCAGTCCGTCAATCCTGTCATGCTCATTGAAGAAGGCGGCGATGGCCCGCGAGTCGGTTACGTCCAGCCTGCTGACGGCAATCCGCTTGGAGGAAAGTTGTGAAAGCCCGTCCTGGTCGATGTCCGTTGCGATGACTTGCGCCCCCTGTGCCGATGCGAGCCGGGCAGTTCCCCTGCCGATGCCAGCGGCAGCCGCCGTCACCAGGACAGTCTTGCCTTCCAAATTCAACATTCGGCCATTCCGTCAGGAGCATTCAACATCAGAGCGCGGCAGGGTTGCCAATTGACAGTTGGTTCGTGTTGCCGCGGGAATCAACCCGCAATGTGCAACTGGCGTCACTTGCGCGGTGCAATTCGCACAATCTTCACGCAAGTCGCCCTGCACAGCAGTTGTGTGAGGGGCGCTTCGCAAAATTGATCATTGGCCAGTGCAAGCAAGCGTCAACGACAACGAACTCTGTGTCGATGGCATCGAGGCGCTTCGCAAAATTGATCATTGGCCAGTGCAAGCAAGTGCAAGGCGTCGGAATTGTCCCTCCGCCAAACTGCCTCTCCTGACGGTGTGGCCTGTCACGGACTGTGTCCAGATTGGCGATGCGAGCGTCCATGGGCAAAGACCCCAACTTCAGGCGGGGTCGAGTTGAGGTTCGGTCAAGCATGCAGTCCCCAAGGAGCTTTTACAACATAGTGGGTGATGGGAAGTCAGTCGGACCGCCGACCTTCGGTTTCCGCCATCGCTCCAGGCCGATGCCCTTGAGCCATTCCTGATCTGTCCCAGGGCCAGAGTTCTTGACAAGCCGCGCAGTGGCGATGGAGAAATTCCCCGATTCAATGCCTGCTTCGCCTGCCGGGACGCTGTCCGGAACTGGCGTTCCACAGCCGATGTAGCGAAAGGGACCAGCCTGAAGGATTGGACGAAACCAGTGCAAGAATGCTCCGGTCAGGCTTTGCAACCGGCAACCTCCGGTTCAATGGCCATCCCGCTTGTTCAGGCCGGTGGCCTGCTCCCGAGGCGAGCGCGCCCACAGCGGATGTGGCGGATGTTCGGCAAGCTGTTGCAGAAACCCAACCGACATTGCACGAGCCGATGTTCTACGAATCAACCTTGGCTTGGAAGGAAAGTATCTCCTCTCGGGTCGGTGGATTGCAGCCGTTTCTAGTGCAATTCAAGGCAGCCGCATGGGTTGCAAAGGTCATCAGCGAGTGGAGCGCATCCCGGTCGATGGATGCCAGCGCTTTCCGCGTGCTGATGTCATGCCCGCACAACCAAGCCAGCAGCGAACCGATCAGGGTGTCGCCAGCTCCGACAGTGTCGACAACTTCAATTTGGGGCGCCCGAACCTTGACACGGCAGTTTCGTGCAAAGGCCTCGGATCCCTCCTTGCCGCGGGTCACAACCACCAGCGCTGCGGACCCGGCAAGCAGGTCTGCCGCAAAGTCCTCCGCCGAGAGTCCCGGACGGACAAAGTCCAGGTCCTCGTCGCTGAGCCGAACAATCGACGCGACGCCGAACAGGCGCTCCATCCTGGCGCTCCATGTTCTGCGATCGGAAATCATGCCGCTTCGCACATTTGGGTCGATGGCGAGCGTCATGTGGTTGGCGGACTTGACGGCAAAGTCCGCAATGCGGTCCGACGCAGGCGACTTGATCAGCGAGATCGATCCAACAAGCAGGATGTCGCCACTTGCACCGATGGAACCTGCGACGGGCGGCCGGAGATTAACGTTGGCAGAGGCATTGTTGTAGAAGGCATAGCGCGCCTCTCCAGCCTGCAAGTCGACGAACGCAAGCGTTGTCGGACGACCGCTCCGGGTGACATGGTCGAGACCTACGTCATTGGACGACAGCTGTTCCACGAGCTTGTCGCCAAAGAAGTCCGTGGAAATGTTGCCAATGAAGTGCACGCTGCCGCCTGCGCGGGCTGCGGCAATCGCCGAATTGTAGGGACAGCCACCTGGAACCGGCCTGAAGCTGCAACCGGCAGTTGTAGGTGTCGGCACCATGTCCATAAGGGCTTCGCCGCAAGCAAAAATGGAGTTCACAATCTCTCAGCCAGCAATGACATTTTGGGACGTCGCCGCGTTGAGCCAATCGACTTCGTGAGACGGCAGTTCGATTCGGCTTTCAAGAACGTTCCGGAACATGGCCAGCTCAGCCATGAGAGGTGGATGCATTTCGACGCCTCCCAAGTCCCCTTGATTGAAATGGTCCACAATTTCAACGATTGGGCTCAGTTGGCGGCAATGGAGGCATCGACAAGCTCATCCTGAAGCCGTCTCATTCTGACGATTGGGTCGGCTTCGCAGACCCTCGTGTTCGAATTCGTAAGCAGTGCGCCGCACTCTATTGCATCGGTCACGACGCCTCCGGTCAGCAACCCGCATGGAATGGCGCCGGCAGATCTCGCTTCCATGAACTCAATCGTCCAGGCGCGGTAGTCGGTTTCCCCGATTTGTCCAAGCACCTCTCCGGGACGCAGGTTCCGCTTTGCGACAGCACAGACTTCCGCAACCGGAATGTCGAGCGGCGCCATGTCCGCCCTGCCGTAGAGCATTGCTCTGGCACAGGTCAGGGGAACCTCGAGGGATGTGAGATGATATGGGCGGTAAAACGTGTAGTATGGCCCCTTGCCCATCTTCAGGTCCGCCATTCGCTCGCGGATTCTCGGATGCTTCATTTCGGCAATGACGAACACGCCGGGAGCCACTCCCTTGCCGACCGTATAGTCGACTTTGCCGAGTCCCGACAGAATGCCGCCATCCTCGCTGGGGACAAGGACAGAATGCAGCTCGTCCAAGGTTGCGTTTGGCCCGTGCATTCCCGGCTTGTCGGGAACCAAGCCGGTGGCGTTGGCGATGGCGGCCATTTCGACCATTGTCTTCGAGCCTTCGACGAATTCAACCAGCATGCGCACGTTCATGTTCCGCCGCTTCGCCTCGTCGACATACTGACTGGGCACCGCGTCAAACCTGAGAGGATTGTTTTTGCCCTTGCCGGCGACGACGATGCGGTGGCCCATCGCGGAAACAAACTCGATCAATTCCATGCATGCCGTGGGTTCATCTCCGGCTCCGAGCGAATACACCACGTCGTGGCGTCTCGCCTGGTCGCTCAAATACGTGCCAACCGTAACGTCGGCCTCGACATTCATCATCACGAGATGCTTGCCTGACCGCATTGCCCTGATGCCAATGTCCGCTCCAACCGAAGGGATGCCGGTGGCATCCACGACCACGTCAATCAAGTCGCTGTCAAGAACGAGGCAGGAATCGTCCGTAACCGCAATTTGACGCCTTTCGATGATCCCGTCGATTTTGCCGGCGGCTGAAACGCTGCATGAATGTCCCTCGGCTCCATATGCGAGGCGGACCGCTGCGTGGGCATTGTCGGGCGTCAGATTTGCAATGGCGGCTATTTCAATGCCAGTCATGTGAGCGGTTCGAGCTACAATGTCGGTTCCCATTTCGCCGCAGCCGATCAGTCCAATGCGAATTGGACCATCTCTGGAGTTTCTTTCGGCAAGGTCCTTGACCAGTCCGGTCTTGGCTACATTGGATGTCATGTGGAACTGGCCTCCTGTCGGCAATTGATCTGGCATGGCGGCATGGGCATTGACAAGGACATGGTCGCTCGAGTCCGAAACTGCGCCGTTGCCTGCCCTGCTTCAGTCATTGTTCGCGATTGCCCGTTGGAGCGCGTAGCCGAGAGCAAGTGCGAACTCTCCAAGCTGCGCCCGGATGCGGCGACGGATCAGTCCGTGTCACTGTCCAAGAGCCGCAAGCGCCTTTGCGGGAGTCGCCAGCCATGCCCGATGCTTGATCGTGCTGCAGTGGGGTGTCTGCTAATGCGGGGCGCGCCTGCATGAGTGTCCGCGCCGCGAGCCCTGCCGTCGAGAACTGTGCTGCAACTACTCTAGAATGCCCGGCCAGTTGGCGTCCGCCTTCGCGATGTTCCCGGGCTTGTCGCGGGTCCAGCGGCGATGCAGTCGGCGACTGTAGTTCAGGTAGAGTTTGCCGTCGTATATTTCCCAGGCTTCGGGGTCGATCGATGCCACATAGCCTTGGGAGGCAGCCCACGCGCAGTAGCCGCCATATTGGGGCGCATAGGCTTCAGGATCCTCGGCAAAGAGATCGCGGTGTTCGGCGGACACAAACCGCCACTCGGCTCCCATCCATTCGTGCGTGAATTCCGGCGAACCCTCCAGAGGCGTGCCTTCGGTGAAGTAGGCAACAGGATCATGGCCTCGGATGGCGCCGTCGCGATCGGAAAACACCGGCGGGGACATGGCAAATGCTGAGCCGGCGGCCCAGGCAAGAATCAAGATGGCTGGCCAGATTGCGCGCAAGAACTTCATCGACATTCTCCTTTGTGGATTCGTAACGACCGTAGAATATTCGGAATGAGCGGCGCCTGCCACACACTACCTGGATTTCCGGTTCCGGAGCATCGGCTTTTCCCTGGCGGCCCGGCATTCAACGATTCACGACAGGGCAATTGCCTGGAAGTGCATTGGAGGAGGTTCCTCGACCGCCAAGGTGGTCCTCGGTCGGTTCATGTGCAAATGACAGGGACTGCCTTCTACGGAAACTCCAACCAGCCAATCGCCATGGATCGTGGATGTGCAGGATTCGGCTTGGGAGTTGCGGCAACTGGCGAGGGATGCTGCCCGGCGCAGCTGTCCATGCGCAAATCAGTTGCAGCAAGGCAACAATGCCGGCGTGGCTGGAAGAGCACGAACAGTCGCAAGTTCTGCTTCCGAACGGAGGTTTGTGCGACACAAACTCGCCTCAATTCCGGTTTTCTCCATGGGAAGATGGCGGAATCGGACGGTCAGGGCCATGAATCCAGCCGGTTGGGCATTCAGGAACCCAACCCAGGAGCTTGTTCATCCCGGAAGTGGAATTGCGGCTGAACGACGCCAATGCGTTTGAAGCACAATGTTGCATTGGTAATAGGCGCATCCTCCCTTCCCGAGCGGCATCGCACCCAGGCAATTGTCTGTGCCTTCGTCAAGGCCGCACAGTTGGCGGCACAGGGTGCAACGAAACAGTTGCATTTGCACCAATGAGTCTAAAAGGACGGTTCCGAGGCAGGACCTTGAGATGACACAGCACAAAGATTGTCGGAACGCAAACGGTGGCGGCGGGATTGTTGCCGGCCTCCCCGACATTGCGCCTGACCTGCATGCAGCGGCAGCGGCACGATGAGGATCATGGGAATAGATCCGGGCCTGCGCTCGACCGGATGGGGCGTGATAGAGGTCGACGGACATCACACGGTTGGAGTTGGCAGTGGCGTGATCCGCTCAAGCGGTGAAGCCTTGGCCGAGAGGCTGCTGACCATTTACAGTCAGTTGACCGTAGTCGTTGAAAGCTATGCTCCCGACCAAGTGGCCATTGAGCAAACTTTTGTCAGTCGAGACGGCGCCAGCACTCTCAAGTTGGGACATGCAAGGGGAATTGCGCTGCTTGTTCCGGCAAAGGCGCGAATGCCAGTTCACGAATATGCCCCCAACACCGTCAAGAAAGCCGTGACAGGTGTCGGCCATGCATCCAAGCAGCAGGTGGCGTACATGGTTGGCGTGCTTCTGGCATTTCGCGGCAAGATATCCGTTGATCAGTCGGACGCGTTGGCCGTTGCGCTGACTCACGCTGCCTATGGCCGTTCCGCCGGTGTGCTGCGGACTTCTCTCGCTCAATCACAGAATGTGCAATGATCGGCAAGCTGAAGGGCACGATCGATCATTCCGAGCCCGACCATGTGGTCGTCGATGTAGGTGGCGTAGGGTATGTTGTGCATTGCTCACAGCAAACCTTGGCGACGCTGCCGCCGGTCGGCAGCGAAGTGGTGCTGTTTACGGACCTGCTGGTGCGCGAAGACCTGCTGCAGCTGAACGGGTTCCTGACGCAAAACGAGCGTGAGTTCTTCAGAAGGCTTCTGACCGTGCCTGGCGTTGGCAACAAGGCGGCCCAGTCGGTCATCGGCACGCTGGGCGTCACGGACAGCCTGCGTGCCATCTCGCTGGAAAACTGGCAGGCGCTGAGAGCGGCGCCGATGGTTGGACCCAAGCTGGCACAGAGAATTGTCAACGAGCTGAAGAACAGGATCGAGGACATTGTACGCGCCGACGGACAGCACAGCGATTCCGCACAGGCGGTTTCAGGACCAGGCGCCTCGACGCCAAGGGGCTCGGTGGCGGAACTCCGAAACTTCAAGGCGCAGCCCGGCGTTCAGTCGGACGCAGTGTCGGCGCTCGTGAATCTCGGATACAGCGCCAAGGATGCCGCCAGCGCTGTCGCAGCGGTTGCACGAAGCGACGCCAATATGGCAGCCGGCGAGATAATCCGGGATGCCTTGAAGCACCTGGCTGAATCCGGTGCATGACGGGCTGATGCTCTTGGCATGTTTCAGGCTTCGGAGTCCGACAGCCGGCCAGTTCCTTGTCGTGGCAGACATCCCTGAACGGCCGGAACGCCAATTCCTGCACCTTGACGAGCTGTGAGCGAAAATGCCTGCTACGGAAAGTTCACTCGAACCACAACGACTGCCCGGCGACCGGGACCTGCAGCTGCGCCCGCGCAGGCTTGATGAATTCATTGGGCACGATGATTTGCGCGCCAATCTCGATGTGTTCATGAAAAGCGCCATCCAACGCGGCGCCGCGATGGATCACACACTCTTCTTTGGCCCACCCGGCCTCGGAAAAACGACGTTGGCCCAAATCCTGGCACGGGAGATTTCGGTCAACATCCGGATGACCTCCGGCCCGGTGCTGGCCAAGGCCGGCGATCTGGCGGCCATACTGACAAATCTGGAACATCGAGATGTCCTGTTTGTCGACGAAATCCATCGCCTGCATCCAATTGTCGAGGAAATACTCTACCCGGCAATGGAAGACTTCGAACTGGATCTCGTGATAGGCGCGGGTCCCTCGGCCCGTTCGGTCCGCATCGAGCTCCAACCTTTCACGCTGGTTGGCGCAACCACCCGCCGAGGCCTGCTCACCACGCCGCTGCGGGACCGCTTCGGGATACACATGAAGCTGGACTTTTACACGCCCGGTCAGCTTTACGAGATTGTCAAGCGTGGAGCGGAGGTGATGGGGATTGAAATCTCCAAGGACGGGGCTCTTGAGATTGGCAGGCGAGCGCGTGGCACGCCGCGCATCGCCAACCGGCTGCTTAGCCGCGTGATGGACTTTGCTTTGGTTGAGGGCGATGGCAGGATCAACGGTGAATTTGCCGCGACTGCGCTTACACGCCTTGGGGTCGACGGCTCCGGCTTGGACCCGTCGGACCTCCAGTACCTGAACATAATTGCACGCAAGTACGATGGCGGACCCGTCGGGATCGACACAATTGCCTCGGCGATGTCCGAGGCGCGCGACGCGATCGAGGACGTGATCGAGCCCTTCCTGCTGCAACGGGGGTTCATTCAGCGCACACCGCGCGGCAGGGTTCTGGCGCGCGATGCATGGAAACACCTCGGGATTGAATCGCCTTCCGGAACGGCGCAGCCGCAGGACCTGTTCGGCGACAGCCAGTGATCCACGAATATCGCCTTCGGGTCTACTACGAGGATACGGATTGGGCCGGACTCGTCTACTACGCCAACTACTTCAAGTTTATCGAAAGAGCGCGGACGGAGCTTCTTCGTTCAATGGGCGTGGACCAACTGCAGTTGCGGCAGCAGCATGGTTGTGTGTTTGCTGTTCGCAGCGTCAAGGCCGAGTATCGTTCGCCTGCAGGATTCGATGATGAGCTGCGTGTTCTTTCAAAGCTGGTGATTTTGACACCAGCCAGGCTGACGCTGAGCCAGGATGTTTGCCGGGACGTTCGAAAGCTGTTCACGTGCATGGTGGAGTTGGCCTGCGTTGGCAGGAACGGCAGGCCGATGCGCATACCTGGCGATCTCAGGGAATCGCTTGAAGAGGTTCGCATCGCCTGAGGTCTCGCCTGCCGGCGGCAGGGAGCGGTTTTGCCGAACAAATCCTGATTGCGGTTGAAAGACGCCGGTTCAATCACAAATCAATGGACGGACGCGCCGTCGCCGGCAACTCGGAATGGCGCGCAACATGAAGGCATGGCCGGGTTTTGCAGTGTGCCGAGGTTGCGGTTTGGCCGCTTGTTCGGTATCGTGTTGCAAAACAATATCAACGAGCTCGTCGCTAGCTGGGTTTTGGCCCAAGAGCGAAAGTCTGCACAGCAGTGGTAGGCAAATGGAGATACAGGCTCTCGAAGCGGTCGGCATCATCGACTTCTCAATGTGGTCGCTGTTTGCCCAGGCCGGAATCGTCGTCAAAAGTGTGATGGTGCTGCTGCTCCTTATGTCGGTTTGGAGCTGGACGATCATCGTGCACAAATACTTCATGTATGGCCGTGCCAAGCGCCACGCCAGGAGTTTCAAGGAACTGTTCTGGGCCGGCCAACAGGTCAACGATGTCTATGCCCAGGTCAAGCAGCAGCAAACCGGCGCGCTGCACCGCATCTTCTGCCAGGCAATGGAGGAATGGATTCGCTCGCACGGCTCCGACGGCGAACTGATCGCCGGAGTCAGGGTCAGAATTGACCGGGCCATGGACAACACCATGACCAAGGAAGTCGAGAGACTGACCCGGGGCCTGACGTTCCTGGCCACGGTGGGATCGACTGCGCCGTTTCTCGGGCTGTTCGGCACAGTGTGGGGGATCATCACCGTGTTTCGGGACATTGGCCTGCAGGAGAACACCAACCTTGCGGTCGTTGCGCCTGGTATCGGGGAAGCGCTGGCAGCGACTGCGCTGGGTTTGCTGGCGGCAATTCCGGCGGTGGTGTTTCACAACAGCCTGTCCGACAAGTCGGACGGGCTGGTGTCCGAGTTCGGCTACTTCGTCCACGAGTTCTCGGCAATCATCTCACGCGAAGTCGAACAGCGGATCGTCCCCGAACCGGAGAGCTGGCAATGAACGTCACGCTTCACAAGCGGCCGCGGAGCCGCCGCCAGGACTGGGCGTTGCGGCGCGAACGCATATCGGAAATCAACGTGACGCCGTTTGTCGACGTGCTGCTGGTGCTGCTGGTCATATTCATCGTCGCGGCGCCGCTGCTGTCGGTGGGGGTTCCCGTCAATCTTCCCGAGACTGCGGCGCGGCCGCTGCAGTCCGAACCTGAGGAGCCGGTCACTCTGACGGTGCTTGCCGATGGCAGTGTGATGCTGATGTCCGAGCCAATCAACCGCGAGGAACTGATCCCCAAGCTGAATGCCGTCATGGGCGAAAGAGAATCCGACAAGATATACATTCGCGGCGATCGCGACGCCCGCTACGAGTACCTTATGCAGATCATGGGGGCGCTCGGCAAAGCGGGTTACCGCAATCTCGGTCTGGTGACCGAGGATGGAGGTCCCGCGCTTGACGGAGTTGAAACACCGAATCAAGGATGAAGACCGCACTTGTCATTTCCGTCGTCGGCCACGCCGCAATACTGGCGCTTTCAGGCCTTTCCCTGCCGTCTCCCGAGCGTCTTGACGTCGAGGACATGGCATCCGTCGACGTTGAAGTGATCGACATGGGGACATTTGTGGCCATCTCGACCCCCGCGCCGCAGCCCCTGCCGGTGCCCGACGCGCCCGTTATGCAGGACATGCCGAGCTTCGAGCCTCCTGTCCGCGAAAATCAGCCTGACCCAGAGCCACGCCAAGACACGCCGATCGCGGCGCCGGAGGAACAGGAGCCGCAGGAATTCAACGAGCCGGTCGATCAGATTGCCGTTGAAAGCGTGTTTGTGCCGGATGAAACTGTCGCAGACCAGTCCGATGCGCCCGAGTTCGTGTTTCTGCCACCTGTCGAACCAGCTGAAGCGGCGATGGACCTGAGCGCGGTGCCGCCAGGAGACTCTCTTCGACTTCCGGATGCCGACAGGGTGGCCGGCGACATCGCGCCCAAGCCGCCTTCCGACGTTCAACTGGGCGAAGAGGACTTGCGTCTGACAAGTCCGGCTGAAGATGCGGACATGGTGTTTTCGCCGCCGGAAGTGCAGGATGTTGCCAGGAGGGAATCCACGGTCATGATTGTGACCGAGGCCATTCTCGGGGAGACGCCTTCCTCTCCCGGCGACATGACGCCTCCCGAACGCCCTCGGAACGCGCTGGCGCTGATGGTGCCGCCAACGAGGCCGCCGATGTCCGCCAAGCCAGCGGCTGTCGAGAATCCCGACATTGATGCAATGATGTCGAAACTGGTTTCCGAAGACACTGCTGATGAATCCACATCCGAACAGGCAGCCTCGGCCAAGGAAGTCACGCCACAGCGATCTTCCGGCCTCTACCGCAGCAGATTGGTCAGAAGCATCCAGAACGCCTGGAATGTCGGCGCCCTGTCAGCCGAAGCGGAACAGGTCGTTCTGGAGGTCAGACTGGTGTTCAATCCGGACGGAAACTTGTTGAGCGCCGAGCTGAAAAGCGCGACCGGCGGCAGCAACGATGCTCAGAGGGTCGCATTCGAGGCAGCCCAGAGAGCCATAATTCAAGCATTGGGAGAGGGTTACGACCTGCCGCCTGACTTGTATGATGAATGGCGCGAGATAATCATGATATTCGACAGAAACAATTAATTTGGGAAATCACTGGAACCTGTCGTGAGAAACTTGCCGAACTGCCTATTGACGTCCGTGTTCGCGGCGCTGCTTCTCGCCGCCGCTGGAACAGGTCTGGCAAAGGCTCAGGATGAACCCCTTCGTTTGGAGATTCTCGAAGGAGTCATTGCGGCGCTGCCGATGGCTGTCCCGGCGTTTGTCGCCGAAACAGAGGATGTGAAGGAATTGGCGGGCAACATCACGTCCGTCGTAATCTCCGATCTCGTCGGTTCGGGATTGTTCAGGGAAATCCCCCCTGAGGCCCACATCAGCAGCATAACCAGTCTCGACACGCCGGTGCAGTATCCCGAATGGCGCGCCATAAACGCCGAGATCCTAATCACGGGCACAGTCAAGCGCCTGCCGAAAAACAGCCAGGGAGACCGCAGAATCCAGGTCAGGTTCAGGGTTCACGACATTGTTAGCAGGACCGGACTGGGCAAGGGGATGCAATATGTCGCCCCGCCCGAGGACTGGCGCCGGGTAGCGCACAAGATCGCCGATCAGGTGTACAGTCGTGTCACCGGGGAAGAAGGATATTTCGACAGCAGAATCGTGTTTGTCTCGGAATTTGGGGACAAGACCAACCGCACCAAGCGCCTGACCATCATGGACCACGACGGAGCCAACCTGCAGCACTTGACCAGCGGCCGGGACATTGTGATTGCGCCGCGTTTTTCACCGGATTCCCGGGAGATCATCTTCACGTCGTTTGCTTCCGGAAGACCGACGGTCATGCGCATGAACCTTGCCGACCGCCGCCCCAAGGTCCTGTGGAAGATTTCCGACATGACGTTTTCGCCGCGCTTCTCGCCTGACGGCAAGCGCGTCCTGATTTCGCGAACCCGCAGCGGCAACACCGACGTGTACGAAGTTGATCTCAAAAGGCGTGTGGTCAATCGGCTGACCACCCATTCGGCGATCGACACGGCGCCGACCTATTCCCCCGACGGCGTCCAAATAGCGTTCGAATCCGATCGCGGTCGAATGCCGCAGATATACGTCATGAACTTGGATGAACTGAAGCCGAGGCGCATCAGTTTCGGCCGCGGTTCCTACAGCACGCCGGTCTGGTCTCCGCGCGGAGACTACATTGCATTCACCAAGCAGCTTGAAGGCAATTTTCACATAGGCGTCATGAGGACGGACGGAAGCGACGAGAAACTTCTGACCAAATCCTTTCTTGACGAGGCGCCGACCTGGTCCCCCAACGGACGCGTGCTCCTGTTCTTCAGGGAGGAGCGAGGCGAAAGGGGAGGGCCGTCACTGTACTCCGTCGATCTTACGGGAAGAAACCTGAAAAGGCTCGACACTCCCTGGTTTGCGTCCGACCCGAACTGGTCCAAGCTTCGTTGATGCCCCGGCATCTGTTGGAGCATTGTCGGTTTCGAGTTGGAGGCATCCACAATCAATAAGCAAAATGGCGGAGAAACCGCCGATTCAAAGAGGTAGGAACAATGAGATTAGTTGCACTGTCACTGGCGTGCTTGGTTGCTGTTGCAGCTTGCTCGCCCAACGAAACAGCCACCACGGATTCAGACTCCGCTGAAATTGGTCAGGCAGCGCTGGAAGGCATCGAGGCCACGCCATTCAACTCGCCCGAATACTTGGTGCAGAACATCGGCGACAGAGTGCTCTTTGAACTGGATTCAAGCGCACTCACGGGAGAGGCGGAAGAGACGCTGCTGGACCAAGCCGCATGGCTGCGGGACAATCCCCAGCACATGATAACTGTCGAAGGACATGCCGACGAGAGAGGAACAAGGGAATACAACCTGGCTCTTGGAGCGAGGCGATCCGAGTCGGTTCGCAGCTTTCTGATCCAGAACGGTGTCCAGGCAAGCCGAATTGGCACGGTCAGCTACGGCAAGGAAAGGCCTGAACTGCCGTGTTCGTTTGAGCAATGCTGGTCACAGAATCGCCGCGCCGTAACGGTCGTTGAATCCGGCGGTTGAGCGCCGCTCGCGACGGGTGATCGCAGAAGCTGGTCACGGCGTTGCCGGACCAGTTCCCAAGTCGCTCCGGCCGCGTTCACTCGATCCGCTTCCGCTTGCTCGTCTGCACGCAGGGGGCCGGCGACTCCAATTCGCAAGGGGCGATTCGGCGGCGTGGCGGAGCCGGTCCACAAGGAGACCATCCGACAGCGCCTCTGCGCGATGCGGCCCCATTCGGAGCTGCGCACGGTGAAAGTTCGCGGGACTTCCGCCAATGTGCATGCAAGTCGAAAGGAATCCGTCTCACGAGGCAACCGCCGATGTTCAGCCGCAGTGGGACGGATCTCGGCCGAGCGGACTTGCCGATGCGGCAGGACACCGCTGTACCGCCCGGGACTGTCCTGAAAATGTCGAGAATGTCGCCGGCGTTCTCTGACCGGTCGACGAGTTGAGCTCGAATCGTGCCGGGTTCCGGACGGCTGGAGGGTTGCGCGGGAAACGGCGCGAAGGTCAGTCAATGAAGACGGCAACAGCTAGATTGGCAACAGAGGCGCTGCAGAGGCTGGCGCCGGCAGGAGGGTCCCCGATCGCGGTCGCCGTGTCGGGAGGCAGCGATTCGATGTCGCTTCTCGCGATTGCCTCCGACTGGTGCAAGCGGATGCAGGTTGAGCTCGATGTCGTTTCCGTGGACCATCGGTTGCGGCCGGAGGCGGAAGGCGAGTGCAAGTTCGTCGGCCGGACTGTCAGCAGTTTCGGACACCAACACACAATCCTGCGCTGGCAGGGCAAGCCCGAAGGCAATCTTCAGGCCGAAGCACGACGCGCCCGATACACAATGATCGCGAAATGGGCCATTGAACGTGACATTCCAAAGGTGGCTCTAGGTCACACCTTGGACGATCAAGCCGAAACCGTGATTCTCAATCTGGCAAGGGGGTCCGGCGTCTACGGCCTTTCGGCAATGCCGGAGGAGCTGCGCCGCTGCGGGGTCAACTGGATTCGTCCCCTGCTGCAGTTGCGACGGAAAGACCTTCGCTGCATGCTTCGTTCACGAGCCATCCCCTGGATTGACGATCCATCAAACGAGGACCTGCGCTTTGACCGGGTCCGGATTCGCCAAGCGCTTCCGATGCTCGAGCAGATTGGATTGACTGCAAGTGCGTTGGGTCGCACTGCCGCCAACATGCAACGTGCCAGGCAGGCGCTGGCCATGGAGGTGGCCAAGGCAGCGCAGCGGCTTGTCGACGTTTCCACCCTTGGTGTGTTGACGATCGAAGCAGGCTTCTGGGACCTTGCGGTCGAAACCCGCTACAGACTCTTCGCAGCTGCAGTCCGCTTCCATTCCAATGAGCGGCACTCGCGGCGTCTGTCGGCGATAAGGAACAGCATCTCGGCGCTGCGCTGCGACGGTGTGGCAACGATTTCGGCCTGCGTGTTGCATCTTGATCGGCAACGCAATCTCCGCATCGTCAGGGATCATCGGCGATGCGGCAGGCCAGTGCGGCCGGATCTTGTCTGGGATGATCGCTGGCGACTTGCCATGCCGCCCGATTCTAACAATTGCCGCATTGGCGCGCTGGGCCGGGACGGACTCAAACAGTTTCCCGGCCGTTCGGCTGCCGTTTCGGACAGGAGAGCGCTGCTGTCAAGCCCTGCTTTATGGAAGGGAGACAAGGTGGTAGAGTCGTTGGTGGAAAATGCGCCGGGTGAAACCGATTTCATCCTGCTGAAGGACAGGCAGATGTTTCTCAACTTTGTAAAACAGGTTTGAAAAATCGGAGTCGTTGTCTATCTTTAGTACACCGGATGCCGCCAAGGCATGACAGTCTGACAGAGCATGCGGCGCAACCGCCGGCCCGCCGCCGGAACGAGATTGGCTTCAGGAGGCCACAAAGGTGCGTAACTTCAAGAATCTGATCTTTTGGGGGGCCCTCATAGTCCTCGTGGCGGTGCTGTTTCAGGTATTCACGAAGGGCGCCACGGTAACCGCTCAGCCGCCGGTCAAGTATTCGGAATTCCTCGAGGATGTCGAAAGCGGCGAAATCGCCGGAGTGGCCATCGACGGGGACGAATTGACGGCCTACACGATTGACGGCACGAGATTCACCACAATACTGCCTCCGGTTCCCGGCGACATTGTCGGCTATTTGATCGAGCACAATGTTGACGTGGAGGCCAAGTCGCAGAAACCGAATGGCCTGGTTTCGTTCCTTGCGCCGTTCATTCCATTCATCATTCTGATCGCGGTCTGGCTCTGGTTCATGAACCGGCTGCAGGGCGGCGGCAGAGGCGGCGCAATGGGTTTTGGCCAGTCGAAGGCCCGCCTTCTCAACGAACAAACCGACCGAGTCACGTTTGAGGACGTGGCAGGCATCGACGAGGCCAAGGAAGAGCTCGAGGAAATCGTCGACTTTCTGAAGGACAGCAAGAAGTTTTCGAAGCTGGGCGGCAAGATACCGAAGGGAGCGCTCCTTGTCGGTTCGCCTGGAACCGGCAAGACGCTGCTGGCAAAGGCGATTGCAGGCGAGGCCGACGTGCCGTTCTTCGCAATTTCCGGTTCGGATTTTGTCGAGATGTTTGTTGGCGTAGGCGCTTCGCGTGTCCGCGACATGTTCGAAAAGGCCAAGCGCAAGGCTCCCTGCATCGTGTTTGTCGACGAAATTGACGCCGTGGGCCGTTCCCGCGGGATTGGCTATGGCGGCGGCAACGACGAACGCGAACAGACGCTCAACCAGTTGCTTGTCGAGATGGACGGCATCGAGGTCAACGTGGGGGTCATCATAATTGCCGCCACAAACCGACCCGACGTGCTTGATCCGGCGCTGCTCCGTCCTGGCCGCTTTGACCGAATCGTCAACGTGCCCAGCCCGGACATTGTCGGCAGGGAAAGGATTCTGGCGGTTCATTCGCGGCCGCCGGTCAAGCTGGCCAAGAACGTCGACCTCAAGATCATTGCCCGCGGAACGCCGGGATTCTCGGGCGCGGACTTGGCAAACCTGGTCAACGAAGCGGCGCTGCGCGCTGCAAGAGCCAATCGCACTGCCGTCAAGATGATCGACTTCGAGTTCGCCAAGGACAAGATTCTGATGGGGGCCGAACGGCGGTCGATGATCATGACCGACGATGAGCGGAAACTTCTGGCCTACCACGAGGCCGGACATGCCATTGTTGGCATGACGGTGCCGCAGCACGACCCGATCCACAAGGCGACGATCATTCCCCGCGGCCGCGCTCTTGGGCTTGTGATGTCGCTGCCGGAACGGGATCATCTTTCGGTGACCATCACGAAGTACAAGTCGATGATCGCGATGGCCATGGGCGGCAAGTGCGCCGAGGAGTTGAAGTTCGGCGCCGAAAACGTCACGTCCGGCGCCGCCTCCGACATAAAGCAGGTGACGAAGATTGCGCGGGAAATGGTGACCCAGTTCGGAATGTCTTCGGAGCTTGGCAACATCGACTACGCCAATCGTCAGGAAACGTTTCTGGGACCCTACTCGCGGGGCTCGGATGCAAGTCCCGAGACGCTGAAGCTGATCGACATCGAGGTGAGAAAGCTCGTGGACGAAGGGTATACAACTGCCCGCAGAATCCTGACGGAGCGGCGGGAGGATCTCGAACGTCTGGCGAAGGGGCTTCTCGAATACGAGACGCTGACAGGCGCCGAAATCAAGAAGGTAATTGCCGGCGAGCCACTTCGTGACGACGATGACGACGAACAGGGTGCGCCGACAAGCGCCGGAGTTCGGCTGCCCAAGACCGGCAAGACCCTGCGTGGTTGGAGAGAGGGAGCCTCGGGCGGAGGCAGAATGCCGGAGCCACCGGCAAACCCGGCCTGAAATTCACACTTGCGATCGGGGTGACAACGCCGTCTCGCCGATCATCCGAAACTCCGCGAACTGGGGATCGCCGCACTGGCTGGAATTGCCGACTTTTGACGACAGTCCAGTTGATGGCTACTATACAGCGAGGTGGTCGGCATGAACGCCGATGGAACACTGACGGTGGACTGTGCGCCATCGATGCCCTGCGGCCGCATGCAGAAGAGCCGGCAATTTCGCCAGTGGCGATCATATCGACGGGATTGCGTACCAAACGAGAGGCGTGAGAACTGATGTCGGGATTTTTATTGAGCCTATTGATAATTGCGGCGCTGATCTATTGGCAGCGCAGACAGATGCAGGGTTCCGGCGGCCTGTTCGGATTTGGCAAGTCCAAGGCCACGCTGATGACCCAGGATCACATGCGCGCCACCTTCGACGATGTGGCCGGAGTTGACGAAGCAAAGGAAGAGCTGGAGGAAATCGTCGACTTTCTGCGAAGGCCGGAGGTTTTTTCCCGTCTGGGCGGAAAGATACCGAAAGGCGCCTTGCTGATTGGACCGCCGGGCACCGGCAAGACGCTGCTTGCACGAGCAATCGCCGGAGAGGCCGACGTGCCTTTTTTCCGAACTTCCGGATCGGAGTTCGTCGAAATGCTGGTTGGCGTTGGTGCGTCGCGGGTCCGCGACATGTTCGATCAGGCGAAGAAAAACGCACCCTGCATTGTCTTCATCGACGAAATCGATGCCGTTGGTCGATCGCGGGGGGTCGGCATTGGCGGCGGCAATGACGAGCGCGAACAAACCTTGAACCAGCTTCTTGTCGAAATGGACGGATTCGAGGCCAATGAAGGGGTCGTGGTTCTGGCTGCAACAAACCGACCGGATGTCCTTGACAAGGCGCTGTTGCGCCCGGGACGCTTCGACAGGCAGGTCGTTGTGCCTCATCCGGACCTGCGAGGCAGGGAAAAGATTCTGCAGATCCACGCACGCAAGGTGCGTCTCGGACGCGACGTCGATCTCTCGATCATCGCTCGCGGCACGCCTGGGTTTTCGGGTGCGGACCTGGCCAATCTGGTCAACGAGGCGGCCTTGTTGGCAGCCAGGGTTCGGCGCGAATTTGTTCAGATTCAGGATTTCGAGAGCGCCAAGGACAAGATTCTGATGGGACTGGAGCGACGCTCGCAGGTCATGACCCATGAGGATCGCATGCGCATCGCCTATCACGAGGCCGGTCATGCAATTGTCGGCATGAATTCTCCGCAACATGATCCCATTCACAAGGTTACCATAATTCCACGCGGTCGTGCGCTGGGTCTTGTCATGTCGCTGCCCGAAAGGGATCAGCTGACCATGACTGCGGTTCAGTTCAGGTCCAAGATTGCCATGGCGATGGGCGGCAGGGTTGCCGAGGAGCTGGTGTTCGGCAAGGAAAATGTCGGTTCGGGAGCGCAGTCCGACATACAGCAGGTTACCAAGATCGCGCGGGCGATGGTTACCAAGTACGGCATGTCGGAACGACTGGGAACAATTGACTATTCGACGGAGCAGGACACGTTTCTTGGTTCCATGAACAGGGAAACGCAGGCCAGCCCCGAAACCCGGATGCTGATAGACAATGAGGTCAGGCGCATCGTCGACGAAGGCTATCAGCAGGCCAAGGAAATCCTGAACGAGAGGCGACAGGAGTTGGAGCGTCTGGCGCAGGGGCTGCTGGAATACGAGACATTGTCCGGAGAGGACGTCCGAAAGGTGATCGCGGACGAAAAGCCTGTGTCCCCCGAACACACTGAACCCAAGGTTGTAAGGCACCCGCGCACGACCAAGGCCGGAACCTCGATGTTGCCAAAGGTGCGTCGTCAGCAGAGTTGAGCGGCAAGCGTCCGGCAACGCGGTTGGCATTGCCGGATCGGCATTCAGTTCCCTTGGCATGGCAGTTCAGTGAAATGCAGACCAATTCAGCGTCAACGGCCACTTGAGATGCCTGCCGATTGTGTTGGCACAGGCAAAGCCGGAACCCAAGGCAACGTACTGCAGTTGTCCGTCCCGGAGCTGGCCACTGCGAATGTGTCGATGCCGAGAGAGTGTTCCGGAACGAACAAGGGCGCAGATTTCGGCTCCTCGGAAACGAGCGACGCTTGAAATGAACTGCCGTAGCACAATATCAACTGGGGCTCCCGAAACGGCAGGCAGATCAACAATGCCTCGGAGACCGGGCAACGCGCCGAAGGCATTGCACAGCCCTCAAGATCCGGTTTGGTGACGCTGCCATGAAGACATTTGTCAATCGCCACGTTTCGACAAGCTCCTTGTAGAACGCTCCATTGAATGCAACGCAAGGGAAGGCAACCCGGAGGATGTCGGGCAATGGGGCAGCGAATGCGGCGAACCCCTGCTTGAGCCTGCGCCGAAAGGCGGCAGGCAGTTTGACCCTGCCTGCCGTGGAGGCTGTTGAGGAGAGCGGCGAGAAGCCGTCGCTTGAACGAACGGAGCGGTCAATATGCGTGTTCCGTTGGGTCAAAGAGACCATGAAGTGAGTTGAAGACCAATGTCGCTGTTTGTCAGAACACCCTACGAAGGCCGCCTTGTGTGGATTGGCAACGTGTCCAACCGGCAGCGGACCTTGAAGTCGAGCTCCTGCCAGGCTGCGGAGTTGAAGTTCGGTGGAATTCCGGCCGATTCGCATTTTGGCAAGACTAGGGAAGCATGCGTGCGCACCGAACAGCTGTACGAGGAGGGAACCGAAATCGTCAACGTGCGACAACTGACGGTGGTTTCAAAGGAGGAATTGGCACACATTGCGGCAACCATGAAAGTGGACGAGCTTGATCCTTCCTTTCTCGGGGCAAACCTCATGATCGAAGGCATACCGGACTTGACGCTTGTACCACCTTCATCCCGCCTGCAATTCTCGTCGGCCACCACATTGACGGTCGACATGATCAATCTGCCGTGCAACTTGCCGGCGCGCGAAATCGAACGGGAGTTGCCTGGTCATGGTCGCCTGTTCAAGTCCGCGGCGAGGAACCGGAGAGGCGTGACCGCATGGGTGGAACGCGAGGGAACCGTGGAAGTTGGCAGCTCCGTTGCCCTGTTTGTTCCTGCGCAGACTGCGTGGCCACGATTGAGCGAATTCGACGGCATCAAGTTTGGAAAGATGATCTAGATGACAACACAAATTGGATGGCGGCTGGAGGCACGAAGTGGCTGCACGTATAATTGACGGCAGGGCGATTGCCGCCCAGCTTACCGAACGCATTTCCGACGATGTTGCGCTTCTGAAGGAGCGGCACGGCATCACGCCAGGATTGGCAGTTGTTCTGGTTGGGCAAGATCCCGCCAGCCAGATCTATGTGCGCAACAAGGTCAAGAAGACGCGTGAACTCGGGATGGCATCAATTCGACACAGTTTGCCGGAAGATGCGTCCCAAGAGGAACTGCTGGAGTTGATCAACCGGATCAATTGCGATCCCAAGATTCACGGACTGCTTGTTCAGCTGCCTCTGCCCGGGCCAATCGACGAGGCGAGCGTCATTGAGGCAATTCGCCCGGACAAGGATGTCGACGGATTTCACATTTCAAACGTTGGATTGCTTAGCCGCGGCAAGCGGGGGGTGGTTCCCTGCACGCCGCTGGGTTGCCTCATGCTGCTAAAGCATGAACTGGGCAGCTTGGAAGGGTGCGACGCGATGGTGCTCGGACGTTCAAACATTGTCGGAAAGCCGCTTGCCAATGTATTGCTGCATGAGAACTGCACCGTAACGATTGCTCACAGTCGAACCAGGAATCTTGCGGAGCAATGCCGCCGGGCCGACATCCTGATTGCGGCTGTGGGGCGGCCTGCGCTCGTGAAGGGCAGTTGGATCAAGCCTGGCGCAACAGTCATTGACGTTGGCATCAACCGGCTCACGGACAGGAACACCGGCAGGTCGAAGATCGTTGGCGATGTCGACTTTCAGCAGGTCAGCCAGATTGCCGGGGCCGTTACGCCTGTTCCCGGCGGAGTTGGTCCCATGACCATTGCCTGCCTGCTTGCCAATACCTATCAGGCCTGCTGTCGAATTCACAAACTCGACGACATGCCGGACGCATCACGGGTGTAGGCGGCGTTTTGCGCCAAGCCGGCTTCATCGCTTGCAGAAGACTTAGAAGACTGTTTCGTTCTGCTGGAGGGACCGGGCTTGGTCAAGTGAGCCTGGTGCAATGAAGAAGTTCCCGCTGGGGGCGCTGGTGTCGTTTGTGCGGATGTTCTCATTGCAGGAGATTGCCTTCCCTGCGAACTGCGTCGGCGCCGAAGGGAAGCGCCTGTCGACGCGCCAGCTCGGTTGGCGGTTCACTTCGATCTGATCTGAGCGTCTCCGGCGCCCAATCTGCCGTTTCCGACCAAATCCGCGCTGGGGGTGGGTACCTGGCTTGGAGCCATGTGCGCTGGATGACTGCGTAGCCGGGAAATCGCACATCCACCTTGCTGTCCTTCAAGTTCGTGGATGAGAGTTGGTTGAAACATTGCGGGAAGGCGGCTGATGCAGACATCGCGCGTCATGGGGCGAACTCCGGTGTTGTTTTCCGCCTGCATCCACTGACTTTTGCTCCCACGCCAACCACTTTCCGATACAATTCCGGTTTTTTGGACAGGAAAAGCCTAAACACGCACGTCTTGCAGGAGGCTCGCCGGGCAGTTTGCCTGCTTGGCAAGACGACTTCAGCCAAGGTCCGCAATGTCAACTGATTGGGCGACCGTTCGATCAATGCAACATACAGCAAAGTGGAGCAGCTTGTTGCTGGATGCCGGAGTGTGCTTGCGAAGGCTCAGGACAGCGCAGGCGGCTTGACTTGTGCAGTCTCGCAAAGGCTCTTCCCACTTTCTGAATCCGACGCAAAGTCATGGAAGGAACATGCGTGGTCAAAAACCTTGCGCATGACAGTTGGCAGATGCCGGCTGGCGAATTCCTTACATGGCACGAACTGCCCGACACGTGGTTGACTGGACAGCGCCAGTTCGCCGACCAGCACGGTCAGTTGCAGCCGAAAGTGCGTGAACTCGTGCCGAACGATGCCGTCTAGCGTTTTCCATTCGCCTGGGCAGGGCGGCTCGCAGGTGGAAGGTTCGGCCGACCAACTGCTGCCTGGCCATCCCAAGGCGCCGCCCAGCAGACCCTTGCGAGGACGCCGTTCCAACAGCCAGGCGCCGTCCTGACGGCGGCCAACATGGACCAAACCTTGGCGAACAGGTCTTGACCGTGTTCTCGACCTGCGTGGCAAGGCGCCTTGCAGTCCCTTTGCAAACGCACCGCAAAACGCGTTGCAGGGACAGGCCTTGCAGTCGGGGTTGCGCGGCCGGCAGATCGTTGCACCCAAGTCCATGAGCGCCTGAGCGTGGTCGCCCGCTCGCTCTTGCGGTGTATGCATTCGCGCCAGATCGCGGATGCGGCTCTTGGCGCCCGGCAACGGCTCCGACACCGCGTGAATTCTTGCCAGAACTCGTTCCACATTGCCGTCGACGACAGTTTCGGGCTTCTTGAAGGCGATCGCGGAAATGGCGGCAGCAGTGTAGGCACCCACTCCCGGCAACCGCAGCAGTTCGGACATGGAGTCGGGAAATCTCCCGTCATGCTGCTCGACGATGATCCGAGCGCAGGCATGCAGGTTGCGGGCGCGAGCATAGTATCCCAGCCCGGCCCAGGCGGACATCAGCGCTTCGCCGCTCTCACCGGCCAAGTCTTCCACGGTGGGCCAGCGTCGCAGGAATTCCTCGTAAAAGGGGATCACCGTCCCGACCTGGGTTTGCTGGAGCATGACTTCAGCCAGCCAGATCCTGTAGACCCTGTCGCTTTCGGAGAGCACGTGAGAG
>JAPOOS010000165.1 GCA_026713305.1 Paracoccaceae bacterium
CAACTGTCTCATGCCACTTGAAGACAAGCTGCTTCTGCGCCAGCGTCGTGTCATCGAGACGCTGTTCGGCCGTCTCAAGGAGGACATGCGGCTGGAACACAGCAGGCGCCGCTCGGCAACCAACGCATTGGTGCACATCGTTTCATGCCTGGCCGCATGCATTCTGAACGGGAACCCCGTTGGAATGCGTGGACTTTCCTAGACGGATTTGGGGTGGACAAACAACACCCCCCCCGGCTATCATGGCTGGACTAGTGAGCAAGTAGTGCTCGAAACTTCTATTAGGGAGGTACAACTGATGAAACTTTCGACATTGATCGCGGCGACGGTTGTTCTGCTGGCGGGCAGCTTGGCGAGCGTAAACGGCGCAATTGCCCAAGACGACAGGCAAGATTGGAAGAATGCTGGCAAGACGTTCAAGAAGATCACGCTTGCCGCCCGGCAGGAGTCGGAATTTACGCGGGACCATTTGGTGAGCGGCGCTTTCGTCCAATCGAACCGCAAGCGGTTTCCAACGTCGTTCGATGCCGACTTCGTGGGCGACGGCGCCATCCGGACGTTCGCATTTGACGACATCTACCCCCAGCACGCTGGGAAGGGAGAATCGGATTATCTGAGTTTCGGCTACTGGATGCGCAACGGAACGGTTGGCGCCTTCGTCGAGGGGCGCGCAATTTCGGAGTCGGGCGGGTCACCCAACTCGCGCTTTTTTTACGGATCTGGCAGGGGAATCACCGCGACATACACCGGATCGACGGTAGGGCTGTACGGCAAGAAATGGGGAACGCACACTCTCCATGAAGGAAGCCGAGTCGTGGGTGAGATGACAGGGACCGTCGAATTGCGAGCCCAGCTCGGCGCTCGGAGTGGCAACTCCATCCGCGGCGACATCAAAGACACCACCGTGGTCGGCACCCTCTTCAAGAAGAACGGGGAGACCGAATCTTGGAACGCTGACGGCCCGAGAATCGTTCTGCTGGCGAACATCAACAGCGATGGAACCTTCGACGCCTCCGGGCAGCAAGGCGAGCGCATACAGCCGGTCATGGTCATCGACCGAGACCCGCACAAGCTGACCTATGAAGAATACATCGCCATTCCCCATGACGAGAAAGTGAAGATGGGGATGGAAAGCTGGAACTCGCCGACCAGCTTTTCCGTCGCCGAATGGGGCGGCAACTGGGCCGGCAAGTTTTCCAGCTCGACCCGGAGCAAAGACGGTCCTCGCTTTGTCGTGGGCACCTATGGAGGCTGGATGACGACCGGCAACAACTCGAAAACGGTCGTCATTGGCAGCTTCCACGCCGACAACGACAAGAACTGAGTCCATGGGCAAGGCCGGGGCGCCGAGCAAGGCGGACCGCTGAGCGCGTCACGTGAGCGGACTGGCCCCGAGAATCGACACGACGTCCGTGTCAAAAATATCGGCCAGCGGGTCCGGACGGCGCCGGCCCCGCGGCTTCTTCTCCTGAACTGGCAGTGGATAGGCGGCAAGCCGGTAGCCGGTGGTCCGGCTGAAGCCCGCCTTGGCGGCTTGTTGCTTGCCCAGTTGTTTCTTACCAGTTGCAAGGAGAAGTTGCGAGCGGTCGGACTTTTCGTTCCGGACAACTGGCCCCGGAACCGCCATTTCCCGAAAACTTGTGGATTGCGGCGTGCAATCGGAAACGGAGCTTGATCCGAATCAATGCGCAGCGGGGAATCCTCTGTCGCGTGCCAATGGATTGGTCATGGCCTGCGACGCGTCAACTCCCCTCGCCGGGCTTCTCGGAAAAGTACTTTTCGAGCTTGCCTTCCTCGTCCTCGTGCACTTCGGCATCAGGCAGCGGCTCCCTGCTTTCCAAAATGACCGGCCAAATCTCCGAATAGCGGCGATTGAACTCGACCCATGGCTCCATTCCCGGCTCGGTGTCCGGTCGGATTGCATCCACCGGACATTCAGGTTCGCAAACCCCGCAGTCAATGCATTCGTCGGGATGAATGACCAGCATGTTCTCGCCTTCGTAAAAGCAGTCCACAGGACAAACTTCGACGCAGTCGGTGTATTTGCAGGCAATGCAACTATCGAGCACAATATAGGTCATTTGAATTCCAGACCTGAGTCCTAAGGTTTAGACCACGTGTTCCAAATATTGGCGCGGCAACCCCCTTTATCAAGATTTGCGGCGCTTCGATCCGCCTTTGTCGCGATCATGAAGCGACAGGAGCGCTGCAAAGGGATTGTCATGATCAACC
>JAPOOS010000245.1 GCA_026713305.1 Paracoccaceae bacterium
TCGCGACCGATGAAATCGTCGTTCTTCGTGCGCAACGCAACCGTGAATCCGATGCCCGCCTCGTAGGGATCGGTTTGATCGTTGAATTCCTGCCCGGCAAAGGCGAGACCTGCCTCAATGCGCAGCATGTCCATTGCAGCCAATCCCAGCGGCACAATTCCGTATTCCTGTCCGGCTTCCCAAATCCTGGAGAACACCTCGTCGCAGTCGCGTGGATGGCAAAACACCTCATACCCCAGTTCGCCTGTGTAGCCGGTGCGGCTGACGACGCAGGCAACACCCCTGGCGCCGCCCAGCCGGGCCACACTGAATCGAAACCAGCCAAGATCCTCGATCGATGCCTCTGTCGGTCCGGTCCAAAACACTTGGCTCAACAGATCGCGGGACTTGGGGCCCTGCACCGCCACATTGTGGAGCTGATCGGTGGAATTGCGCACCCATGCGTCCAAGTTGCGCTCGCTTTGTTGCTTCTGCAGCCACAGGCCGGAATCGTCGCTTCCGCCCACCCAGCGAAAGTTGTCTCGCAATCGGTAGACGGTGCCGTCGTCGATCATTCCGCCATGCTCGTAGCACATGGCAGTGTAGACAACCTGCCGGTCCGACAATCTGCGAATGTCTCGCGTCATACACAGCTGCATGAGTTCTTCGGCGTCGGGTCCGGTGATCTCGTACTTCCGCAGCGGCGAAAGATCCATGATTGCCACGTTTTCCCGGCATCCCCAGTACTCGCCGAGCGATCCCAGCCCGGTGATTGTGTTGGGAAGCCAGTAACCCCCATATTCGACGAAGTCACCCGTGTGCTTGGCAAACTGTTGATGAAACCCGGTCTTCTTTGTCGTATGCACTTTCGCTCCCACAGATTTTCGATAGGCGCTGCCGGGCGCGAAGTCTTGATCAGCCTCATAGGTTCGCACCTGTATGTCGGTCGGGTCCCACCCGTTGGCCGGATCGATGTCGCACGGGCATGCCGAGGATACACAGACCAGGTCAGTGAGCGCTCTCAACAGCACATAGTCGCCAGGTCGCGACCAGGGATCGTCGAAGCCCATCGCGTTTGTGTCGTCGATGGCCGTATTGAAGAAGAAGTTGATGGCCGGCCAGCCAGCCCGTGTGCGAACTCCGTAGGGCTTCAATCCCGAGCTGATGTTGTCTGAGCAGTTCAGGTGCCCTGGATAGCCCATGTCCTCGTAGTACTTGGCAGTGCAGGCCAGACCGAACGCATCGTGCCGCCCGCATGTGTCTTGGACGATCTGCACCAAGGGTTCGAAATCGACATTGAAGTATTTCGAATAGATTCCCGGAACCGGATATGCTGAACCCATCAGGCTCCGTGTGGCGGTGGGGTCGATTTCCCGTTCCAGTCCACTGTCCAGGTCCCTTAGCGAGAACGCCTGGAAGTCCGAACACTCGCGCCCCTGGACGTCCAGTATCTGAATGTACTGCCCCTTCCGAACCTCGTAGATGTACGCCTGACCTGGCTCGACATTGGCATCAACGATGGCCTTTGCCAATGGTGGCGGTGGTGCAAGCCTGTCCGCCTTCTCACCCGGCCGAGCTCTGCGAATGTACAGCGCAATCTCAGTCGCGGCATTGTGTTTGTGAGGCTGCATGGCGCCGCCAGGAGCGGATACGACCAGCAAACCGTTCTCGTTCGCCGTGAACCGCTTGATTGCTCCCGGACGCGAGCCTTCGCCGAAAACCCTGACTGCGTCGGCGCCTGCCAAATCCAGCCCTGCTCTGTTCAGCGCCTCCTGGATGGACCTGCCGGATTGACCTCCGCCTCCAAGCGTCTGGATAGTGGCAACAGGACAATGCTTCGAGGTCGTGCCAAGAAGACCTGCGTCCGATCTGCCGTCCATTGCAAACGGCACGACTTCAACCGGCTGGCATCCCTCCAGGTCGAGCAAGAGAATCTCGTCTCCCTGGGCCACCTGGACCGTCAGCGACCCATTGCCGTCAATCAGGTAACGCTCGGTTCCGTGGGGAAGAATTGGCATCCCGGGTGTCGTGATGCCTCGGCGTTCGAAGGGCACATCATGTCTTGGAGCCAGATTCACGGCAGCCTCACTGTGTTCTTGAGGGAATCCGGGCTGTTGAGATGCACTTCTCCGAGCATTGCGCATCCCTCCTGCGCAACAAACGGAACATCCAACGCGACAGCTCCAACACTAGCGACCAACTCGTGCTGCGGAAAGGCCAATTCTCGCCTGCGGCCAAACAGGACGAAACGCAATTACCTCGGCATCGGGATCCAGCCGAGGATTGAACAGGTAGTTGTGCCACCAAACTTCCTCCCGTTCCAACTCTCCGCCCCGCAGTCTTTCGACACGTGACGGAAGATCATAGACATGCACCCTATCCCGAAACCTCAGGCGGCAAGTCGCCAGAGAGCCAATCGCTGACAGATAGGCGGACCCGGCCGCAACACAGGCGGACAGGTCGCCGGTGAAGTTCCCGACATTTTGAAAGTAGCTGGCTGACATGAACTGAACCGCCAATCCATGGCGTTCAGCAGGATCATGAGTGCGCTTTGCCATGTGGATGATTTCCGGGAGAACTGAAGCATGCACTTGCCGGCACAATACCGTAACCAGCGCATACCGAGGGCTGTTGTCCTTCAAGTTCGGCGTCACTTCGGCAATCATGCTTCGATCAGGCTTGCCGCCCTGCATTCTCATCGCATTCTGGCGGCTGCGGCACTGCCAGCGAAGGAAACGCA
>JAPOOS010000260.1 GCA_026713305.1 Paracoccaceae bacterium
AATATGCGCTTGTGCCCACTTGTTCAAACGCTGCAACGGGAAGAATGGGTTTGGGGGATCATACATTTGTGCTGTGCATGTTTCAAGCGCTCTTTCGCCACAAAAGGGGTACATCAATCAGAGTTCAACGGCAAGATTCGGTCCTGCAGAGGACAGCCTTCGGGCCTCTGACAGCAACTTGTCAGGAGTTTGCCAAGAGACTGTCGTGAAACGGGGATTTTGCGGTAGTGTCGGGAGCGGCCCACAGTGCCGGATCTTGTCGATTCCGGCCTTTTCCCCTTACAGAAGGAACGCTCCCGATGGCCGATGTTTGTCACATTTCGAACGCCTTAGGCAAGGAACTTCGAGACCATTTGGCCAAGAGCCCCGGCGGAGATGCTGGCCGGTCATGGAGAGCTGTGCCGTCAGGCTGCGGCGGCTCCTGAAGGATGGCGGCGACTTCTCGACGGTCGAGACGTGCTTTCGAGACTGCTTGATGGAGGCCGGCCGCGAGGCGCTTGGTCTGGCCGCCGACTACATGGACGATGGGGAGCAGTCGATCGAGATCGGCGGCAAGGTGTGGCATCGTGCGTCCTCGGCGCCGAAGACGGTGACGAGGACGCTGGGCAAGATCACCTACAGGCGCGGCTGCTGTCGGCAGCGCGGCGAGCGTCGTCAGCATTGCTAGGTGGACGAGCGCCTGCAGCTGGTCGAAGGCTGCATGACGGATGCGGTGGCCAATCTGTCCGTCTATGCGCTGTTCCCGATCGCCGTCAATTCAATTCGCAACTTTTCTCCACAGGGAAGAAACAACCAGGCAAACAACACCAGACAAGCGAAGCATGATGGATTCGCCAGAACCAAGGGGCGCTCCGAAGTCAGGTCCAAGGAACGAAGAGCTTTGGTCCCATAGTCGTGAGTTCCCTCAAAGTCCGCATTCCTAGGCAACGCTCTGCGTGCCGCCGCTGGCAGCTACCGATGCAGATCTGCTCGCAAGCCGAACCGACGAAGGAGCCTTCGTTCGGTGCGCCTAATAGACGACGACCGAACGGATCGACTTCCCGGCATGCATGAGATCAAAGCCGTCATTGATGTCCGTCAGATCAAGCGAATGCGTGATCATGGGATCAATCTCGATCTTTCCGTCCATGTACCAATCCACAATCCTTGGAACATCTGTTCTGCCTCTCGCGCCACCGAATGCTGTCCCTTTCCAAACCCTTCCGGTTACAAGTTGAAACGGTCTCGTGGCAATCTCGGCCCCGGCCGGAGCCACGCCGATGATGACGGAAACGCCCCACCCCCGGTGAGAGGTCTCAAGCGCCGCGCGCATGACCTCCACATTGCCCGTGCAATCGAAGGTGTAGTCGGCGCCTCCAAACGGATCGGATGGGGTCTGGGTCAGGCTTGCCAGGTATGGCACAAGGTCGCCCTCCACCTCGGTGGGATTGACGAAGTGCGTCATTCCAAATCGCTCGCCCCACTCCTTCTTGCCGGGATTGACGTCGACCCCGACAATCATGTCTGCACCTACCAGCCGCAAACCCTGAATTACGTTGAGGCCAATGCCTCCCAGTCCGAACACGATTGCCGATGCGCCTGGCTCGACGCCAGCCGTGTTCATGACCGCACCCAGTCCGGTCGTTACGCCACAGCCAATGTAGCAGATCTTGTCAAACGGCGCGTCCTCACGCACCTTGGCCACAGCGATTTCAGGCAGCACCGTGTACTGCGAAAAGGTCGAACAGCCCATGTAGTGAAGAATCGGATCGCCATCGAGAGTTGAAAATCGGGACGTGCCGTCGGGCATGACCCCCTGCCCCTGCGTTGCCCGAATGGAATGACACAGATTTGTCTTCTGAGAAAGGCAGGACGGGCACTCCCGACACTCCGGTGTATACAGCGGAATGACGTGATCGCCCTTGGAAACGGATGTAACTCCAGCGCCGGTGTCAACGACAACTCCAGCGCCCTCATGCCCCAGAATCGAAGGAAAGAGTCCTTCCGGATCAGCTCCCGACAACGTGAATTCGTCCGTGTGGCAAATGCCAGTGGCCTTGATTTGCACCAAGACCTCTCCCGGTTTGGGATCGTCGAGGTTGACATCCATGATTTCCAGTGGCTTGCCAGCTTCGGTTGCGACTGCAGCTCGTGTTTTCATGTCGAAAACTCCTACCTAACCATGATCACCTGCGGCCAACGCTTATGTTCAAACCTTGTTGCAGGCAACCAACTCGCATGCGCGACCAATCAGGACAACCTGGACCATTGGAATGAACTGGCCAAGAGCATGGCATGCACTTGGAATTCCGGCCACCGGGCAGAACTGTGCTGCCAAAGAGGCATCAAGCGCAGGATTCTGCGGCCGTCCCGACAACACGACGCACTTGGCGGGCTGGAGACATCAGGAAAACCCAGGATCAATGATCGGCAACTGCCCCCGGCAAGCGCCGAAACCACAATTCATGGTCAATCTCCGGCAATCCCCAATGCCGTTGGCGCGATTCAGAAGACCACTCCGTGCTTGTCGGTTCGCCGTCGAAGTATATTGACTGGCAGAGATTCCAGACTTTCAGTTTCGCATGTGAGGGGCAGTCATGTCGTTTGTAGCAGCCATCGACCAGGGCACAACTTCAACACGATCGATCTTGTTCGACAGCCAGTTCACGCCAATCGTGAGTTCCCAGCAGGAGTTTGAGCAGTCGTATCCGAATTCAGGCTGGGTCGAGCACAACCCCGCCCACCTCCTCAAGACAACTCTGAACACGCTCAAGCTCGTGACCGAATGCACGCAGGGCAAGCCAATCGACGCCATTGGCATAACCAACCAGCGGGAGACCACGCTGGTGTGGGACAGACGAAGCGGCCAACCAATCTATCCCGCCATCGTTTGGCAGGATCGCCGAACTGCTCCCCTGTGCGCGGAACTGAAGCAGGCCGGACTGGAGGATGAAATAGTCGAAAGGACTGGCTTGCTGCTTGATCCCTACTTTTCCGCCACGAAGATTGCGTGGATGTTGAACAATGTCGGTGGAGCGAGACGGCGAGCCGAACGAGGAGATCTCCTGTTCGGAACGGTCGACACCTACCTGATTTGGCACTTGACCGGCGGCAGCCGCCACGTCACCGATGCCACCAACGCCAGTCGAACGATGCTGTTCAACATCGAATCCTGCGAGTGGGACCGCGAACTGCTGAGAATTTTTGAAATCCCGGAGAGCATGCTTCCCGAAGTGCTTGATTGCGCGTCGAATTTCGGCACGGCGACGAGGGAGGCGTGTGGCATAGGCGCTCCCATTTGCGGGGTTGCCGGCGACCAGCAGGCGGCCACCGTTGGACAGGCTTGCTTCGACAGCGGCATGGTCAAGTCCACCTATGGCACAGGGTGCTTTGCACTGCTCAACACTGGCGGCGAACGGGTTGTGTCGAAGAACCGCCTGCTGACCACCCTGGCCTACAAGCTGGACGGTCAGCCCACCTATGCACTGGAAGGCTCGATCTTCGTGGCTGGCGCCGCCGTGCAGTGGCTTCGGGATGGTCTCGGCATAATAAAAGCCGCTTCCGACACCGAGAGTCTCGTCGAGACGGCGGATTCTCGACAGGGGCTGTGCCTTGTGCCCGCTTTCACGGGGCTCGGAGCGCCCTATTGGGATTCCGAGTGTCGGGGAGCGATGTTCGGCCTGACGCGCAACAGCGGTCCGGCTGAATTTGTTCGCGCTGCTCTGGAAAGCGTGGCCATGCAGTCCCGAGATCTGGTCGAGGCGATGAGAGCCGACTTTTCCGACCTGCCCCAGACCGTGATTAGGGTCGACGGGGGCATGGCCGCCAACAACTGGGTCGTGCAGGCGATTTCGGACCAGCTCAATGCGCCTGTCGACCGGCCGGAATTCACCGAGACCACGGCTTTGGGCGCGGCCTATCTGGCAGCCCTCCAGTGTGGGATTGTGGCGTCGCTTGAGGACATCTCAGGCATGTGGCGGCTTGAGAGGCGGTTTACGCCCAAGATGTCCGACAGCCAACGCAGCGCCGCCTACACGCGGTGGCAGGAGTGTGTCGCACGAACCCTTTCATCGTAGACACGGTCGTTTGGAAATTCGGATCCTCCGGTTCAATCCTGCATCGCGGAACTTTGGCAGCCGCCGGCCGGGGCAGTTGGAACCCGCGGTGTTGCCAAGGGGCTTGTTCCTCTCCAGCAGCCATGTCAGCTTTCGAACCAATTCGATGGCAGTTTGGTTGAGGACGGCATCTTTTCGAATTTGAAGCCGGGCTGTGCTTCCGAGACTGACAGGGTTGACGCGAATCCCGCCATGGCAAACTGGGTGGCGCCACTGGATTTGAGCCAGGATTGAACTGTACGCCGCCTGCTGGTGAAGCGCTGCGTCGACAAAGGCGAGAAGTTCAGGGTGTGGCAGCGAGAAAAGACAGGCGCGCCAGGAACTGCCTGACATTCGTGCTGCCGGCAGCAATGTCAATTCTGCTGCAAGTTCCGGCAAGGACGTCAATGATGTCCACAGCCAGTCCACTTCATCCCCGCACTGCCTCACATTCTCCTGTCCAACTTGCCAGCGCCAAGCCTTCCCGAGACGGCAATTCGTCACTTCCTCCCGCAACCGCTTCCGGGTGTACACGGCAGCCTCGCGTGGTTGTGATTGGCGCGAACCGCCTGCGAGAGACGGGCGGCTTCCGTTTCCGGCTTCTTTCGGCAAAGCTACACTGCAGCAGCATTGTGAAGATTCCATCTTCTTGGAGCTGCAACCATTGGCGGCGTAGATCCTGCTCCTGTCTTCGAAGCCTCGCTTCAGAGCCTAGACCTGGGGCGATTGTCGGTTTCCCCGGGTGTGATGCCCGTGGCCATGAACTTTCCTGTTGTCTCTCGCCAGCTACAGCTTGAGTCCAAGGCAGTGGCCCGTGGCGGTGTAGCAGTAACCGACCACGCGCTTGTCGAAGGACATGCGAGGTCCTCGTGCACGAAGATGATGGCATGTCGACAATCTGGAGCTGTCAACGATGTAGAAGCCATGACGCTCGCCGGACAGGCAATGCTGAGGCACGAGGCAGGGCATGAACTGCCGTGGCATGAGGCAGACGAAGCGGCGTGGGATGGCAGGTCGCCGAAAGAACTCGATGGACGCCTTCGTCGCCAAGATCCCTGCGACGCTTGAAGTTGCTGGAAGGCAAGCAGTGAAACAGGGCCATGATGAACACCTCGTTTATGAGAAGGTCCTCCCTTGCTGGTTACCCCCTTCCATCGAATGATGCCCTTCGGAGAATGGGAATCCCTCCTGACAAAAGATCCTGCCGCCCATAGAGAATTCGGGGCAAACACAATGTCGCTCGCCCGTTCCATCGCAGGTTGGATTCCACGGAGTACGCTTGTAACATAGTTGCAGACAAGACCGACCACCTTCGGTTGGCACATTATTTCCAGGAGCAGAGTAGAATGCGTCGAAAGGCAAGGGACACTATTGCGGAGAACGAACTGCGTGGCGCGTCTGATCCTGTGCCTTCGAACGGTCTCCAGATGTCCGCGCAAGCCATGCTTGCGCTGGCCACCAGGGCAGCTGAGGCTCTCGTGCAGCGGAGCGGAGAGTTGGGCCAGATGGAGGCATGGGACGGCGAGTTTCGCGACGAGCTTGACAAGAAGCTCATGCAGGATCCGCCGGAAACCGGGCGGGCGCCCGAGGAGATTCTGGAGCAGGCCTTGACGGACATCCTCCCACTGGCGCTTCGCCTCGACCACCCACGTTGCTTCGGCTTCGTGCCGTCCTCCGCGACCTGGCCGGGCGTCATAGCGGACTTCCTCGCCGCGGGTTACAACGTCAATTCCTGCAACTGGCTTGTCGCAAGCGGCACCAGCCAGCTCGAATGCGTGGTCATCGACTGGTTTTGCAAATGGCTCGGCTTCCCGGACACGGCAGGAGGTCTGCTGACGAGCGGTGGCTCCGCCGCGAGCCTGAATGCGTTCGTGGCCGCGAGGGAGTCCGCCGGAAACCCGGAGCGCTCCAGCGTCTACATGAGTGATCAGAGCCACAGCGCACAACAACGGGCAGCGAAGATCGTCGGCATCCGCCCGGAGCACACGCGGATTGTGCCAAGTGACAATCGCTTTCGCATCAATATGGACGTGCTGGCCTCAATGGTAGAGGAGGACCGCACCGCCGGACTGGAGCCTATCGCAGTGTGCGCCAATGCCGGAGCAACTGCCACCGGGGCGGTTGATCCGCTTGAGGAAATGGCCGACTTCTGCGAATCGGAGGGCATCTGGCTGCATGTCGACGCCGCATACGGCGGATTCGCCGTCGTGACCGAACGAGGCAAACGCATCCTGCGCGGCATCGCGCGCGCCGACTCGGTCGGGCTCGACGCGCACAAGTGGTTGTTCCAGCCCTATGAGGCGGGGTGTCTCATGGTCAGGGACATTTCGACGCTTGAAACGCCTTTCGCGATCCGGCGCGACTTCCTGCAGGACGCGCTGTGGGGTGCCGGTCATCCCAACTTCTGGGATCGCGGCCTCCAAATGAGCCGGTCCGCTCGCGCGCTCAAGATCTGGATGTCGATACAGACGTTCGGGATGGCTGCATTCAGACAGGCCATCTCCAACGGGCTGACATTGGCCGAGCGTGCACAGCAATACATCGACAAAAGTCCAGTGCTGCAGTGCACCAGCCCCGCGTCGCTGAGCATCGTGTGCTTCCGTGTCGCTCCGGCAGGCGAGGACATCGCGGACCGCGACCTGGACGAAATCAACCGCGAGGTGGTGGCTCGCCTGTTCTGGGACGACCCGGCGTTCGTCTCCTCGGCCATGCCAGGCGGAAGGTTCTCTCTGAGGCTATGTATCCTCAACCATACCACGACTTGGGACGATGTGCGTGAGACGCTGTCGGCCGCCGAGACCTTTGGGCAGGATGCATGCCTTCGACTGAGCCATCGGGTATGCGGGAAGGGAGAAGAAGTGCAGGGCGATTGAGAAGCGCCCGTTGTATGGAAGTGGAATTCGCACGGTAGTTCAATGCCCGAGTGCGACGCTTTTTCACGATGCCTTGAAAGTTTTCGGCATAGCAACGGGCTGTTCACGTTAATTCGCTGTCCTGGCAGCAATTGGATCCTTCTTGCGAGGCCACCCATTGGGCGGTGCAAGGATTGTCGATGAAATTCGGGTTTGCCAACCTCTGCCTTTGTCGGAATGGGCCAGTCGCTGCCGGACTCGGGGCACAATCACCGTAGATTGACATGCCTTTGCCCCAGCCTGCGCACTACCTCGCTGCCGCAGCCGCCTCGCCGGGTAAAGCCTCTCCAAACGACACTTGTTGCCAGGCGCCGTGAAAATCCGACAAGGCATGAAATGCCTCATGCAGGCAAGTTCCAAGTGCAAGGCAGTCGAAGACCTACATGCCTGCAAAGGAGTAGACAAAACTGTGTCTCCGTGAATTGCCGGAGACCTTGCATGACGCAAATCCATGATTGGACTTCGAAATGCTGCCATTCCCATGCCGCAGACCCGTCGCCCCTTCGGCTGACGACTTTTTCGGCCATGGCGCTGGAACCGCAACAATTGATGAAGTCAAAGCGGCCAAATGACTCCAATCCGGCACAAGCCGGACAATTGTCGCTTGGAAACGGGCGCTTCTGGGCAAGGTCACACAACGGAGCAGCATTGTGAAGCATTCTTCCAACACCCTCCGTGACCGGAGCTTCATGCACGCACGTCAACTGGTCATCTCACCAGCCAGTCCCTCCACACATTTGCCTGGTCGAAGAATTCGTCCAATCCCGCTGCGGGGAAGGAACTGCCCCAACGAGAGTTTCCGGTCGAACCTTGGCGTCTGCGCCACAACCGGAGAATGGTTCGACCAGCCTCTTCTCAATGCAAGCCCTGCTGAACTTCCTTCTTTCCAAACGGCGTTTGGCGAATGTTTCCTCAAGCGACGACCTGCGCAAACGGTGGATACTCTCGATAGATCCTTTGAAACGCCCTGACTTTGTCCTCTTCAGGAACAAATCCCTGAGCTTCGACCCCTTCCGCTGAAGTTCACGACTTCGAATGATGCCATTGCTCTTCTCCGGTACAATCGCGGATCGAGGGTCCGGTTCTCAACCACTCACATTCGTTCGTGGCTTTCGAGGACCAGCCCGTTCCTGCTGCAGTCGGCATCGCCGGCGATTTGCACATGAAATTTCCATTTCGACGGCGCTTGGCCGCAATTCAGCTTGGCGGTTTCGCGGACTCGGCTTGATGTGACCGAAAACAAACAGCTGAGGTTCCGAAATGACGCGACTACAACTTGCCCTCGTGTGCTCGCTACTGTTGCACTCGACATCCGCCCAGGCGGACTGGATATACGACATGACAAGTGATTCCTGCAGCGATGCGGCGCGCAACCGCATTGCGTCAAGCGTTAGGTCAGGAATCGAAAACTCGGTGCGACGCGCCGAAGCCTCCATTGCGCCGCCAGCTCCTGTCGAACAGCTGGCCTGCCTCGAAAACCTGATGACGCTGGACATTGCAAGCTTCGCCCCGACAAGCGGCATTCGATCGCTGTTCAACCAGTCGCTTGCCCAGCTTGTCGACGGCAATGGTCAACTTGCCCGGAGGATTTGTCGAGTGGCAGCGAGACGATGGCAGGAGGCAACCAAGTCCCTTGGCGGTACAGGCTATCGCTCCGGCGAGGCAAGACTGCCCTCCTTTCTCAATGTCGGCACTGGCCTCCAAGGCGTCAGACATGGGGAGCTTCCCAAAACAGACTCGGGCACGATCAACCCAATCACCGGCATACGCAAGCGTTCCGGTTCCAAGTCGCAGCAGACGACACCTCCACCGGCCATCTCGAGCGCAAGCGCGATGGCGACCATTGGAATTGCCTCGCGACACGGTCAAAGCGATGACGGCAGTCGGTCGCTGATTGGAACGGGAGCGGCACAATGAACCGAGCCTACACAACCGCCGTACTTCTTGCATCGTGTCTTTCCTTGCCATTGCTGGCAGCATCGCCGTCAAACGCGTTTGTTCCAGGTTGTCCGTGTGGCGTTGTCCAAGCCTACCATGGAGACACAAAGGATTGGGTAACGAAGGAGACTACCGAAGCGGCGACAAGAATCATCGAGGCCCTCAGAGCCCAGACCCAGCAAACCAGCACGCATATCGATCGTCAGGTGGAGGCCGGCAAGAGAATTGCAGACGGCCAGGAGCAGTCGGCCAGCATGCGCATGCGCGAATACTTCCGCGCCCGAGCCGAGAGCGGGGAATTCGATCCCAATCCCGACTACTGCCTGCTTGTCGACATGGCAGACAGCCAGCTGCATTCGCCAAGTCCTTCCCGGCAGGTCGCCGCAATCGACGCCACGCTTGATCAATGGTCGAGCGGCAAGGCGACGCCAGTTGCTGAGGGCGGTCTGAGGCTGGCAGCCTGGCTGCATGCCGAGGGTCGCGAAATCGACGAGGCGACCGGAATTCCCGGGGTCACGACCGATTGGGAACTAGTGAACGAACACCCGACGCTTCCAATTGAACTGCACGGCGCTTCCAACGCAATTGTGCGGCTCGTCGCCAACACTGTTGATCCTGCGCCGCCTCCGGCCTTGACGGAGGAAGAGCTGAAGACACCCTCCGGGCTGTCGGAATCCATCGTTCGAAAGGCTGTGGAAACGCGCAAGAACGCTGCCCGGTCGGCGCTCTCGCTGTCGCTGCAGCTGTCAGTTCCCAGGCACGATGCGGCGGTGTTTCGCACGCTTGCAAGCCGTGCCAACTATTCAACGGACATTCCGGATGTGATCAGCGATCTCCAGGCATTCGACATTCGAACGATGGCATATTTTGCGCCGAACGCCGACACGCTCGAAGAGCGGCATGGCAAGCCAGTCAGGGCGCTGATGCAGGATCTCATTGACATACAGTCAATCCAGGCGCGCATCGGCTATCTCAGATTGCTTCAGGAAACACGCAACGCCGCAATGCTCGCGGCCCAGCTCGGGGTTTTGACCGACGGGCAGCGATCCACACTGACCCACAGGTGACTGGTACCACATGAAGATTCGCCGAATGCCTCTGGCCGCTCCTTGCTTGCTTGATCGAAAAGTCGTTTGGTCGGCAAGGCAACCGACCAATGCCGGCTAGTGGCCGAACACAGCAGTTACTCCGAGCACACGCCCGACGGAGGCGGGCATGCCGATCGTCCCGTCGGCATTGGGCGCGCCGCAAGGGACATTCTGTCCCATCCGGACTGCTTGGTGGCTACCATGCTGTTGGGGTGGCTGGCCTCGCTCCTGATCCCCGGAGCATGGCTGATGGCCATACCGGCATGCCTGATATATGGCACGTGGTTCAACACTCTGAAATTCCGGTTGCCGTTCCGGTTGCCGATGGGGTGGAAGGGCAGGGATTTCTCAAGCAGGAAGCCGGGAGAGCGCTTGGCCTTTGGCAGGGCGGAAGGTCTGCTGCTGCTTGGCAACAAGTGCGACACGAACGAAGAACTTTGGCTGTCCAATGACGACGCCAGACGCCACGCATTCGTTCTTGGAACCACTGGGTCGGGCAAGGCGCTCCCCCTTGACGCGCTGATACTCTCCGAGTCCGGCTGGCAGCTGGTGTCCGACATCCGGACCGGAGATCGCGTAATGGACGCTTCGGGAAGCCTGTGCACGGTTGTCGGAACATATCCGCAGGGACGCAGGCAGATAGTCAGAATGCACTTTGCCGATGGTCGCACGGCGGAATGCACGGCGGATCACCTTTGGCAGGTCAACTACGCAGCAAGCTCAGGCTCGAGAACCTCGCTGCCGCCCTCCGGCACCGAAACGAGATGTGCCTCCGACATTGCCATCCAGATCGGTGTCGGCAAGATACAGTGCCCGGAAGCTCCTCCCTTGCGCCTGTTTGTGCCACTTTGCAAACCTTGCAGCGGCCCGCATGGCGGCTCGATGCTGAACGCCGTGCCTGGCAGGACCTTTGCCACGTCGGGTCTCGACAATTGCGACTTTCTGCCTTCCTTGCACGGATCGCCGAACGAGCGGCTGGCATGGCTTTCGGACTTGCTTCGGCGCCGAGACCGGATTCAGCCCGTGCGCATCAATCACAGTTCGCTTGAAATCCCGGTTTTCGGAGCGATCGACAGCTTTCGTCTGCGGCAAGTCATTTGGTCCCTTGGCGGCATTGCCGGCGAATTCAGGGCCAGCCGGCGCCATTTTGTGCGCGCCACGTTTCCCGGCCAGCACAGGGCAATCAAGGGCGCTCCCAGAATGGATGCAGAAACTCTTCGGCTTGGGCTCGAAGTCATGGAAGTCGAAAGCTTGGAGGCCAGTCCTGCACAGGAATCGAATGCAAGAAAGCGCCGTCGTGAATTGAACCTTCCGCACAACGATGGCAGCCTGCCCTCGCAACATCCGGCGTCGACGGGAACACGAGAAACGCTTTGCATCAGAACCGATGCCGAAAACGGCCTGTTCGTGATGGAGAACTACTTGGTGACGCACAACACCGAGTTGCTACTTGGCATTGCATCGCAATCCATGATGTGGTCCTCGGGCTTTCTGTTCATCGATGGCAAGGGGACGGGTGAGTTTCATGGGCGAGTGTGGTCGCTGGCGACGCGTTTCGGACGCCAGGACGACTATCGGTTGCTCAATTTCACCAACGCCGAGGGCGCCATCGATTCCCCGGCTGGAGGTCCCGTCGTTCAGTCGAACACGCTCAATCCATTCTCGCACGGCTCCCCCGATCAACTCATCAACCTGATCATATCGCTGATGGGCGGCCAGACCGGCGGAGCGGGATTCTGGCAGCACCGCGCCATGTCGTTGGTGACCACGGCAATGAAGGCCCTCTGCGAATTGAGGGATGCCGGCGATGTTCTGCTGGACGTGCAGTCGATACGAGACTTTCTGCCGCTCGGCATCGGCGTCAAGGCGGACCTGCTGGAAGGAAAGGAGATTTCCGACGTCAGCGACATTCCCGATGCGGCCTGGTCGGAATTGCGCTCACGGGGCGGCATGATTGAACTGTACCTGCGCTCGTTGCGCGGCGAGTTCTCCAATTCGTCGCGGCTGGCCCTCAAGGGCTTCTTCGATTCACTTCCCGGCTTCAGCTTGCACAACGCGCTCAATGGCCGGGCGCAGGAAGGCAAGGCAGCCGAGCAGCACGGATTTCTGGCGATGCAGCTCACCAAGCCTCTGGGCGCATTGGCGGACGATTTCGGGCACATCTTTCGCACGCCCTTTGGGGATGTCGACATCGAGGACGTTGTGTTGAATCGGCGAATACTGGTCGTCCTTCTGCCGGCGCTGCAGAAGGCGCCCGAGGAAATGCGCAACTGCGGCAAGATAGTGGTAGCAGTCTTGAAGATGATGATGGGGCGCACCGCCGGGTCCGAGGCCGTTGGCTCCAAGAAAATGCTCATAGATGCCCGATCGACGAATTCGCCGTCGCCGTTCATCGCCATTCTCGACGAGGCTGGCTACTACATGGTCAAGGGCATCGACACGATGATGGCCCAGGCAAGGTCGCTTGGTTTCATGATAATTCTGGCTGGGCAGGACATGGCGGCAATGCAGGCTGTTTCACCGCAGATTGCGGAAACCGCTTCCGCCAACGCCCGCCTGACTGCAGCCGGGGCGATGGAGGATTCGCAGCGCACATGGAATTTTCTCGACAAGAAGTTCGGAACGCACCGGGTGCCTGTGGTTTCGGGGCGTACCGCTGTGGGCGGCATTCTTGGCACCAGATGGGTTGATCGTCCGGACTTTGCCTTTGTGCAGCAAGGCCGAGTGCAGATATCCGACCTTCAGAGGCTGGGATTGGGTGAGTTCTACTTCATGATGGAATCCGTGCTTGTCAGGGCGCGTGCGTTCTACACCGGCAACTATTGGACGTCGGAGTTGGCGCTGAACAAGTTCCTGTTGGTTCGTGGGCCGATGGATCGGGCGCCAGGACTGGATCAGTCCAGGGACAACACTTTCAGGCAGGGACTTCTCGCGTTGGGGAGGACACTCCTGGATGCTTCTTCGCTCGAAGAGGGATTGTTGCCCTATTCGGCGGCGCCAAGCGACCTGCTTGGTCGAATGGCCAAGATTGCCGAGTTGGGGGAGCGGACTTGGGCGCGGCAGGGCGAGGACAGGAGACCGGACGTTTACGACGGGCTGGCCGCCCTGCTTCTGGCAGCCGAACACGATCCTGATGACAGTACGGCCATGTAGCCATTGGGAGCTTTTTGATCGGTTCCTAGCCAGTCAATGCCTGCGCCGCCAATCCGAACGCAATGAATGAATCCATCAGGCCGATCCTGACTGCAAGGCTTTCGCCGGTGTCTGCGGCCTTCGAATTTCGGGTCGAATGACGGACCTTCCAAAGGGCGCTGCAACGCCTGCGCGCCCGGCTGCCTGTCATTGCATGGCGCGCGCAGTCTGCGCCGTTCAACCGGCTGTTGCCATCAAGGCAGTCCTGTTCGACGCTGGTTTCGCGCCGAGACTGCATTGCGCAGGGCAAGCCGGAGGCGCGGCATTGCGCATCCATCGGCACGGTCCCGGCAAGTGAATCTCTGTTCCGGCGCTGTTCCATCCTTCCTGCCTTCGCTCCTTGATGCGCCGAACGCCAATGGCGTGGTGAGACATGCAATTCCGCAACGCCGACTGCCGCCCCGGCAACTTGAATGCAGGCGAGTTGAACTATGTTCTCGACAATTGGAAGCGGCGCTGCCCGCCGCGGCGACAGCTTTCGGTTCAGCAAATAAGGAATCTCAAACAGTTCATTCGTGCCAAGGAACGCAGCGCGACGCCCTACTATGCAGGCCGCAGCGAAATTCTCGCCGACATCGAGGCTCGAGTGAACCTGATGTGGAAGCGGCAAGAGGCCAACGGCACACGCGCCTGAAACAGTGGACTCTGCAATGCGGCCCTGCAGCCCATTGATCGGTATCCTGCCTTGAGTTCACAACGAAAGGAACCCTGGGCAAGCACGAGTTGTTGCTCTGCCCATCCGACAGTCCATGCTCTGAATTCAACCACGGCCCTAACTCGCAGGACTCCATCAACTGATCCACCTGCGCTTGCCTGGGCGACCGAGCGCAGGCTCGGTCTCAAAGCCAAAGTCGACAGGCAAGCGTTGATGCCTGCGCCCGCGCGCAGTGAACTTCCGACCGACCATCAGGCGCCATATGTGTCGCCATTCGGTTCCCGGACGAATGCCACGAAGCGTCAACCAGATGGAAAGGAAAACGGCAACAATCAACAGGATGAAGGTCCAGGCAGCAAAGTGAAGAAGACACAGCGCAACAAAGATTGTTACCCGGGAATCGAGCAGGAAAAACCTGGTTGGCGTCTGCGTCGCCCTCCAATGATTCGTTTCGGACTTCATTGTGACGATGTTGCAGGCAGGATCGAACTCTCGGTAAGCGATTGTGCAGTTTCGCAGCTTATTCTGCCCTGCTGATGGAGTTCAGCGACAGCGTCGGACAACGATCTGCCCTGGATGTCTTGCTGCAACTGTTTCCTGCATCGGGCAAGATGGGTGTGCACCATCTCCGGCCAGCGACAATGGTCCACGGCCAAGAGCTCGCGGCGAAGACGCGGGCTGAACCTGAGCCATGACCTGACAGCCAAGCGTCCATTCCGATGCAGCTCGTCCACCAGACATTGAACCTGCACCAAGCGCAGGACGCTGACAAGGTCGTAGGAGCGACGGTCCCGCTCGTTCAATGACATCGTTGCCAGCATGCGCCCCATGCAATCCGACACGGAACTGGCATGCACGGTTGCATAGACAATGTGTCCCGTCAAGGCAGCCTCGAGCGCCAAGTTCATGGTCTCGCGATCCCGCAACTCGCCAATGATTATGATGTCGGGATTGCGCCGCAAGGCAGCGCGCACGCCCTGTGCGAAATCAACGATGTGCGTACCAACCTCAGACTGGCCGATGATGGATGCGGAGAACTGTCCCGACATTGCCACATCCTCATAGGTGAATTCGATCGGCGCCTGCAGATCGATGATCTTCCGTGGCACAGCCGATTCGAGGAAGTGTCGCGCAATGGCCGCCAGCGTCGAAGACTTGCCGCTCCCAGTGGCGCCGGCAATCAGGACCAACCCGTCTGACGGGCAGAAGTTCGACAGAATGCGAGGCTCAAGCCCAACATCCTCCAGCGTGGGTGTGCTTGCCGGAAGAATTCGAACCGAGAGTTCCACACCATGACCGTCCTGGATGTGGATCCCCGTGGCGTTGATCCTGAAGCGCTGGCGGGTGAAGTCCGCCTTTCGGAGTTCATAGGCGAAGTCCAGAACCTTCCGTCCCCTGATCTCGGCGGAAGCGTTCGGAGCCCGATACAGTTCCGTCAGCGCAAGATCCACCTCCGACGGCGACCAGGCCTTTCCTGCCAGGAAATGAAGTGTGCCGTCTATCTCGACACGCGGATGCCTGTCGCTCTGAATCGTGATGTCGGAAGCTCCGGCAAGACTGCAGGACATGAGAAACGATCGCAGGTGCTTTGCATCGATTCTCTCCGGTTGCCCGCCTTCAAGCGTGATCTGATTGCGGTTCCGATCGACAAGCAACTGTGGTGCATACTCATTGGCAATTGGTGCACCGAATCGCCGATTCAGGTCAATTCCTGCCATTGACATGCCGGTTCAACCAGCTTTGGATGGAGTTTGAATCAACACCGAACCAAGACACATGACCACTCAAATCCAGGCAGTGGATCAGTTTGAGCCAACGCCTTGCGATGACCCTTCTCCCTGTGCTTCGCATTTACCTGCGACCAATCACGGACTGGCCACCATTGGTTGGCAGTCTCCATCTGTTTCTGCGCACTTCGAACGACGCGGCCGACACGATTTCGACGGCCCGGTCATCAATGCGAAGCACCGCTCCTTCCACGGTCGTTCCGTATTCCGATCTGGCCAGCACGATCTGGTTGATCACGCCCTGTGACACGAGTTCACGATACTTCAACATTCCCAGATACTCTCGCTTCAGCCTTTGCATCCGCAGCTTGAACTCGCGGTTTGCCTGGTTTCGACCGGCACGCCATCCCTCCCGAAACCAGCGCGCAAACAGCAGCCTTTCCTCGGCCGCATGAGGAAGCAGACTTGGGGGAAGTCTGTTCGGAACTGGAGCAACCATCAACAGGTGGTCCCTCCAAGTGGGCACCACGGGAGTCAGGCGCCCCGGCTTGCTGAGGGCAATGAATTCGCGACTGCCCGCAATGCCTTTGCCGCCCTGTTTCACGGAGGAGGCATCAAAGCCCCACGCGACCACAGGGGGAACGACGTAACCAAGACCAAGCGGTGCAGGTGCGGCAACTCTGCCAAAGTCGAAAGCAACCGACAGTTCGTTGCTCCGGTGTTCGAGTCGCCGCTCTATCTCCCACGCCCTTCGCCGGTAGCCGTGTTGAGTGCCGAGGGTGAGGGCTCCCTCCCGCAACGCCGAACGACGAATTCCGGCAATTGCAGTGGGCTGTCCCTGTTCGACTTCAGGCAACCTGACATGTCCCGGAGTAGCGGGCGGCTCAGGGCCTGAGACGAGTTTGTCGGGGCGACCGATCTGTGCTTTGGACTCGCTGACATGGCTGCCTTGGGACTCCGTTTGTGCGCAACCAAACAGAGCGCCCGCCAGCAATGCGGCGCTCGCGCCCAATCTGACGACGAATGGGACGCGACTAGCGTGCATAGACAAGGTTGAGACTGGGCCCGTCGCCAATCTCCACTCTCGCCATCCCGCGAGCCGCTCGGTTGATGCCGAAGACGACTTCGAGAAGCGTCGCGTCGGAGAGTGAAAGGTTCACGACAATTGGTTGCAGCGGACGGTCTTGCTCAGTTCGGAAAGTGTAGCCAAAGTACCTCGCGGTCAGTCGCACGAGAGGTTCGACGGCGCCGTTCCATCTCACTTCAACCCTCCGCTGCGGGTCAGCTTCGGTCTCATGCGACGGAGGCAATAACCGCACCACCCCACGTACACGTGAACCGTGGGCCATGTTGCTTTGCCTAACGGGAATTGACGATGACGCTCGCGCAGTTTCCGACACCGCCGATGCAATGACAACGTCGATCGCGTTGACACTTTGCTCCGCCGGCTCCGTATCTTGCTTGGCACACGCTGCGACAAGCAATGCAATGGCAACCTGGATGCTGCCATTTCGAACCTTTCCCGCCATCGGTCACCTCTATGCAACTTCATGGCAAACATTAGATTGCACTGGCGAAATCGCAGTTGCCTGATCGTGACCGGCTCCGAAATCCACTGTGGACAACTTGGCTCAAAGCCGCGGACTCCCAAATCGGCCAATGGCACGGCCAATTGAACAGCGCTTGCACAATCCGTCATTGTCCTGGAATCATTTGTTCCCACGATGCATGCAAATCTGTATTGTCGCATCCGTGCTGGAGAACATGGCCTGCAAAGTTTTGCTGAATACCGAGTGGCTTTCCAAGCTATCCTGTCCCGGCGGGGGAGATGGCTCCCGAATCAATTGTTGCTTTTGTGGAAATGCGTTCGGAATGCGAAACTCCACTCGACCCAGTTTGTTTTGCCGCGTCCGCAACTGCATTTGCGCCTCACGACAAGTGGAGCGGGATGGATCGCCTTGAAACTTGCATACACTGGCTGGAGGATTTTAGCGATGCCGAAGGGAGTGAGATTGGTACGCGCAATCGTCGTCACTTTCGTCGCACTGGCCCTGATACTGGTCTCGCATCATGGGGGACTGGATAGATTTGCTGAGGAGCAGGTCGCCGGAACGACCGAACGGGCTGTTGGCTTATACGCAACTGCAATTGTGATTTACGGCGTGGTTTCGGTGCTCAAGTCAATGAAGCTCGATTTGTTTCTCGGATCGGCGGAGGTTGGCCAGGCACTCGATCCGGTTAACGATTCGATTGAACGATTGGCGACAAGCCTGACGTGGGCAATTGGCTCCCTGTTGTTTCAGCGCATTCTGCTCGAACTCACAGAACATTCCGCATTGACGTGGATCCTTACCGTGATCGGCGTGGCTGTATTGCTCAATGAGTGGACCAGATCCCTTGCGGCGTCCAACCAGGGTCTCACCGTTGCCGCAAAGTGGCTCGAACACTTCCGGACTTGGCTGATTGGGATGTTCGTGCTGGCAGCCGTCATTCGGTTTGTTGTCCCCGCCTTTCTTGCACTGAGTTTCCTGTTCAATCAAATGTTCCTGGAATCGTACGTTGAAGACAACAGAGAGCATCTTGCGCAATCCGAATCCGAGCTGCCCGGCATCGCAGGCTCCTCCTCTCCCGGCAGGGACAGTCCGCTTGATGCGAGAGATTTCGAAGAGGACTGGCTAAGGGTGTTCAGGTAGTCAATGGCATCTGTTCAAATGGAAATTGATAGGCTTGATCAGCAAGTCGAGCAGCTTAGGGACGAGGTGGCTTGGTGGCGGCGAAACAATTCATGGTCTGATCCAGAGGGTTCGGAATGGGAAGGGCTGCAAGCCGAGAAGGATCGACCTCTGGAGGGGATTGAAACCATTGAACGGGACATTCGCGAAGCCGAAGCAAGCATAGCCTGCATTGACAAACAGCTTGGAGGAGATTCGTGCGATTCATTTCGAACACGGACTTTGGGGCCGGCGACCGAGGCCATTGACCAACTGCAGAAGGTTCGCGAACTGCTCAAGGGGATGGCGACATACGTCAAAACGCTTGTTGTTGCGGTCGCGGTTAAGACCATTGTCTTCCCCATTTTGTTCCTGGTGGGCGCAGATTGGACTTCACGCCTCGCATTTGGGTTTGTTGCCACAATCACCCGAAGAAACTGAAGAGCCTGTGATGGACATGGCGGAAGATTCGATCCGCCAATGGCTCGCTTGAATTGCGGGCAATGCGCCTGAAGGAACGGTGGGCTTGTTTCCACTTCACGGCCGAAACGACACAGAGTCCGGTCCGACGCGATTGGCGGTCCCGAACTCCTGACCGAAACGAGTGTGGCAGGTTCCCAAGGCCGGAAGTCAATTGCGGGACTTTGACTGACGCGTCACACCGTCAAGCGCTGCTCGGAAATGTGGCGAGCAGTGGTCTGCCAACCCGTGGACAAAGCCGCTCTGACAATCCAAGGCGTGTCCGGACAATGCGACGGGCACAAGGGAAAGCGAGAAGCGGCAACAGCAACCCTGCCCCTTCTCGAATCAGCCAGCGCCGAGGGTGATGGTGGCCAATCAACCGAGCCCGTACAATCCTGCTTCGCCCGGCGAGTGGTTCGAGGAGTTGAACCCGGACCGGTCTGAAGGTCGTCCGGGTCAAATTGGCCTGCGTCGAAACAATGCGATCGCGATTGATCAATCAGGCGGCGGCGGTGACGAATTCGGATCGGCGGGCAAATGCATTGCTGGCGAGGCCGCGGA
>JAPOOS010000261.1 GCA_026713305.1 Paracoccaceae bacterium
AAGAGTTTCTACCGGCTGGGGGACATTTGTGAACACGCGGAACATGAAAAGCAGAACTGGTTCGGGCTGTGGTCCTGCGGAGTTTTCTTTCCCTTCATTCCAAGCGCGGAGCTTGAATAGATCCGTGTGCTGCCTGCCGTTCGGACGCAGGTTTTGCGACCTCAAACCAGAGTTCGAAAGAGCCAAGCAGTCTGGCGAAGATTCACGAAGCGGGGACGCTGCATGCGGACCTGCCGTGGAAGGCGTAGTTCGATGACCATCCAGTTCTCATCGGCCAATCGGTTGAACCGAATTGCGTGCGGTCATCGGGTTGCCTATAGTGTCGCCGAGCGATCTCGGTCCAAGGCATGGGTCCCTCCAATGTTGTTCGATCAAACCTTCAATCGAATTCCAAGTCACGCCGGCCGTTCACGAACAACAGTTGGCACGATTCAAACTCGGTTCATTTGATGACTGTGGCTACAAATCCCGCTGCTCCGGAAACTTGCAACAATTCCGGCATGTCGACATTCGCCGACTTGTTTTGCGGCATCGGCGGGTTTCACTATGCCGCTCAGGAATTTGATCTCAATTGCACCTTTGCATGCGATTCAGACGAACCTTGCAGGAGGCAATACAAGCACAATTTCGCCATGCTTCCAGAGTCAGACATCCGGTGCATCAAACCGAGCGAAGTCCCAGATCACGACATTCTCTTTGCCGGATTCCCATGCCAACCGTTTTCAATCATCGGTCAAATGCGTGGAATGAATGATCGTCGCGGAACACTTTTCAATGAAATCCTGCGCGTGATCGATGCAAAGCGACCGCAAGCCGTAATGTTGGAGAATGTGCGGCAGTTTGCATCGGCTTCCAAGGGACAGGCAATAAAGGCAGTTGTCGGTGGGCTGCGCAAATTGGGTTACGCTTCAACCTGGAAGATACTGAACGCTCTGGATTTCGGTTTGCCTCAAAAGCGGGAAAGGATCATCATTGTTGGTTTCGCTGACAACTCGATCGCACATTTTGAGTGGCCGAACTCGAGAGAGCCTCGAATGCCGCTGGCGGATATATTGGAGCCAAGTCCCGACCGAAGGCACTTTGCCAGCGAGCACATTCGGCGAAAGCGATTGAGCAAGCACGTCTCGGCGATCAGTCCATCCATTTGGCACGAAAACAAGGCAGGCAACGTTAGCAGCCATCCGTATTCGTGCGCATTGAGAGCAAACGCCAGCTACAACTATTTGTTGGTCGATGGAGTACGAAGGTTGACCCCGAGGGAACAACTGCGTTTGCAGGGATTCCCCGACACTTTCGAAATTGTTGGTTCGGACAGTCAATTGCGGAAACAGGCAGGCAACGCCGTTCCCGTTCCGATGGTGCGCGCTGTCTTGAAGGAGATATTGAGCGCGGAAAGCAAGTGTGCTCGAAGAAATTGAAGGATGCAGGCCATGCTTCCAACGGAGCGCAGTTCTGCCGGCAGTCGGTCAATGAGATATGTTGGAAGACCAGTTGGGCCAGTTCTTGGCAGAGTCAGTTTCCGGCCAGACTCTCGGTAGCCCAGCAGGAATGGCATCCTCACGGCAAACGATCACAGAGCTTGATTGGTGGACAATGCATTCCCGGCCATAGAGCAGGAATGAGCAATCTGCGGGCCGACACCGAACGTACCGGACATCCAAAGAGAACGTGCGACAATGTGGCCGAGCGGATTCTCTGACCGTCACTCCCTGCTGGCGGCACGCCACCAACTGCTGGATCAATGTGCCTGCGCCCAACTCCTTCCCTTGCCGACATCCACCACAAGCCCAGGGTCCAGAGCAAGCATGGGCATGTCGGCGGTTTCCATGATTTGCTTGACTGTGCCGATCAACTCGTCGGCGAAGTCCTCGCGCACCTCGAACAACAATTCGTCATGTACCTGCAAGAGCATTCTGGCCGGCATTTCGGAGATTTCATCGGGGATGCGTATCATGGCACGCCTTATCACGTCGGCTGCTGTGCCCTGTATGGGCGCATTTATGGCCGAGCGGGCTGCGAACTGCCCGGATGGCCCGGAACTGCCGATGTTTGGCGTGTGTATTCGCCGACCGAACAGCGTCTCCACATAGCGGTTCTTGCGGGCGAACGCGACGGTGCTGTTCTTGTAGGCAAGAATGCCAGGAAATCGTTCGAAATAGGTGTCGATGAACTCCTTGGCAGCGGATCGCGGAATGCGCAGCGACCGTGCCAGCCCAAATGCAGTTTGACCGTAGATTATCCCGAAATTGATGGCCTTGGCCCGCCTGCGCACATGCGGGTCCATGTCCTCGATTGGCACCTCGAAGACCTGGCTGGCGGTCATCGCGTGAATGTCCTTCCCCTCTGCAAATGCCTGCCTGAGGGTGTCCACCTGGGCAATGCCCGCCAGAATTCGCAATTCAATCTGGCTGTAGTCCAGCGACACCAGCACATTGCCTTCTTCGGCAATGAACGATTCCCGGATGGGACGGCCCTCTTCGCTGCGAACCGGAATGTTCTGCAGGTTGGGATCCGAGGAAGCCAGCCGCCCGGTCTGCGCGCCAGCGATGCTGTAGGAAGTGTGCACGCGGCCGGTCTCTGGGGAAATGCACTGCTGCAGGGTGTCGGTGTAGGTTGACTTCAACTTGGCCAGGTGCCGCCAGTCTAGAACCAGCGAAGGCAATTCGTTTCCTTCGGCGGCCAAGTCCTGCAGGATGGGTGCGCTCGTCGTGTAGCCTCTCCTGGTTCTGGCCTTGCTGCTGGGCAGGCCGAGCCTGTCAAAGAGCACTTCGCCCAGCTGCTTTGGGCTGGCGACATTGAACTCCGTTCCGGCAAGTTCGTGAATCCTTCGTTCAAGCCGCGCCAGTTGCTCTGCAAATGTGTCCGACATTCTGTTCAGGATTCCGGCGTCCACACGAATGCCGTTTCGCTCCATCTGAAGCAAAACCGCAATCAGCGGACGGTCGAGAACTTCGTAAACCGTGGTGACGCGGCTGCGATGCAGGAGAGGCTTGAACTTGTGCCAAAGTCGAAGCGTTACGTCAGCATCCTCAGCCGCATACTCGACTGCCTTGGCAATCGGCACGCCGGCAAAGGTTTTTGCCTCTGCCCTGGGACCCACGAGTTCCTTGATGGACAGCGGTTCGTGTCCGAGATACTTGCTCGACAACACATCCATCCCGTGGTTGTGCCTGCCGCCGTGAAGAGCAAAGGACAAAAGCAACGTATCGTCCACAGACCTGACGACCATGCCGTAACGGGCGAAGATCTTCATGTCGAACTTGATGTTGTGGCCAATCTTCAGGACACTCGAAGCCTCCAGCACGGGCCTGAGCAAGTCGAGAACGTGCTGCATTTCCAGCTGGCGTTCGACCTTTCGGGGCTTCTCGAGCAGCGAGGCGTTCTCGGGTTCGTGGGCCAGCGGCACGTAGCACGCCCGCCCCGGCTTGGTCGCAATGCTGATTCCCACGAGCTCGGCATGCATTTCGTCCAGGGAGGTGGTTTCGGTGTCAATGGCGAAGAAGCCTTGATCCACGGCCTCCCCAAGCCAGCGCTCCAGCGCCTCGGCATCGGTTACGCATTCGTAGCTGCTCCGATCAAAGGGAACCGTTCGAGCTTCCGCACCGTCCTGCTGGCGATCCTTGAGCGGCACGACCGGCGGCGCTTTCACGCCAAGGTATCCGGCCACCCTCCTCACGACCGTTCGAAACTCCTGCTTGACCAGAAAATCCAGCAATGGCTTTGCTTCAGGCGGTTTCAGCGCAAGACTTCCCAGTTCGACATCCATCGGAACCTTTCGGTCCAGCGTGGCCAGCCGACGCGAAAGCAGGATTTGGTCGGCAAAGTTCATGAGCGTCTCTCGGCGCCTCTTCTGCTTGATTTCGTCGGCGCGGGCCAGGAGCGAGTCCAGATCGCCGTATTCCTTGATCAGGCCAGGAGCTGTCTTGATGCCGATTCCCGGAGCGCCTGGAATGTTGTCCGTGCTGTCGCCGATCAGCGCCTGAACGTCGGTCACCAATTCGGGCGGCACGCCGAATTTCTTGACAACCTGATCGCGGCCAATGCGTATCCGCTTCATCGGGTCCTGCATGGTCACGCCATCGCCAACCAACTGCATGAGATCCTTGTCCGAAGCGAGAATTGTCACCTCGGCGCCGGCGGCGCTGGCGCGGCCAGCCAGGGTGGCGATGATGTCGTCGGCCTCGAAACCCTCCAGTTCAAGACATGGCAGGTTGAATGCCCGTGTGGCTTCCCTGACCGAAGCGAACTGAGGAACGAGATCCTTTGGAGGGGGAGGGCGGTTGGCCTTGTATGCCGGATAGAGTTCGTTCCGGAAAGTCTTCGCCGAAGCATCGAAAACGATCGCGGCATGCGTGGGTTCGAGGTTGGAGTTGAGAACATCCCCGAGCAGCATGTTGCAAAAGAAATGGAGCGCTCCGACCGGAGCGCCGTCGCTTCGCCGCTGGTTGGCGCGCGGCAGGTTGCGCACGGCGCTGAAATGCGCACGGAACACGTACGCCGAACCATCGACGAGCAGAAGGTGGTGGCCCTTGCCGAACTTCACGGAGGAACTCAATGGTCGCTGCCCAAACAGCGGAAGCGCCTGAGCACACCCATCAACCGGACCCGGACGGCTCTTGCTCGGTTTGTTCGTGAGGGTTGCGAAGCACAAATCGCTTGTCGCAATAGCCGCACTTCACCCAACCACGGTCGTCAGGAATGTGGTACCAAACCTTGGGATGCCCAAGTGCACCTCCCTGTCCGACGCAGGAAACCCGAGACGTCGTTACATGTTCCACTTCCGGCGATGCGTCATTCATTGACTTGAACCATATCTGTTGATCCTGACAGGATCATTTCCAAAAAACAAAGGCGAAGCAAGCGGCCTGTGCCGGGCGGCCAGACAGGGCCGACCGCGGCCGACATCACGTTCGGGCGGCAGGGCTAGCGCAACACCCTGGATAGCATGGGTCCCAGATTCCGCCCGGCCACTATGTGGATGTGCAGGTGAGGTACAACCTGAACGCCATCCGGTCCGGCATTTGACAGCAGCCGATAGCCATTTCCACCTGAATCCGGAGCGACACCCAGCTGGCGGCAAACATCTCCAACAGCCTTCACGAAATCAACGATCTCTTCGGGGGATGCATTGCTCGAGAAATCGTCAAAGCAAACATAGGGCCCCTTCGGAATCACCAGCACATGATGCGGCGCAATCGGCGCGATGTCCGAGAAGGCCAAACTGTGTTCGGTCTCGTGCACCCTGTTGCAGGGCAGCTCGCCGCGAAGGATCTTTGCAAACACGTTCTGATCGTCATAGTTTCCGGCCATTGCTCAATGTCTCCTCTGCCAGGAAATGCACTTGGGACCTGGAGGCAATGAACTCGCCGCACTTGGCGGTTCTGCTGTCGAGCCATCGCACCGCCTGTCCACTAGCGCCAGTCACAGAAACATGCCAGACCGACGCGCCCGGCGTCGTCGATCATCCGCCATCCAGACCGAGGCCACGTTCGGAAAACTCCCGGCCAAGGTCTGCCACCGGACGCGCGCCAACATGCGAAATCACCTCGGCCGCAGCAATGCTCCCCAACCTGCAGGCGTCGACAGGGTTGTGTCCCGCAACAAGCCCGAAGAACAGGCCGGTTGCAAATTGATCTCCGGCGCCGGTTGCGTCAACCACCTGAACCTTTAGGGCGGGAACTTCCGAGACCACTCCGCGGTCGATCAGGACGGTTCCCTTCGCACCCCGTGTGCACGCAACCATGCTCGACTGGTGCGAAGCTTGCCGCAGCGATTCGCCAAGTGACGGCGCAGCAAACATGGCCTTGAGCTCCGCCTCGTTGCACAGAAGCAGATCAATGCCGTCAGCCAGCAAGTCGACGAATGCCTGACGATTGCGTTCCACGCATGCCGGGTCCGACAGCGTCAGCGCGACTTGGCAGCCATGCTTGCGGCTGAGCGAAATGGCGCGCGAATACGCCTCTATGCTGTCAACTCCGTCAAGCCGGAAGCCTTCGAGAAGCAGCCACTCCGACGATGCAATTGCGGATGCGTCGATGTCCCTTGCGGAAAGATGCTCGGCAGCGCCCAGGTAGGTGTTCATGGAGCGTTCTCCATCGGGTGATATGAACACCATGCATCGCCCGGACTCGTAGGGTGCGGACTTTGCTGCGGGAACTGTGTCGAAACTGGCGCCCTGGGCCCGCATGTCCTCCGAAAACACCTGTCCCAAATGGTCGTCCACTACTTTGCCGATGTAGGCCGTCCGTCCCCCCAGGCGCGCGATTCCGGCAATCGTGTTGGCCACGGATCCGCCGCTGACTTCCTCGGCGTCCTGCATCAGCCCGTACAGCTCGCTGGCGCGGTCAAGATCGACAAGCTGCATGATGCCCTTGCGAATCCGGTGCTGCGCAAGAAAGGCTTCCTCGACGTGCGAAAGGACATCGACGACGGCATTGCCAATGCCCACCACCTGGTACTTGCGGCCAACTGAATCAGCGTTTGGTCGAGCCATGGTCACTTGTCTCCGTTTCGCTGTGTGGCGATCACCAGAAGGCATGCCGACAGGATTTTCCTGGTGTCGTCGTAGATTGGAAGCTTTTCGCCTTTCCAGCGTTCGTACAACCGGTGTGGCGCCGCATGTCCCTTGACTAGGCAGCCAAGGCATTCGGACGTCTCCTGCATGAAGCGGTGCAGTCTCTTCATCCTGTTCATCTTGTAGCTCTCCCAGTGCAGTGCCTCCATTCTCAGGTGAAACAGCGAACTTCGCGCTCTTGGCTTTATCGAAATGTCCTCGATGCCAGCGGTCAGTCCGGCCCACCTCACGTAGGCCCTACGATATGCGCGCCTCGAAGCCGTGCCAAGCCCCGCCTCCCTCAGCACATGCGCCACATTGGCAGCGCTGGTCACGCGTCGCAGGTCGGACGCCGGAAACCGCACAACG
>JAPOOS010000273.1 GCA_026713305.1 Paracoccaceae bacterium
TCCAACCGCCGCAATCGAACAGCATGGCCCTCACCTGCCGGTGGGAACTGATTCGTTGATCGCCACAGGCATGTTGTCCGAAGTGGCAAAGTCGCCACCCGAGGTCGCAAGGCTGCGTGTGCTTCCGGTTCAGACCGTCGGAAAGTCGAACGAGCATGTGTGGGCGCGTGGCACGATTTCGCTTTCGGCGGAAACAGCTTTGCGGGCATGGACCGAGATTGGCGAATCAATTGCGCGGAGCGGCGTCAGGAAGCTGATCATCGCCAACTCGCACGGTGGCAATCTTGATCTGGTTTCGATTGTCGCAAGGGAGTTGAGAGTGCGCTGCGGCATGCTTGTCGTGAAGTGCCAGTGGAACAGCTTCGGCCATCCCGAGGGCCTGTACTCGGCACATGAGCGCCAGTTTGGAATTCATGGAGGCGACGTCGAAACCTCGCTGATGCTGCATTTTCGGCCCGAGCTCGTCGACATGTCGCAAGCCGAGAACTTCGCATCGACCGCCGAATCCGACCCTGTGCCGCCAACGGGCGCGATTTCCTACGGTTGGGCCGCCTGCGACCTAAGCCCGCATGGCGTTGTGGGAAATGCCGCCGCCGCAAGCGCTGCCAAGGGACGAGCAACGGCCCGTCATCAGGCGAAGGGATTTTCGGCGCTGGCCGACACGGTTTCCGGCATGAGGCTCGACAGGTTCACGCCAGCCGCCGCACCGAAGCAGGAAACGAACTGACAGAGAGATCGGATTGGAGGTCGCGTGTTTGCAATCGATCGGATTGGTTGACGTATCTACGGACAGGCGGCGGTTGCCGACAGGCGATTGCGGATTGTTGCCGTTTGCAGGCGGTTGTCCGTCCGACAGGTGGTGTCGTTTCCTGCCTAGAACTTTCCCAGCAGCAGGGATTGTTTCGGAAATCGCACCACACTTCAGGTCACTCGAAAGTCCCGTCAGCCTTCATGATATAGGGTGTGACTTGGCTGCACTCGTAATTGCTTCTCCCTTCCAGATCGGCTATATTTTCTTTGTAAATGTCGATCATGAATTCGCTATCTGTTTCTGATAACCGTAACTGGTAATAGGCGAAAGCTACAATCGGTCCACCCTCGACCCAAATGTCGCACAGCCATACTTTTCCCTTCTGGAAGACTACCACTTCGACGATCTTCTGTTCATTGGTTCCAAACTCGGCATTGGCTATTCGGCTAAACAGTATGTCCGTCTTGCCCAGAAGATCTAGGGCATCCTGCCCCTTGAGTTCTTCCGCGTTGGCCGAAGCTGCCACCAAACTGACGATTGCAATCGCTGCAATTCGCTTCATCGCTCGTTTCATGCGCATAGTTCTGCATTCCTTCATCAAGAAATCGTGAGTGCGCTTTAGATTACCGCGTTGTGGCAATTTGTCAATTCAGTCAGCTCCAGCATCTCCTGTCAGTGCAAGCGTTTTTCCTGTTCGCCGGAATGGACGCGTTTCAAGCAAGCGAGAAAGGTGGGACTGTGGCAAGTCGGCCAACAACTGCCAAGTTGCGACGACTCTGCGGAGAAACTGGCCATTCGACCGCATTCAAGGCGTGCCGTTGGCCGGCTCGCAAGCCCATACCGTTCCCAAGGTCGGCACTGGCCAAGCTGGCATGGCCATCAACGCTTGACGAACGGACCCA
>JAPOOS010000235.1 GCA_026713305.1 Paracoccaceae bacterium
CGGTCGGCCAAAGTCATTGCTTCCACCTGATCGTGCGTGACAAACACAATGGTGTTTCCAACCCGCTGGTGCAGCTTCTTGATTTCCAGCCGCATCTGAGTTCGCAGCTGGGCATCAAGGTTCGAGAGCGGTTCGTCGAACAGAAAAACCGCTGGGTCCCTGACCATGGCCCGGCCGATTGCAACTCGCTGGCGTTGGCCGCCGGACAGCTGCGACGGCTTGCGGTCAAGCAATTCCGTCATGTCCAGGATTGCGGCAACCGCTTCGAGGCGTGCATTCTTCGCATCCCTTGAGAGTTTGGACGTGCGGAGCCCGAACCCGATGTTCTTTCGCACGGTCATGTGCGGATAGATGGCATAGTTCTGGAACACCATCGCAATGTTCCGGTCCTTGGGCTCCAAGTGGTTCACGAGGCGGTCCTGAATCTGGATTTCTCCCGACGTCAGCTCTTCCAAACCCGCAATCAAGCGCAGTGTCGTTGATTTCCCGCAACCGGACGGACCGACGAGTACGATAAACTCTCCATCGTCCACATCCAGGCTTATGCCATGGAGAACTTCGGTCTTGCCAAAGGTCTTGACCAGTTTGCGAAGCGATAGATTTGCCACTAGCTGACCCTACAGCAACGATGCAAACGCATGATTGAGTTCCAGCGCTGCCCTGGCTCGTCTGGATTGTCGGACCGCTTGCTTGGACCCGAGCTCCCGCAAACTTTCGCGGCAATTCTTCAGCCCATGTTCAAGCGCTTCGGGCGCAGGACCGCCAAGGCAGTTGCGGCGCTCGACAAATGTTCGCGGCCAGACAGCAGCAGCATAGGATGCGGCGGACATCTCTGTGGTCCGGCCTGTCGAGGCAGCGAATGCCTCCTTGAATTCCTCGTACCCGTCGACAAGTCTGGCGCGCCCTTGAATGACCTTCCGAGCCGTTGCCGATGCGATGCCGTGGGCCTGCCGGAAGCCAATGTCACAATCCCTTACCAACGTGTCGGCAAGTTCCGTTACTGTAATGCAGGAAGCTTCAATGATTTCCCTGGCCCGAAAGGCGTCAATGGAACAGCCGGCCACTACGGCCTCAAGCAGCCTGAGTGTACGTCCTCCGTGGCCAAAGGCCTTGAGGCCGACATGCTGCACCTCTGCCTCGCTGTCGTTCATGTCCGTGAAGGGCGTGTTGTGCATCGTGCCAAGCACAGTGTCGCAGTAGCCGACGGATACGCTTGCCATGTGGCGCAAGTGCTCAATGGCAACAGGATTGCGTTTCTGGGGCATGATCGAGGAGACCTGAACCAGACCGTCGGAAACCCTGAGCTGCCCAACCTCAAAGGAGGACCAGTGGAACAAGTCCTGGATCAAGCGTCCTAGATGCAGAAAGATCAGCTTGACAGCGGAGTATAGGCCGGTGACGTGGTCGACTGCCGCTATGCAACCGTAGGTATTGACAGCAGGCTCACGGAATCCGAGCAGATTTGAGACGCGCTGCCGATCAATGGGAAAGCCGCTGCCCGTAATCGCGGCGGCTCCCATGGGACAGCGGTCAAGATCGTCCAGGGCCTGATCGAGCCGCTTGGCGTCGCGAGCGAAAACCTCAATCGCCGCCGCCAGGTAGTGTCCAAACGTGGAGGGTTGGGCCGGTTGACCATGTGTGTAGGCAACGACAAGCGTTGCGCTTTCCTGCTGCGCCTTGTCCACCATGGCCGAAGCTGCAGAGAGCGCCGTCTCCATAAACTCGTCGGCCCTGTGCATGAGCGCCAGTCTGAATGCCGTGTGGTCAATGTCGTTGCGCGACCGGGCCAGGTGCAGCATGTTTTCCGACGTGCCGTGCCGCTTTTCGTGTTCAGCCTCGACCAGGAAGAAATAGTCTTCGAACTCCCCGGTGTAGGACAGCTTGTCGATGTCGAGTTCCCTCCGAGTTGCAGCCAGAGCGTTGGCCGTCACGGCAGCCTGTTTGGCGGACAAGATTCCGGTTTCTCGAAGCATGACCAAATGCGCCTGGTCTATGCTGTGCAGGTAGTCCGCGAAGTGGGCCTTGACATGGTCGAAGGCGGGGGCGAGCACGGTCTCGCGGTACACCGGGTCCGGAAACTTCGAGGACTGCTTCATCCTTTCAGACCTGCCATGACCACGCCCCGGATGATGAAGCGCTGAAAGACAAGGAACACGACCAGCGTGGGAATGGTCGAGATCGCCGCGCCGGTCATGATGAGCTCCCATTGCACGTCGGCCTCGTCGCTGAAGCTCGAAAGCCCAACCGGCAAAGTGTACATCTCAACAGAGTTCGTGACGATCAGGGGCCAGATGAAGGCTGTCCAGTTTCCGAGAAAGACGAAGATCGCCAGCGCCGCAAGCGCCGGACGCACCAGTGGCATGGCGATCGTCCACCAGATTTCCAGTTCGTTCAGCCCGTCGATTCTTGCCGCCTCAATGAAGTCGTTCGGGACGGTTTCGAAGAACTGCTTCATCAGGAAAGTGCCGAAGGCGGTCATCAGCCCCGGGAACATTATGCCCCAATAGGTGTCGAGCCAGCCGAACGCCTGGGACATCAGGTACCATGGAATGACCAGCATCTCCGTGGGGATCATCAGCGTCGAAAGTATGGCGATGAACACGATGTACCTTCCGGCGAACCGAAACTTGCACAGCGTGTATCCCACGAGGCTGTCAAACAGGACGTTCGAAACGGTCGTGATCAGGGCGATTATCAGCGAGTTCACAAACCATCCGTAGAAGCGCCCGTCCTCAAGCACGTAGGTGTAGTTCTCAAGGTGCGGCTCATTCGGTATCAGCGCCAGATTGTAGATCTCGTGCGGCCATTTGAGCGACGTGGAGATCATGTAGGTGATGGGCATCACCATGAGTATGCCGCCGGCAAAGAGCAGGAGCCAGCGCAGGATCTGGCCTAGATTCGCCGGCCGGCGCGCCGCGGTCCGGCCCTTGAAGGACGCTGCAATTAACCGTGTGTTCATCTTGACGGCTCCCAATCTACCGATCCCTGAGAATGCGCAGTTGCACAAGGCTGACGATCAGCAGGATAAGGAACAGCACGACAGTCTGCGCTGCGGCATAGCCCATGTTGAAGTCGTTGAAAGCGGTCTGATAGATCATCAACACCAGAGGCTTGGTGGCATTGAGCGGGCCTCCGGGGTCGTTGGTTGTCATGTTGTACACGTGATCGAAAATCCGCAGAAAGCCGATGGACGAAAAGACGACAATGAAGATGATGGTCGGCTTCAGCAGGGGTATCGTGATTTCCCACAGAATGGTCCAGCCCGACACGCCGTCGATGCGCGCTGCCTCGTAGTAGGTGCGCGGAATGGCGCGCAGTCCAGCCATGAAGATGATTATCTGGAAACCGAGGCCGGCCCAGACCGCAGGCGCCAAAACAGCGGGCAGCGCGAGCGATGTCGAACGCAGGAATGTCACCTGTGGAATGCCGATGGAGGAGAGGAAGTTGTTGAACAGCCCGATTGGAACGGGTTGGTAGAACCAGCGCCACACCCACGCCATTGCAACGGCTGTGGTCATGAACGGCAGGAAGTACAGCATCCTCATGAAACCGTGCATGAATCGCAGCCGGTCGAGATGGAACGCGATGACGAAGGAAACAACAAGGCTGATCGGAGTGCCGATCAGCAGGTACGCAAACGTGTTGCGAAACACTTTCCAAAATACAGGGTCGTTCAGGAGCTTGCTGTAGTTGTCGAGCCCGGTCCAAAGCCGGTCGCCAAGCAGATTCCATTCCTGGAACGAGATCAACATGGCATTGAACGTGGGATAGAACCTGATAACCACGTAGAACACGATTGGTATGGCGAGGAAGCCCCACGCCCAGACTACCTGCTTCTGGCGAACCGTTAGACGGTCGTACATCAGCGCAGCGTCCTGCCGGTCCCGGCTCGCGTCGCTGCGGCCAGAGAGCAGAACTCCTCCTCAACTCGCCGAGGTGGGCATTCATTGGTTGGAAGCGGCTGGGTGAAGCCGGCCGCGGCGAAATGGTCAAGCCAACTGCAGAAGAACTGGCCTGCGTCATGTCCTTCGCCTGCCATCATGGCTGCCTCAACCTTGGTTCGGTGATGCACTTGTGGAAACTGGGCCATCGTCACCTTGATGCCGGAATTGCAGGCCTCGAACTCCTGGACAACTTGCTCCATCCCCTCAGCTCGGCCTTCATTGGCGTGCGGCCAGCTTTCGATTGCCACTTCGGCATTCGGTGCGACTGCCGAAAGCGCCGCGAAGACCAACGTTCCGGCACACAGGCAAATCAATCGTTGCCACAACATGTCGATCCATCCCACAAACAATGCCGGAACAGCTCGCGGCTGCAGATTCCCAACCTATGAAATCAACCGATTTCTCACAAGCAGATCCAAGCCAGCGGGCATTCGAGGGCAGCCACGAGATTCCCTTCGCATCGTTGCCTGCAACCTTTCGCGCTCCGCAACAGGGCGGCGCTTGCTGGGAACTGCAATGCGCCAGAAAAGTGCTGACGCAATTGAGCGGCCCGCGCAAGCAATTGCACCATCCCGTGCGGCTTTGATATGGACTGGTTCAGCCGCATGCCGCAACGCCTTGTTCCGGTTGTCAGCAGGGGAGCACAATGCCACTTTGCACGGAGCCCATTGCCAGTCTAGATCAAGTTGTGGCGATTGGCGAAATGCTCCCCGTGACGCCTTGGCAGTGGATAGCCGCCGCCGTTGCCAGACATGCCACTCGAACAAACAGCGTGAAGTTTGCTGCCAATTGAGTCCATTCGCGAATGTGCTGACATTTCATTGGAGCCCGTTGCTGCATCGTTCAGAGGATTTCCCGGGCATCAATTGAGCAGGTGTTCACCACAAATGGGTCAGGGCCCGAAACATGTTGACCAGAGACCAGTCCCGCATTGAGAGAGACCGAACACGGCCGCGAATATTGGAGCTTTGGCGAGCGCTGCGACCGCTCAAGTCGGTTGTTCGCTTTATGCAAAGTGGCGCTCATCCGGACGATGAATCTTCGGCAATGCTCGCCATGCTCCGGCTTCATCACGGATTTGGCGTTTCGTTCGCTTGCTCAACTCGTGGGGAGGGCGGTCAGAACGCGATTGGAAACGAATCGGCGCAGGATCTTGGAGCGTTGCGAACAGCCGAAATGGAGGCTGCATGCGCCGTGCTTGGAATGAGACTGTACTGGCTTTCCGAGTTTCCGAACGATGACATTCACGACTTCGGGTTTTCGAAGAGCCGCAGCGAAACGTTCGGCAAGTGGGGCGTGGACCGCACCATCACTCGATTCGTCGAAGTCGCAAGGACCGAGCGGCCCGACATCCTGTGCCCCACCTTTCTGGATGTGCCGGGCCAGCATGGTCACCACCGTGCAATGACCGAGGCAGCGCTTCAGGTTGTTGCGGCAGCTGCAGATGCAGGCTTTCCCAGCAACCTTGCGCCCTGGCAAGTCAGGAAGCTCTACCTTCCCGCATGGTCCGGCGCCGGTCGATCCTACGATGACGACCTGCCTCCACCGTCGGCCACGCTGACGCTTGAACCTTGCGAAGGAGACCCGATCAGTGGCTGGAGTTGGGAGCGCATCGGTCAGCAGTCGAGATGCTTCCACAGGTCCCAGGGCATGGGACAATGGACTGTCCCCGGCCAAAGGAGAAACTGGCCGCTGCACCTCGCCAGGTCCTGGGTCGACGAACCCGACCTGACCATTGCATCCGGGCTTCCGGACAGCGTTGGCGACCTCGCCAACCTGCCGATGTCGGGCCCGATTGCCGAGCATCTGCGTTCTGCAAACACCCAGATCGATGCGGCCGTTGACGCGTTTCCAAAGTTCCGTTCTGTCGCGCGGCACGCGTGCCAGGCGCTTGATCTCATCCGCAATGCAATTGGGAATTGTCCGCAGGATGCACGGCAACAGATTCTTCATCGCCTTGAAGAAAAGGAAGTGGAGCTTGGGCATGTGATTAGACTTGCCTTGGGCGTCGAGGCTCGGGCGACAGTCGACGAACTTTGGCTGCATCCAGGTTCCCAATGCCGGGTCGCGCTTGAGATGGATCAGGGAAGCGCGTGCAACGCCAGCGCGAGCGTCGATACTCCCCGAGGGTGTCAAATGTCCAATGGTCGGCTTGTCGTCGGTTCGGATGCAACTGCAACAAACACCTATCGCAGTCAGTTTGATCCTGCCAAGCCTGCTGCGCCAGCGATTTCGATCCGCATGGAACATGCAGGAGTTCGCGCTTCCTGCAGTGTCGAGTTCGAGGAAACGCCGTTGATCCTGCCGCCTTGTGCCGCTGTTGCGATGCCCGACCAGGCTGTAGTCAATCTTGAAGGCAAATCCAGAGTGGCGGCTTTCGTCGTTCGGGAAAGGATTCCATCAGATGCCAATGTCGCTCTTGCGCTTCCGCCCGGTTGGGATGCAACGCATTCAAGGTTTGGACTTGCCGTCAAGGTGCCCGGGAATGCCGAGGTTGGACTCTACAACATTCCACTGTCGCTCGACGGCCGGCGCGCTGTGTTGGCAAGGCGAATTTCCCATCCTCACATTCGCCCAACCGCTGGATTCCGTGACACAGTGCAAGTTCTGGTGCTGGCCGCGCGTCTCCCCGATGCAGGGGTAGGGTATGTCGGTGGTGGAAACGACCGAATTGATCAATGGCTGGCTTCAATGGGCTGCGATGTCAGGCGACTTAGCGATGAGCAGCTGCACAACGAGACAGTTCTCGGGGAACTCGACACCGTTGTCATTGGCATCTGTGCGCTGGGTCGTCGCCCGAACCTGTCGGCCATGATGCCGCTCTTGCATGACTGGATTGCGTCGGGTGGCACACTCGTAACACTTTACCACCGTCCGTGGGACAACTGGAATCCGGTGGCAACACCTCCACGCAGGCTTGTTGTCGGCAGCCCCTCAATCCGGTGGCGGGTCACTGACGAGCAATCCCGCGTTGCCCACCTCTTGCCGGAGCATCCAATCCTCAATTGGCCAAATCGGATTTCCGGCAGCGACTGGGCAGGCTGGCACAAGGAGCGAGGCCTGTATTTCGCGAGTGAATGGGACAGTGACTACCGACCGCTGGTTGAAATGGCGGACCCTGGGGAACCAAAGCTCCAGGGCGCGTTGCTTGCCGCAGACATTGGGAGCGGGAGGCATGTGCATTGTTCGCTGGTTCTTCATCATCAAATGGAAAGGCTGGTTCCCGGAGCGTATCGGCTGATGGCAAATCTCATCGCAAACCGAGGCAATTCGCCGTAGCTTGATCTGCATTGGCCTGCCCGCCGTTGAACCACGACTTGATTGTGGCCATGGTTGGCGGGAGGATGCCAAAAGCCTTGCCTTGTCAAGTTTGCACCTCAGGCGAGAGAAAGGAGGGATGCCCGGCAGGTCGCAGAACTGAAGGAACTGCCGGCCACCACACCGCTGCATCTGCGGCGCGGCGTGCGACGCATCGGCAAATCGTGATTGCCATTCATCCTGAACAGCTGTGTCTCAAGATGTACAGATGCCAACTCTAGAAAGCGCTGACTCGAATGCGACAAACATTTCGGCGGGCCAATTGCGCTCATGCCTTGAACTTGGGCGCTTGGTCAGGCCATGTCGCCACAGCGCCCCCGACATCGGGAAGCCGTTGGCACAGCCTCCGACTGGCAAGGCAATCGCTGCCTTCCGGCAGCTGAAATTCATTTGTGGGAATTACATCGTTCCAGCGCCAACCTATATTGTATATCAACACCGTCAGTTGCATAAGTTGGATTCATGAGAGCAATTCTGTCAGCAGCCATGGCTAGACTTGCTGCGGTCTTCGCCGCAGTTGCGACAGCAAGCTGCTCCGTGGTGGCTCCGTTGCCGAAGGCAAGAAATGTTCCCGAACGGCTGCAGGACTTTCCCACAACTGATCTTCCAGTCGAAAGACCGGTTACGATTTACTGGAGCGACGAGCAGATACCCTACATCGAGGCGGAAACCGATGGCGATGCAGCATTTTCGCTTGGGCTTGTGCATGCACATCTTCGGCTGGGTCAAATGGCAACGGCCCGGATGCTTGCACAAGGACGCGTGTCGGAAATGATCGGACCCGTTGGGGTCAACATCGATCATGGATTGCGTACAGTTTCGTATGGCCGCGCAGCCGAGAGCATCGAGCGCGACATGGATGAACCGACGCGCCAATGGGTGCAGCGATTTGTCGACGGCATAAACCATTACCAAGACACGACCAAGAGGCTTCCCCACGAGTTCAGGATTCTCGGACTGCAGCCCGAACGTTGGGAAATATCCGACGTCGTCGCCATCGGTCGCCTGGCGGGCTCAGACGTGAACTGGCTTGCCTGGGCAGAGGCGCTGCCGCTGCGAAACCGTTCCGACTGGCCCGAAATGTGGGCCAAGATGGTTGCGAAGGGCAGCTCGTCCATTCCCAGCTTTGAAAGCGACTTGGAGCTTGAGCTTGCCCAGCGCTGGCTGGGAGGGATGTCCAGGTCAGGAAGCAACAGTCTCGCGGTGGCCCCTCAACGGACCAGCACCGGTGGCGCGCTGATTGCCAACGACCCGCATCTCGGAATCATGATCCCCGGCGTCTGGCTTCTCGCTGGCGTCAAGTCTCCATCCTACAATGTCGTTGGAATGATGGGGCCAGCCATTCCGATCTTCGCAATCGGACGCAACGAGCATATCGGCTGGGGCGGAACAAACATGCGTGTGGCGGCCAGCGACCTCTACGACATCAGCCGTCTGCCCGACGAGGAATACAGCAGCGAACGCCATCGCATTGCCGTGAGGTGGTGGCGAGACAAGCAGGTCGACGTGCGCAGCACTCGTTTCGGACCTGTCGTGACCGACATACCATTCATTGCCGAATGGCAACTTCCGCCGCTTGCGCTCAAATGGGCGGGGCATGATTCCAGCGACGAGATTGGCGCCATGCTTGCCGTCAGCAGAGCCAGGGATTTCGAACAGTTCCGCACGGCGCTTGATCGATTCTCGGTGCCTGGCCAGAACATGATCTACGCTGATGCAGATGGCAACATTGGCCAGGTAATGGCCACGCATGTGCCCATTCGCACTTCGCTGCCTGACGACATCATTGCCAATCCGGACTCCTACGAGGAAACTTGGCAGCGCACGCTGTCAGCCACGGAATTGCCGTACAGCTACAATCCCGACAAGGGGTTCCTGGTCTCCGCCAACAACCGCCCAACCGACGCTGGCCCGCATGTGAGCTTTCTCTTCACACCTGACGACCGGGTGCTGCGGATGACTGAATTGATCACGTCGAACACGCCTGTCGACGTGAATGCGCTGAGGGACCTGCAACGGGATGTCTACATGCATTCATCCGACGAGCTTCGCCGGTATTTCGTTTCAGCGCTGGATGACTTTGGAATTGCCGGTTCGACCGACTCCAGTGAAGCAGTGGTTGTTGAACGCCTTCGCAACTGGAATGGCGAGTACAGCGAGGATTCGGTTGGCGCAGTTGCCTTTGAGCAGTTCCGCCATGGCTTCACCACGAAATTCGCCGCGTTGCGCTTTGGAGAAGGCGACGGACAGGCAATGGCCAGGCGGGTCTCCGAAATGCTGGACGAGGATTTCGAGGCTGCCGACAGGCAAGTCCTGCAAATGTCCTTGCGTGCGGGGCTGGAGACGGCGGTGCGTCAGCTGGACGTCTACAAGGGATGGGGCGAAATGCATCGCCTGGTTCTCGCTCATCCGCTGTATCGGGTGCCGGCGATTGGCGGCCGGTATCGATTTGAGGAGGCCGGCGTCAGGGGAAGTTCGCAAACAATCATGAAAATGGCCCACGAATCCTCGCCGGACCGCCATGAAGTTGCCTATGGATCCAACGCACGCCACATTTCCGACATGACGGATCCTGACGCCAACTATTTCGTGCTGCTGGGTGGACAGGATGGCTGGTTCAACAGCTCGACGCTGATTGATCAGTGGGACCTTTGGAAGCGTGGAGAGTATGTTCAGCTGCCGCTCAGGCCATCGACCGTTCGCAGGAGGTTTCCGCATCGAATGACGCTGACCAACTAGCTGCAGCCTGGCTGGCCATGCAAATCTTGGCCGAGTGACTGCTCAAGAATTGAAGAAGAGTGTAGACTCTCCATGACAGGACGCTGCAACGGCAACGGCAAGGGAATCGAGAGCATCCTTGTCCGCCTCCAGGATTGTTTGGACAGTGGCAGCGCTTTGCGACCGAAGTCCCGAGGCGTGCCTTTCGGCATGCATGCCGGCCTCTCAGCGGTCAAGTGCGGGCTGCAGGGGAGTCCAGGGATTGGCGAAAGGGAGCGGATGAATTGCCAGAGTTTTCTTGCAGAGCCGCGACGCCAATTGTTCGGCATTGCCGTCTCGGCCATGAAAGATAGAACTGACGAGATGGCGGCGTTTGCCGAAAGCGAAGTCGAGCAGCATGGCAATGGCCACTAGGGACCATCCAGCAGCCTTCGGAGGCGAGGTCGTCGTTTACAAATGCCTTGACGGCAAGGCGCGCGTGGACGTTCGATTCGACCAGGAATCGGTCTGGCTGACGCAGGGGCAAATGGCGGACGTGCTCCAGTCCACGCCCGAGAAAGTCCTGGTGCATCTGAGCAAGGCCTTTTCCGGAAAGGAGTTGGACGCTGAGGCGAACACCAAGGATTTCCTGTTGGTTCGACCAGAGGGCAGGAAGTCGGTCAGGCGCAGTGTCAGGCACTACAACCTGAACGCGATCAATTCCATCGGACGCAAGGTAAACTCGAAGCGGGCTGCGCATTTCTGCCAGTGGGCAACCCGAACACTGCGCGAGCGTCCTGTCAGCGGCCACAAGCGGAACGATCGAATGCGTTCGGAACGCGGCGTTCACCAAGCTCGACAATCTCTGGAATTGCCGGCCCGAATGCCCGAGAAACAGGCATTTGCAGGGGATGCCGCAAGCGCCACGGCGCAAATCATTGCAGCATATGTCGACACTTGGCGCTTGCTGCTCGAGTACGACGAAGATCGCCTGGAAGTTCCTTCCGGCACAAAGCCGGCAACCAGCGCCATTGCGCATGAAGCCGCCCTCTTGGCGATAGGCGCCTTAAGGCGTGTTCTGGCCGAGAAAGGCGAAGCCTCGCCGCTGTTCGGCAGGCCGCGCGGCGATTCTCTGGAGGCGATACTGGGCAACATTGAGCAAACCATGTTCGGCAAGCCGCTTTACCGGAGCCGCGAGGAAAAGGCCGCCAACCTGCTCTATTTTGTGGTCAAGGACCATCCCTTCACGGACGGCAACAAGCGCATTGGAGCTCTTCTGTTCCTGCTCTACTTAACGCAGGAGGGCATCAAGCGCCGACCCGACCCTGGAGCGTTGACCGCGCTCACCCTGCTGATTGCTGAAAGCGCACCGTCGAACAAGGAATTGATGATTCGCTTCACCGTAAATCTCATGGACCGGTTCAGCGACTGAGAGCCATGCCGGAGACATTGTCGGGGATGCCAGTCCTCTGCTCATCCTTGGTCCACGAATGAGTGCAGTTTTCGTCAGACGGCGGGAATTTGGCGTCTTCGCACTGCGCACCAAGAGCGTCAAGAGCGATTCGTTGGGCCCACATGGCTGCGACTCGGGCGGTTGGAAGCCAGAAGCCAGGAACGCACCCAACAGGACAGGAGCCGCTTCAGGAAGGCGGTGTTGCTTGTCAGGTGGAATCAAACTGTGTCATTCAAGTTTGTCCGTGCGGATTGAGGCAGTGATCTCGAGTTGTTTCGACATGTTTGGAAGGGCGGCCAGTCGACGCTTCATCGCTGGTTGCTCCGGACATGCAGCAACTGGTTCCACTCGACAGCGCATGTTGATCACAAGCGCCTCCATTGCTGAGGACACTCTTGTGAATTGAAATGAATCGCCTTGTCATCCTCCGACAGCCGAACATGTCGGCAATCAGGGCCAGAGCCCGACTTTCATCCACGCCGGTTCGCAATTCAGCCGCCGCCGCCCGACGAGCGTGCACCAGATGGTTCTCAATCCTGATCGAGCCGGCTTCGTCGAACGCATCCTTGGACAACTGCGGAGCACGCGGGCATTCACCAATCCCGACAAACTCACGGCTCTGAAACAGCATGTCTCAAACTGCAAAAAACCGCTGCGACAAGACGCCGGTCAGGTTGCTGCTGCCTTGACGTCGCCGTTGGCAAGGTCATCGTCTGCACCTCGGGCCGCACCGCATGCGAGAATTCACCGCCTTCTTCGGCAGGCAGGTCAATGCTGGCGCTGCATGTCCTGAATTGAAGTCTCAAGAGGGAACAGACATTTCACGCCAACTCATTCGTGACAGGCACAACTCGCATAGTCCATGTAGGGATGTCCCATTGCTGCTCCACTTGTGCATCACAATGCGAGGCTGAGCGTCGCCGCTCCTGCGAGTGGCCTGAATCGATTGTTGTTCTCCTGGAAGCAAGAACTCCAATTGTTCAATGTTCTTTGCCAGTCGATCTTGTCATTCGTGAGGCTCAAACTGTAGTTGGTGGCATTCAAGGAGCCTTCGGTCGCCGCCAGACGCAGCGGAAAACGGCAGAGGGCGAGTTCCTGTAACAACGAGGCCCTGTCGTAGGGATCAGCAGATGCATGACGCAACCTGGATGCTTAGGGTTTTCGCGCGCCGTCGACTAAGTCGGTTGGCACAGCTTGATCCGGAGAAGTGCCAGCGGAAAGTCCTTGAGGCCCTGATCAAGAAGGCTCGCAACACGGTTTTCGTGCGCCAACAGGATTTGGGCGGGACATGCGACCTTGAGAGGTTTCGTTCTCGCGTGCCGGTGCGGGACTACGATGCCTTTTGGCAGGAATACTGGAGCAAGCCCTTTCCAAACCTGCGCAATTGTACGTGGCCGGGGCGGATTCCCTGGTTCGCAGTCTCGTCGGGCACATCAACCGGAGTCACGAAGTTCATCCCGGTTAGCAGGGAGATGTACCGTTCCAATTCGAGGGCGGGCGCCGACCTGTTGGTGCATCACCTGTCGAGTCGGCCGGACAGTCGTTTGCTGGCCGGACGGTTCTTCATGCTAGGCGGATCAACAGGACTGGTTCGGCAGGGTCCGGGTGTCCTCAGCGGCGACCTGAGTGGAATCGCCGCTTCAGCGATGCCCCAGTGGGCTCGCCTGCGCTACTTTCCACCGCGTGAACTGGACGCGATTTCGGACTGGCAAGTCAAGATAGAGCGCTTTGCCGAGCGATCCTTGGAGACCAGGATCACCGCACTGGCCGGAGTTCCTAGCTGGCTGCTGATATTCATCGATCAACTTTGCCGGCAAGCTGAGATCAAGTTCGACAAGGCCGACCTGAGGATTGCCGACATCTATCCGCACCTTGAACTGCTTGTGCACGGCGGAGTTGCCTGGAGGCCGTACAGAGAAAGGTTCAAGGAATTGCTTGGCGGCAGTCAGGTCCAGACCCGCGAGGTCTATTCTGCCAGCGAAGGTTTCTTTGGCGTGGCTGACAGCGAACCACATGAGGGGCTTAGGCTTCTGCTGGATACAGGCATTTTCTACGAGTTCATTCCTGTTGACCAGATCGGCAGCGCGAATCCCGATTGCCGCTGGATTGCGGATGCCGAGACAGGCGTCAACTATGCGCTCGTGGTTACCACCTGTGCCGGACTCTGGCGCTATTTGGTTGGCGACACTGTAATGTTGACCAACAGCGGTCCTCCGCGCGTGGTCGTAACGGGTCGCACCACCTACATGCTTTCGACATTTGGCGAGCATGTAATTGGCAGCGAGGTGGAAACGGCAATTGCCGAGGCGGCGGAGTCCATCAATGTCAAGATCAGCGACTTTTCAGTTGGAACTGTCTTTCCTCGGGCGTCGGAAGTTCGGGGCGGCCATCTCTTTGTGGTGGAGTTCTCGCAGGACTCCTCTCGAACTGCCGCAATTCCGGCGGAGCGTGAGCGATTCGCGATGCAAGTCGATGCTTCCCTCAAGAGGCAGAACGATGACTACGCTGCGCATCGGGAAGGAGGGGTTGGCATGAACCCGCCCAGCATTCTGGTGATGCCTGCCGGGGGATTTGCCAAATGGATGGCGAGCAGGGGCAAGCTCGGAGGACAGAACAAGGTACCCCGCATCATGAATGACGCGGAACTGTTTGCCGGATTGCAGCAGTTCGCGAAATCATGCCGAGGTGTCTCAAGGGTTTAGGTCGAAACAACCTCGTGCCAACGTGTGGGTCTATGCAAATGTGCTCCGACTGTCCGTGAAGATCCGAGAATCGGCTCCGACGCATGCAGGCAACTCGTTCCAATGCCGAATTGCGAAGCCGGCGGTTGAAACAGCGGAATCAACAATTCACTTTCCAGTTGCCAGGATCGGCGATCGCGGCACGGGCGCATTTCGGATGACCCATTGTATGGTCAATGCACTTCGTTGGTCACGCGTTCAGGAATTGCTCGTTCACGTCAATGGGTTTCAGCTTGGCGCTGCCTCGAATGGCTGCGTGGGGACAGGCAGCAACAGCATTGAAGCCTTCTCGGAAATTGAATGCCAGCGCCTGAACCGTCGCTCATGGATGGCAGGATGAAGTGCGGGCCATCTGCAACGCTGCACCCCTGCCTGCGATGACGAAGGAAAGCTGATGATTGGAGCCGAAGGACAAGCGGGTCCGGCCACTTTCCATGAATCGACAGGGACCGATTCGCAACGTCGCCAATTGGGACTGCCAACGCTTGCCAGAATGACGGCGTCATTTGCGCCACGTCGTTCTGAACGGCATTCTGTTCGGATCCATGTGCGGAATTCACGACGCGACCCACTTCCGGGCCGCGATCAAAGCTTACCGCTGCATGTCTGCGCAGAAAGCAGCGTCAGGAATTCGGCAGCCCCATTCTCATTTTTTCGGACATGGCTTGCACACGGCATCTCTTGAATTCTGCATTTGAAACGCTCCAAACCAGCCGGGACCGATTCACCGAACGGAGTTGTCATGCGCTGCCCTGCGCAAGCGGTCGTTGATGGCACGGCCAAGACCACGTTCAGGTATTGGAGACACAGCAATTGTCGGGCATGATGTCTTGGTAGCCAAGGCATCAATGGCCCTCAACATGCCATAGAAATTCCTTGCCGCCCCGGTTGTGTCGCCGGCCTTCGACAAATTGAAGTGTGCACTTCCGGCATCCGGACCGAATCCCAGCCAGACCTCATTGTCTCGGGCCTCGATGGCATTGAGACGAAGTCTTGCAGTCGGTGCGTAGTGTGATGCAAGCTGACCGGGGGCTGCACCCGGACGAAAGCCGGTCTGCGTCGCCAATCCAACTGCAGCTGCAATCTCCGCGCGGGCCACGGCGCCGTCTCGCAAGACCCTTATGGCGCCATTGCCAACTTCCACAATGGTCGATTCCATTCCGTGTGAACATCTTCCTCCGTCAATCAACGCGTCAATTCTGCCTCCCAGGTCGCGACGGACATGGGCAGCGGTGGTAGGGCTGACACAACCCGACAGGTTGGCTGAAGGCGCGACCACCGGTCCCCCAAATGCACTCAACAGCCTTCTTGCAACGGCATTCGATGGGACTCGAACTGCGAGTGTCGTTGCTCCTGCCGTCGCCTCGCTGCACACAGGATGCGACGGTTTGGCAGGCAATACGACGGTCAGGGAACCGGGCCAGAATCTGTCGCACAGCAGTTTGGCGGTTTCGTCCAGCACGGCGAATCGTCTTGCCTGTGCGGGATCTCCAAGATGCAGGATGAGTGGATTCGAAACCGGACGACCCTTGACGGCAAAGATCTTCCGAACTGCCAGAGGGTTGGTCGCATCTGCAGCGAGACCGTAAACGGTCTCGGTTGGAAATCCGACAATTCCACCCTGTCGCAGTATGTCGGCCGCCGACTCGATGCCTGCTCTCGATGATGCAAGTTCAAGAGTTTCAAGCATTTCTACGTGTGTCGTGGCAGTCGAGTCCAAGGTGCATGCCAAGGTGCTTCAAGATGTGGTGGAACCCGTCAATTGTCCATGGCCGAAACAGGTTGCGGCAAGCGGATCTACAAGCGTCGGAGCCTGAGCGGGAAGTCAAGATCAGCAGAACTGGGTTCGTGAACGGCCGGCAAGGCGTGATTTCCTTATGGATGATTGAGCGAACAACAATGGAGGGAACCAAGCCTTGAACCAAACCGCTCAATTGCAGCATACACATGCCGATGACTGCACGCAACCAGAGTTGACCGACCACCGACTCGAATGTGTCGAGCGCACGCACTTTCGCAAGGACGACCTGTTTGAACCGAGGGCGGCTGCCAGGACCAAGTTGCAGACGGTCACAACTTGACAGTAGGCGCTTGCTGCCAAACTCCTTGGGCATCGCCGAGTCGAAAGTGATTGGGTGGAAAGCCTTTCAAAATGCCGGTATCCTTCCAGCCGTCGCAAATTGCCGGCGCCACACGGAATCGAGCCTGTCGCGGGCCCATGTGTGTGAAGTCCGGGAACTTGCGAATCCGATCGACCTGAAACTGCAGGAAGTTCGCCGGTCCAGGAACATCGAACGACGCGGCATTCGAAATTCTCGGATTCGCCTTCCATCAATTCAGCCCTGCGAGGAGGCAACGCGCATGAACCTGGAGCCCAATGTCCGGGAGGCGTTTCGCGAGCGTCCGAGCGATTGCCATCCGGTGGAAGTCGAACCGGGAATATTGTGGTTTCAGATGCCGCTGCCAATGGCTCTGGACCATGTGAACGTGTACGCGTTGCGAGACGAAGACGGCTGGACGATCATCGACACTGGCTTCGACACTGGAAGGACACGAGCCATTTGGGGACGCATTGAGCAAGGCGTGTTGGCAGGGTCCCCAATTGCGAGAATCGTCCTGACGCATCATCATCCCGATCATGTTGGTCTCGCTGGATTCTTCAAGTCTCGCTTTGGCGCGAGAATCTTGTCGACGCGTGTGGCCTGGCTGACCGCCAGAATGCTTGTTCTCGACATGCAGGAGAAACCGGTCGAGGAGGCTTTGGCGTTCTACAGAATGGCAGGCATGGAGCCTCGCATGTACGAGCGCAAGAGGCACGAACGCCCGTTCAACTTCTCCGACTGCGTTCACTCGATTCCGCCCGGGTTTGAACGGCTGAACGAAGGTGATTGCATCCGCATGGGTGGACATGACTGGATGGTCAGAATTGGCCACGGTCATGCACCGGCACATGCAACCTTCTGGCGGAGGGATGGGCGGATGGTCATAGGCGGCGACCAGTTTCTGGCCGACATCACGTCGAACATAGGAGTTCATCCCACCGAACCGAAGGCGAATCCGCTCAAGGAATGGTTCGCTTCATGCTACAGGTTTCAAACCATTGCAGACAATGACTTGCTTGTCTTGCCCGGACACAAGATGCCATTCGTTGGCCTAAAATCACGGTTGGGTGAATTGATAGGTCATCATCGCAGGGTTGTTGCATTGCTTGAGCATGAACTTGCCACCCCTAAACTTGCAACAGATGTTTTTGGAGTGCTATTTGGCCGTGACATTCCCGAGGGAGAATATGGTTTCGCATTGTCGGAAAGCATTGCGCATTTGAACTTTCTGCACGATCTGGGCAGAGTCAGGAAAATTGCCGGACCGAACGATGCAACCCTGTGGGTATCAACCGTTTCAGCGCGGGAACGAGGTGCAGACCTGTCCAAGGGAGTTTGACCAACCGCTGTTGGAGCGGATAGCCGTGGTGAAACTGAAGCGTTGACGGTACCCATGCCGGCCGGCGAATCGGCCCTTCGGTCAAACCGGCTCGGAGCGAAACAAAACTTTGTCGGAAGAGTTGAGCGCAAGGAAGTTCAGATGGTTGAATATGAACATGGGTCGATGGATGTGAGCGCCAACGAAAAGGAGTTCGCTGGATTTGTCCGCTTCGCGGTCTGGGTTTGCGTTGCCGCAATCCTCGTGTTGATATTCCTGGCAATCTTCAACAGTTGAAGCGGCCGCATGTGCTGTTTCGATTCCGAAGCGCCCGACGAAGGACATTCTCGAATCTGAAAGGATTTGAGCAGTTGCGCCTGATCGGCAGGTGTTTCGGCAGTTTTCCAAATTCGGTCCACGTTGTCGCGTCTGACCGAAGTGCGTGGCAAGATAGCCGAGTCCACAGGCCACGTCCCATTTCAGGACAGGAGTTGCCGCGTGGCTTCGGAGTGTCAACTCCTGCCAAGCACTCCGCGAACTGCGACTCAGCTCCGGCGCGAATTGTCCGTCTCTGAATTGGGGAAAGTTGCCGTCGGCGGGGGCCGTCCGGGATCAGGTGTGAGAGGTCGTGGAGTTGGCCCGTCTTGATCTCGTTGCGGCTGCTTTCTCTCGAACCTGACCGGGTTGGCGAGCAGAACGTCCAACACGACCTCTCAAGTGCGATTTAGGCAGCTTTCAGGGAGATTTCAAGCGACAATGATAGTTGGCGACACGCGCCAAGGCGGAAATGTGTCGAGCGGGCGGGCAGGCGCCACAATGTGTTAGCGCCGACCCTCCAACATGGCTCGCTTGCGAGCCAGCTTGACGGCCCTTCGGATCGCCTCAGCCTTCTGCCTTGCACGCTTCTGAGACGGCTTTTCGTAATGCTTGCGAAGCTTGACCTCGCGAAACACGCCTTCACGCTGAAGCTTCTTCTTCAGAACCCGTATGGCCTGATCGACATCGTTGTCACGGACTTGTACTTCCATCCGGCAAATTCGCTCTCGCCTTGTGTTGGTGGCATTCGGTTGCTGTGTTGCTGTCCGGCAGAAAACAGGTGTCGGCTGCGTCAGCGGAACTGATGCTCCAAGGATAGTCCATCGCAACGGACATTTCAAGGAATCTCGGACTTTGCGCGTTTCGCGCACTTCTCGGACGGAATTGTCGGGAACGGGGGCAAGTCTTTTGATGACGGGCCTGTTCCTGCTGTCCCGGCTGGATGGACACAAACGGCCACTCCTGACATCCAGCTGTTTCGAAACCCTGCCCGGTGAAGGCATTCTTTCAATCCTGCAGATTCTCGTGACAGCTGAGCCCGTGAATTCGGCGCCCCAGGCAGGCATTCTGGTTGTTGAATTCGGTGAACAACCCGTCTTGGCCGAACTTCGTGGAGCTGAATCGTGGCGAGGGCATCGCCAAGTCACTTGCCCCTGTGGAAAACCGCGACATGGTCATGACATTGCCTTGAAATGTCGTCCTCTTCCTGCACAGGACGCCAGCCGCAACCAAACTGAAACTTGCCGCATTCGAACCGTCAATTGCATTCAAGTGCGGCAGTGGGATAATCTCAATCGAACGACTAACCAGCTTGGGTCGCCATGATGAAAATCGATTACTACTTTTCCGTGCTGTCGCCCTTTACCTACCTTGCGGGAGCAAGGCTGGAATCGCTGGCGCAAAAGCACGAACTTGCCATTCGCTACAAGCCATTCGACATCATGGCATTGTTTTCGAAGACCGGGGGGCTGCCACCTGGCAAGCGACATGTGTCTCGCCAACGCTACCGTCTGGCGGAGTTGTCGAGGATTTCGCAACTAAACGCAATGCCCATAAGACTGCATCCAAAGTTCTGGCCCACAGATCCGGTTCCGGCCTCCTGCAGCATAATCAATTCCCTGAATTCCTCGGGTGACACGGGACTGCTCGTCCGGGAAATCCTGGCCAGTTGTTGGGCGCGGGACAAGGACATCGCCAAGATTGAAGTCATTCGTCAATGCCTGTCCGCCGCGGGCTTCGATCCGCAGCTGGCGGATGCGGATCAATCCGGAGCCAGGGAAACGTTCTTCAGAAACACCAGGCAGGCTGAACGGGACGACGTGTTCGGTTCTCCAGCCTATGTGCTGAACGGCGAGGTGTTTTGGGGCCAGGACCGGCTTGATCATTTGAATGCAGCGCTTGACGGACGGATTTCCACCAAGGCAGGCAGGATTTGATGCGCCGCTGACCATCCGCCGGGACAGCGAGCCAATTCGACCGGGAACTACACATGGGCAGGGCAGCATCATTCTCCAGCAATGCGGCGCTCGAACGGTGAGGCGTCTGTCGGCCATGGTTGCCGCCGGAGTCCTGTTGGTGGCCGTTTGCACATCAGCAGTCGGTCAAACAAGCGAGGAAGGCGCGGAGGTTGAATCACAGGAGAGCGAGGCCGACACGCCGGCATTCGGGCAGGTAACCAATCTCCCCCTTCCAAGATTCGTCTCGCTGAAAGCCAATCTGGCAAACGTCCGGCGGGGACCAAGCCGCCGGCATCGGGTGGACTGGGAGCTGTTGAAGTCAGGCATCCCGCTGGAAATAGTGGCCGAATATGGATTGTGGCGTCAGATCAGAACGTGGGGGGAAGTCTCGGGGTGGATTTACTTCTCTGTGCTTACCGGGACGCGTACCGTTGTAGTGACCAGTCCCAGCGCGACGATGAGGTCTTCGCCAAGCGCAGACGGGCAGGTTGTGGCAATCGTTGAGCGGGATGTGCTGGGGCAGCTTAGAATGTGCGAGCTGGCATGGTGCGAGATTCGAATCGACCGGCACACCGGCTGGATGAACAAGGCCGACATGTGGGGAATCAGGCTGGACGAGGTGTTCGAATAGGCGGTTTGGCACGGTCCGAAACAGGTGGACGATCAATGTCTGGTCCTGGGAAACCCGCCAGTTTCAGCCCATGGCATCGACAAGTCTGTCGACATCGTCCTGCGTGGTCGACCAGCTGCAGACGAGACGAGCGCTGAGCAGTTCGTCGCTGTCTCCCTCCAGCGACTGGGTGGTTGGCCAAAGGTAGTACTCTGCTCCCTTGGCGAGAGCTCGGCGGTGTCGGCTGCGTGAAAGTTGTGCAAACACCATGTTCGCCTCGACCGGATGAAGCAGCGCGCCCGGAGACAGCGCCTCCAGTCCCGCTGCCAGACGCTTGGCCATTGAATTCGCTCTCTTCGCCAGATCCAACCACAAGCCGTCCTCGAGGTAGCGCCCGAACTGTGCCGACAGGAACCTGTTCTTGGATGCCAGATGGCCACCTCGCTTGCGTCGCAGCTGAAACTCCCAGGCGAGCGAAGGGTCGAAGAGAACTGCGGCTTCGACACCCAGAAGGCCGTTCTTGGCGCCGCCAAGAGACAAGACGTCAATTCCGCTTCGCCAGGACAGGTCTGCCGGACTGCAGCGTTGGTTCACCAATGCATTGGCGAAGCGGGCGCCGTCCAAATGACTGCGCACTCCGAAAGTCCTGGCAATGTCCGTCAGTCGCCGCATCTCGTCAGGTGTGTAACAGGTTCCGGCTTCTGTGACATTTGTTAGGGTCAGTGCGCCTCGTTGAACATTGTGAACGCCGAGCACTCCCGTGGTTTCGATTGCATGCTGCAATTCCTCGGGATCAATCTTGCAGTGGGTCCCGCCGACAAGCACGAGCTTGCAGCCTCCCGTGTAGAACTCCGGCGCTCCGCACTCGTCGTGCTGCGCATGCGAGCCCTTGTGACAGAAGACCGCCGACCAGGGTGGGCACAGGCATGCCAGCGACAGGGCATTTGCCGCCGTTCCGGACAGAACAAGAAACACTTCCGCCTCCGGCGCCTCAAATATGCTGCGCACATGTTCCCTGACCTTGCGCATGGCGCGATCGGCTCCGTAGGATTTCTCGTAACCGACGTTTTCAGCCACAAGCGCCGACATGATCTCGTCGGCTGCAGGGCTGGAATTGTCCGAAGCAAAAAACACGTCAGGGTGTCTCGATTGTGTGTTCGGCGAGCCTGTCCGGGGCAATTGTGGTTTCGCAGATTCCCCTGTTCTTGATGGAAACCCCAGCCTTGTCCACTGTCTCGCGGCTGCCTGAAACCAGGTGGTGCCAGTCGTGAAGCGGCTTTCCCTCGAGACGAAGGCGATAGGCGCAGCTGGACGGCATGTTCGGGGCGTGTTCCCTGACCGACCCCGGAGTCAGCTTGATGCAGTCAGGGACGATCTTCTTCCTGGCGGGATAGTGGCGGCAGCGACATGTGGAGCAGTCGAGCAGCCTGCAATGCACGTTGGTGTAGGCGATTTCGTCGTCTTCGGTCCAGAACTTGAGGAGGCAGCACAGGCCGCATCCATCGCAAAGGGCCTCCCATTCGCGGGGATTGAGTTCACTCAGCTCGTAGCGATGCCAGAAGCCCGGACGCAGGACATGAATCTCCTTCGCCGGAATTCGCAATGCCCTGAGCGCCGGCGCGACGGCATTGACGCCAGTTGCCACAAGCGCCATTCCCCATGTTCTGCAGTTCTTGAACATTGTACTCCTGCTCCATCTCTCGTGACGGCCTTCCGGTCCTCGGTCAGGAATCAAGCCGAGGAAAGTCCTGCATACGATCCAGCGTCAATCTTGCATGCTCGCAGTCGCGCTGCATTTGGGCTTGCAGTTCGTCAACGCTGTCAAAGGCCCTTTCGCACCGCAGATATTTGACAAGCGACACGGAGATGTCGCAGCCATAGATGTTTCCGTCAAATTCGAAAAGGTGAACCTCGAGATTGGGCGGGTTGTCGCCAAAGGTGGGACGCGTGCCCAGGGATGCGGCGCCGCGGTAGTTGCCGGCATGTTCGCCATCGTGGATCTCGACCAGCGCTGCATAAACACCCTGTTTTGGATGCTGCTGCTGCCCCAGGTCAAGGTTTGCGGTTGGCATGGACAACAGCTTGCGTCCCCGGCCTTCCCCCCGAGCCACCACGCCGCGAAGTTGGTGCCAGCAGCCAAGCATCCTTGCCGCATCCTCGGGACGCCCCTCGACCAGGGCAGATCGAATGACCGTGGACGACACTTCAATTTCGTCGTTCGACACCATTGGCATGACGGCGACCCTGAAATCGAACCGTTTGCCATCGTCGGCAAGCGTGGCCGGCGTGCCGAGGCGGCGGTAGCCGTACCGAAAATCCTCTCCAACCATGACTTGGGTCACGCCGAGACCCCGAGCCAGCACCTGTGCCGCAAAGTCGGAAGCCTCAAGGCGGGAAAAGTCCCGGTCGAAGTTCAGTTCAAACACAACCTGCACGCCGAGTTGTTCGAGTCTGTGTGCCTTCGTGGCCGGAACGGTGAGGCGGAAGGCTTCAATCCTGGGTGCAAAGAACTGCCGAGGATGGGGTTCGAATGTAATCACTGCAGCTGGAGCCGCCTGCTTTCGAGCCGCCGCCACCGCGGTGCGGATGACCGCCTGATGACCTGCGTGCACCCCGTCAAAGTTGCCAATTGCCGCCACCGAACCCCGCCATCGCTCGGACGTGTGAGCGTATCCCCGGACAATTTCCAAAATCAGAGTCTCCGGTCAGGCTGCCATGTGAGCAGGAAAGCTGTCTCCCCAAATCGCTCAGCGGAAATGGCCGATGCTGTATTCGGGATGGATGTCTTGGGATGCAAGAAACTCTCCTAGCAGTTTGCGGTCGGGTCGACCCAGGGTGCCTGTTTCGGCGGCAGCCAGACCGCCGGTTACGAACAGCGCCGGAAAGCCGTTTCGCGTGGCGCCCAGAATGTCGGTCGAGATGCCGTCGCCGACGCACAGGATGCGCTGTCTGGCAATCCCGGGAACCAGCTTGCGCAGCCCGGCAAGTGCAAGATCGTATATCGCTTTGCGAGGTTTGCCAAACAGCAGCACTTCGCCGCCGATGCTTTCGTAGGCTTGCGCGATGGCGCCGGCGCAAATCTCCCGCTGGCTGCCTCGGTCGACATGTATGTCCGGATTTGCGCACAGCATCGGAAGAGAGCGGTTCAGGGCGCGATGCAACAGCGGCAGATAGACTTCGGCGCTTTCCCTGTCTTCGAGGAAGGGGCCGGTGCAAACAACGCCTTCGGCTTCGTCGATCGACACCCGTTCAATCTCGGTTGCAGACCAGAAGTCGCCGGGCGACGATTCAAAGAATCCGAGTTCGAACCGCGTTCCTATGTGGAACACGCGTCGACCCACGTCGCCGGAGAACAGCGAAGTGGCCGCGGCGTCGCCGGATGTGACAAGGAGATTCCACGACCTTTCGGAAACGCCGATGTCGCGGAGTTGCAGGCGAGCAACGTGACTTCGCCGCGGGGAGTTTGTCAGCAGAACGACAAGCCCCCCGTTCCTGGTGAACTCGCACAGCGTCGACACTGCCCTTGGATAGGGGGTCAGGCCATTGTGAAGGCATCCCCAGACATCGAAGAACAGGGCATCGAATTGGTGCGCTACTTCCCCGAATCGTTCAATGATCCTTGACATGCAAAATTGCCTTCCGGTTGCTTGCGGCGTTCGCTTCAGGCTGGGACCTTCAGGCATGGAATGATTTGCTTCTTGCGCGAGACGACGCCGGGAAGCAAAATTGCATCGGCGTCGGCTTCGACGTCGAACGAAAGTGAGGCGATGCCCGCGGCAAACGAGTTGGGGACGAGCAGAGTCGACTGGTTGTTCAGTATGTCAACGACGAACAGGAGAATCTGGTCGGTTGCCTCGCTGTCGGCCACGGCATTCATGGCGTTCATCAGGCCGGACTTTCGCGCCAGCGCCTGTTCCGGCGTGGTCGTTTCGAGAACGGTGATGCGCAGCCATTTGCCGCCGACCTGGTAGCGCTTCGAATCCTGGAGCAGCAGTTCGGCGTCCGAGAACATTGAAACGTCGGACTTCGCTGCGAACATTTGGCTGCTGAATTCCGAAATGTCCACGCCGAGCCCGCTTGCCAGATTGGTGGCGAGGATTCGGTCATGGCTGGTGGTCGTGGGCGAGCGGAATGCCAGCGTGTCGGACAGAATGCAGCTGAGCATCATGCCGCGAATTGGGGAAGGCATGTCGCGGGCGGAATCGCCCATCAGATCGTGCATGACCGTAGCCGTGCAAGCCACCGGCCGCATGGTGATTTCAATTGGCTTGGAGGTCGACAGGCCACCTTGCAGAAGGTGGTGATCGATGATCTGGATGATGCTTGCCTTGCCAATGCCTTCCGGCAGTTCGTCGACATTGTTGGTGTCGACAATGACCACCTCGTCGCCTTCTTCGACGCCGTCGATTGTCGGTGGCTGCTCAAAACCCCAATGGTCGAGAACGAACAGGGCTTCGTTGCTTGGCGGGCCCAACAGGCATGCCTGCGCGGGCATTTGTGCAATCTCGTTGAGGTACCACTCCCAAATGATTGGCGAGCCGGTTGAATCGGTGTCTGGCGATTTGTGGCCGAAAATCTTGATCACGTGTGTTTCTCTACCCATTTGGTCTGTAGAATGGCTCGGCCGCGCCAACAGTCAAACTGCCGAACCGGGCTCGTGAACGGCTCCGGAATCTGCGTGACGGCATGCCGACGCATAGCCGTTGCGCAGGATTCGCCGCATTGTCAAGAGCAGGCAACCCGCTACCCGCTCGGAGCCTTCTGAAAGCGCAGTGGCGCTCCCGACGTGGAACGACGGCGCGAAAAAATGCGGGATGGACTTGAAACTCTCCATGGATGTTCCTAATTGCCGAGTTGTTGGCACTCACTGGACGCGAGCGCCAACAATTCAGTGAAAGCAATTGGCAAGGCCCAGCAACCAGTAGGGAGTATTGATATGAACTTCACGCCACTTCAGGACCGTGTCTTGGTTCGCCGCATCGAAAGCGACGAAAGAACCAAGGGCGGACTCATCATTCCCGACACCGCCAAGGAGAAGCCGGCGGAAGGAGAGGTCATCTCCTGCGGAGAGGGCGCTCGGAAGGATTCGGGAGAATTGATTCCAATGGGCGTCAAGGCCGGCGATCGCATCCTGTTCGGCAAATGGTCTGGCACCGAGGTGACGCTTGATGGCGAGGAACTGCTTATCATGAAGGAAAGCGACATCCTCGGCATCATTACCGACTAGCCCTTACAAGTACTGACTACAGGAGAAGATGAGAAAATGCCTGCAAAAGAGGTAAGATTTGAAACGGATGCCCGTGGCCGCATGATGAAGGGCATCAACGTCCTTTCCGACGCGGTGCGGGTAACGCTTGGACCGAAGGGCCGAAACGTCGTCCTAGACAAGTCGTTCGGAGCTCCACGGATCACCAAGGACGGGGTAACCGTCGCCAAGGAAATCGAGCTTGAGGACAAGTTCGAAAACATGGGAGCGCAGATGCTTCGTGAGGTTGCCTCGCGCACCAACGACGAAGCGGGTGACGGCACCACAACAGCGACCGTGCTGGCTCAGGCCATCGTTCGGGAAGGGCTCAAGTTTGTCGCCGCCGGAATGAATCCAATGGATCTCAAGCGCGGCGTCGACACTGCGGTGTCGGCCGCGATCGACAGCATTCAGAGCATGTCGCGTTCGGTTTCCGATTCAGCAGAGGTTGCCCAGGTAGGAACGATTTCCGCCAACGGCGAATCCGAGATCGGCGACCAGATCGCCGATGCCATGCAGAAAGTCGGCAACGAGGGCGTGATTACGGTCGAGGAGAACAAGGGCTTGGAGACCGAGACTGATGTCGTCGAAGGCATGCAGTTCGATCGCGGCTACCTGTCTCCCTATTTTGTCACCAACGCCGACAAGATGACCTGCGAGCTGGAAGACGCCTTCATCCTTCTGCATGAGAAGAAGCTTTCCTCCCTGCAGCCGATGGTTCCGCTGCTTGAGGCGGTCATTCAGTCGACCAAGCCGCTGCTGATCATCGCCGAGGACGTGGAAGGCGAGGCTCTGGCCACGTTGGTGGTCAACAAGCTCCGCGGCGGCCTCAAGATCTCGGCCGTCAAGGCGCCTGGCTTTGGAGACCGTCGCAAGGCGATGCTTCAGGACATTGCGGTGCTGACCAACGGTCAGGTGATCTCCGAAGACCTGGGCATGAAGCTGGAAAACGTCACGACCGACATGCTGGGCAAGGCCCGCAAGATTTCCATCACCAAGGACGAAACGACAATTGTCGACGGCGCTGGTGAAAAGGCGGAAATTGAAGGACGTGTGACGCAGATTCGACAGCAAATCGAAGAGACCACTTCCGACTACGACCGCGAGAAGCTGCAGGAACGTCTTGCGAAGCTCGCTGGCGGCGTGGCTGTGATCCGTGTGGGCGGTTCGACCGAGGTCGAGGTGAAGGAACGCAAGGACCGCGTGGAAGACGCGCTCAACTCCACCCGCGCCGCGGTGCAGGAAGGCGTTGTTGCCGGCGGCGGCGTTTCGCTGTTGGCGGCCGCCAACTTGCTCGAAAGCGTGACGGGCGAAAACAGCGACCAGGACGCCGGTGTTAAGATTGTGCGCAAGGCATTGGAAATGCCGCTGCGCCAGATCGCCGAAAACGCTGGTGTCGATGCAGCCATCGTGGCGGGCAAGGTCCGGGAATCCACCGAACAGAACTTCGGCTACAATGCCCAAACGAACGAGTATGGCGACATGTTCCAGTTTGGCATCATTGATCCCGCCAAGGTCGTGCGAACTGCGCTTCAGGACGCGGCTTCGATTGCCGGCCTGCTGATCACGACCGAAGCCATGGTCGCGGAGAAGCCGGAGCCGAAGGGTGCGAACCCACCGATGCCGGACATGGGTGGCATGGGCGGCATGGGCGGCATGATGTAAGCCGCACGCAGAATTCAACCGCATTGAAATGGGCGCTCCGGCGCCCATTTTCCTTTTTGGGATGCGCGCCTCGGACAGACCTCGCAAGCTCGCTGCCCATGCAAGGTTGCCGCTTTGTCATCGGCAGCACCTCCCTGGTCGGGCATTTCCCGTTGACGGGCAATCCCACTCGAAGCTGCCAATCCCTCCCCAACCGCGTCACGGTCGTGGGTGCGTTGATTTGGTGGATTCAGCTCTTCAGCGCTTAAGACTGAATTCCAACGGCACTTCGGCGAGGCTGTGTCAGGATCAAGGCATGCATTCCGGCAGGCGATGTCCGGGCTGGTTCCCGGTGTTGAAGATCCTTTGCCGAGTACAGAGTTGAGAAACGCTCTGGAAGGGGTCACAGCTACCAGCTTCAGGCTTCAGGTACTGGAGATTGCGTTCAAACACCCAGTGTGCCATACCAAACGTAGCCGTTCGCATGTGCAATTGTCGGCATCTTGGTGTATTGGTTGTGCACTGAGCCCCCGGAAACCAGGCAGTTGCGCCAATTGGGCAACCGAATCGCCAGTTCTTGACCAAGAGTTGCCCACAAACCGCTTCCAGGTCTGCACGGCAACAATGCCCCGGGGAACCGCCGAACGCAGTAGACATAGTTTCGAAAATCAGATCCATGCCGAAAACTGACTCCAATCCCCAGCCCAAAGACAAGGTTCGCGAAGAGTACGTCGAGAATCTCGCAACGGGCGTAGAGGTCGAAGACGAAGATTCGTCGACGCCCAACGAACCTGAACCATGGGATCCAGAAAAAATCCGTGTTCACACTAGACACTATTCCTTGCGTCAGGTGGTGGACATGATTGGCGACGGTGACATTGACCTCGCTCCCGACTTTCAGCGCCAGTATGTGTGGAAGCCCAAGCAAAAGTGGGGTTTGGTTGAGTCGCTTCTGCTGGGCATTCCCCTGCCGTCATTCTACTTCAACGAAGACAATTCGGGACTGCTCCAGGTCGTCGATGGCATCCAGCGGTTGACAACGATATACGAGTATGTGGCCAAGAGATCCTTCAAGTTGGGCCGCGCGGACTATCTCGACAAATTGGTCGGGCTGGGCTTTGGTGATCTGGACAGGCTGTTTCAACGGCGATTGAACGGTACACAGTTTGTCGCTCATGTCATAGACCCACAGACTCCCTTTCTGGTCAAGTTCGACATATTTCGCCGTATCAACACTAGCGGCAGTCCCCTCAGCGCACAGGAAGTCCGTCACTGCATGAGCAAGGACAAATCACGTGAATTCCTGAAGAGGCTGGCAAATGACCAGAGCTTCGTTGATGCCACGGGGGGTGCCTTGAAGAATCATGTCAGGATGGCAGACCGAGAGGTGGCATTGCGTTTCATCGCCTTTCGCCTACACACTTCAGAGGAATTCGCGCTCCACAGGAGTTTTGATGAATTCCTGAGCAAGGTGACGGAAACAATTGACGGGCTTGACAACTCAAGCCTCGACTCTCTTCATGAACAGTTTGTCAACGGGATGACCAATAGCTACGCCGTGTTCGGCGAGCACACTTTCCGCAAGTGGCCATGGAATGCCAAATGGAAGAACCCCATTAACCGTGCGCTTGTCGAAAGCTGGGGGACTGTGCTTGCAGATCACAGCACCGCCTCCGTTCAGAGCGCGTCCGAGGAACTCGCAGGCCGTGCACGCTCAATGATGACAGATGATGAAGACTTCATTAGTTCCATTAGTCTTGCCACCGGCAATGTAAGGAGGGTCCGAACCCGCCTAGGCAAGGTGCGTTCACTGGTGAACGAGGTGCTTAAGTGATTGCCGAAGTCCGATTGGAAAACTTCAAACGGTTTCGTGAATTAACCTTGAAGACTGCAAATCTGACTGTGTTGACGGGCGCCAACGGCGCTGGAAAGTCTTCTGTACTTCATGCGCTCCTGCTTGCCAGGCAGGCGGCCAAACAGCCCGAAAAAGGCCATGTCGAGTTAAGTGGCGTCGACAACTTGGCATTGGGCGGGGTGCAGGATGTCATCAATCACGAGGCCGTAGACGATCGGGCGGCCATTGAAGTGCTCGACACATGCGGCACACGGCGGCGTTGGTCGTTTGAAGCGACGAGTGCCGGCGAAGCAAGGACATTGAACGCGGCCGTGGCTGAAAGCCCTGACGAATATGCCGGGGCGCTCTCAGGGTCCGCTCCGCAGTTTAGCTATCTATGCGCCGAGCGTTTGGGGCCGCGTGACGTACTCGGCGCCAGCGCCTCAAGCTTGGATGAACTCGATGTTGGTTCACGCGGCGAATTTGTGGCGCATGTTCTGGCATCTCTAGGTCGGTCGCGCATCCGGGATGGACGCATCGAAGACCGCCAGTCTGCAAGCAGCGTTGCCAGCTTGCTTCACCAAACGGAGAGCTGGATGGGAAGGATCGTTCGTCCGACCCAGATCGAAGCTGAATGGATTCCGCACACATCGATTACTCGGCTGCGTTTCAAGAGGCCAGGTCTTCGAAGCGAGTGGACACGTGCGCCCAACGAAGCCTTTGGCATTTCGTACGTGCTTCCAATCGTCGTTGCAGCGCTCCGTGCTGAAACTGGCGGGTTGCTCATCGTGGAAAACCCGGAAGCCCATCTGCATCCGTCTGGTCAATCCCAGATCGGCAGATTCCTTGCACGGATTGCAGCAGATGGCGTACAGGTCATTATCGAAACCCATAGCGATCATGTCCTGAATGGCATCCGTGTTGCTGTTGCAGATGGCAGCGCCGAAGGTCTCGCGAAATCTGTGGCAATACACTTCTTCCAGGTCGGTGACGACGGGTACCCGACCTTTCAAACGATGGAACTGGAACGAAGCGGTCAACTAACCGCCTGGCCAGCCGGCTTCTTTGATCAAACATTGGTTGATCTGGCCTTGCTTGCCTCCAGGAGGGCACGCAAAAGATGACATTCCGATTTGTGCTCGAGGAGTCGTCCTGGGCAAACGCGTACAATTCGGATGCGCTTTCAAACGCAATCGATCAGTTCCTCGAGAGACTGGATTTGGCCCGCGAGCGAAACGAACGCGTCATCAGTCAGGAAGGCTTCTACAATGTGAACCTTGGCGGTGGCGTGAAACTCTACTCTGCACTGTTTGAATCAACAACTTGCCCGTTGCAACTTGATCATGACCGCGGTCAACGGCTTCGTCTCATGCTGGATAGGACTGGTACATTCAGTGATGAAGAGCTGGAACACTATGATGTCGAATTCGATGGAAAAAACCAGTTCGCGCCCGAGGTGGCGTGGGCCCATGCCGAGTGTCACAAGAATCGCAATGTGGCGGTTTTGCCACTGCCACTTGGCGAGGTACCGCGCGGACAGGTGCCGGTTTCGGTAGCTGGCGTTGAATGCGAACTGCACTTCGTAACTCGTGAATGCCATCATGTCGGCTTCTTTCGCTCGGCAATCCAACTTGAGAATGCGAATGAGCAAGAATTCGAGCGCCTTGCACGGTCAGCCTTTCCTGCTCTCAAGTGGGCCGACAGCGTTTGGAGTGGCCTGGGAGATTTCAGCCGACCATACATTGAAGTCCGGAATGAATTGATCCTTTGTCTGGGTGGACTCAACGATCATGGGGCGAATTGTTTCCATGAGCGTCACTTGGATGGC
>JAPOOS010000276.1 GCA_026713305.1 Paracoccaceae bacterium
GATGTCCGGCGATGCGGAGTTCGAGCCCGAGGCGCTGGTGCGGAAGATTCCGCGCTTTCGTGTCGTCAATAGGGTCAGCGAACGGGAGCGTTTCTTTCATTGGCCGCTGGAGCTGGGCGACATTCTGCTCCTTGACGGAGGCTTCGATCTGGTCATCGGCAATCCGCCCTGGATCAGCCTTTCCTGGCAGGACAAGCTGCACCTGTCGGCCTTCGACCCGAGGCTTGAACTGCGCAGGACAACTTCCTATGAGACAATGCAACAGAAGTCGTCGCTGCTGCGCACGCCCGAGTGGCGGAAGCAGTACCTTGCGGACTTTCGCGCCTTCGACGGAAGGCGGAAGTTCCTTGCAGCCAGCCAGAACTACCACCTAACAGCTGGCGACACCAATCTCTACAAATGTTTCATCGAGCGAGCCTTGGCGCTGGTGAAGCGTGACGGTCGTGTTGGCCTCCTGCATCCCGACAGGCACTTGCTGACCCCCGGCAAGATCGAGTTGCGCCGGGAAGCCTATCGCAGGCTGATCCATCACTTCCAGTTTAGGAACACGCTGACGTCGCGGATGTTTGCCGGAATTAACTCCAAGAACGAATACAGCATCAACATCTACCGCGGGCATGAAAGGGAGACGTCCTTCAAGACAATCCACAACCTGTTCCTGCCGGAAACGGTCGATGCATGCTTTGCGCATGACGGCATCGGCGACGAGGTGCCGGGAATCAAGGACGCCAACGACGACTGGGAGCTGCGCGGCCATGCCGACCGCATCGTCGACGTCAACTCGGACACGCTGAAAGCGTTTGCCGCCGTCATGGAGGGACCGGACTGCGCCGACGCGGAGTACACGCGCATGCCGGCGCCGCATTCGCGGCAGGTCGTGGCGGTGCTCGAGAAGTTCGGACGCCTGCCGACACGGCTGTCGAACAGCGTCGAGAACTACTCTGTCCGCAGCATGTGGAATGAAACAACAGCCCAGCATGCCGGCATCATTCGCAGGGACCCGGGCTTTCGCGACAGCCCCGAGGCTCTTGTGCTCACCGGTCCAAACTTCTTTGTCGGGAATCCATTCTTTCAGTCGCCTGGCGGCAAAACCAACGCTAACAACGAAACGCTGCATCTGGAGCATCTGCCCGAAGACTGTCTGCCAAAGTCGGTATACACGCCCAACATCGACATGCGGGAATACCGGAACGAGTTGCCGTCCGTGCCCTGGGACAAGCGCAGCAAGCACTCCGACCACTATAGACTGTTCCTGAGAAAGATGGTGAATCCAGCAAATGAACGCACGCTGATGGCGGCGCTGTACCCACCGGGAATTGCCCATGTGCATACAATTGAGAGCATTGCATTTGCCATTGACCGTGAACTCCTTACAGCGGCGGCGCTGTGGATTTCGCTGCCGTTCGACTTCCTCATGAAGGTGTCGGGAATAGTCACCGTTCGCAAAAGTGATCTCGACCCTCTGCCTTGGGTAGAACTTCCGGATGCGGCTCTCGTTCATGTGCTGCTTCTGAACTGCCTCACTACTTGGTACAGCGAACTCTGGAATCGGGCCGCCCCCCCCCCCCCCCCCCAACGGTGTGCCGCGAACCCCCCAACACGCCCTTCCATTCGAGGTAGTGGTGAATATGCTACGGAAAGCGCCCAAACTACATACGACAAAAGA
>JAPOOS010000277.1 GCA_026713305.1 Paracoccaceae bacterium
AAGGACAGGTGAAGCAAGCATGCCTGCGCGCCTTGGCGTCATAGTCGCTGTCCATCAACCCAAGGAGATGCTCAACCCGATCGCCGGTCAGCGAAGACAGCGGCATCGCCGCCCGACTGTCATGCCGCGAGGCCGAAGTCAGAAGGAAGCTGAGGGGAAGCCCGCTGTCGGCAACGTCCATGTGCAGCTTGCAGCCCCGCCAAGCCATGCTGTTACCCCTTCGCATTCGCCTTGCGACCCACATTGCAATCCTGCGGCAACTCGGCCAGCATCTTTGAAGGACGCTGCTTCGCCTGCCGACCAGGCAAGCTCGCCTTCCGGCGCTCGCCGGACCGCTCACGACCCTCAATCGCCGTCGCATCACGGGAAGCATGACCAGCCAAACGGCTGCCATGGACTTGCCTGACCTTGTTCTCGTGCACACGCGCCGGCACCTCGGTGACGGCAAACTCGGCAAAGGCACGGCTGAACGTCGCTTCGCTCGGGACCTCACGTCGAAACACCCAGGCGCACATCCGACGCAGAGAGAGATCGAACATGAGACGGTCGAGAACCTCGCGGGTTGTCTTCATGCCCCATGTCGCCTTGGCCACAAAGGCCCGGACCATAGCAACGCTGTCCTTCGGGGGTCGTTTGGCTTCACCGCGGCGATTGATGTCCAGGCTCTCCAAAGCGACCATTTCGAGTGCTGCGGGGAACAGCCTGCAGCGGCTTGAACCAATGGAGTTGTCTTCAGGTTCGGGGATGAGAGTTGGTTGAAACATTGCGGGAGAGCGGCTGATGTGGACATCGCGCGTCGTGGGGCGAACTCCAGTGTTGTTTTTCGCCTGCACCTACTGACTCTTGCTCCCACGCCGGCCATCTTTCGAAGACAATTCCGATTTTCCTGGACAGGCGAAGCCTAAACACGAGCTTCTTGCAAAAGATTCAACCGATTGGCCGATGAGAACTGGATGGTCATCGAACTACGCCTTCCACGGCAGGTCCGCATGCTGCGTCCCCGCTTCGTGAATCTTCGCCACACTGCTTGGCTCTTTCGAACTCTGGCTTGAGGTCGCAAAACCTGCGTCCGAACGGCAGGCAACACACGCTTCTATTCAAGCTCCGCGCTTGGAATGAAAGGAAAGAAAACTCCGCAGGACCACAGCCCGAACCAGTTCTGCTTTTCATGTTCCGCGTGTTCACAAATGTCCACCAGCCGGTAGAAACTCTTGCGATCAATCAGCGCGTCAAGATTCGATCGTACGCGAACATACGGCGAAACTTCACCCGTCTTGGCATCCCGAAACACCCTGACCGGATGCTCGCTGCCGGCTGTCGCCTGATCGCCTACATTTGTGACGAAGGTCACCTCTCTCCTGATTCCGTCGCCGGCAGTCTCGAAGTCGACGGCCACAAAGGGCACATCGTCAACTCTGATGCCGACCTTTTCGACGGGCGTAACCAGGAAATAGTCGTCGCCGTCACGCCTGAGGATTGACGAAAACAGCTTGACCAGCGAATGGCGTCCGATCGGCGTTCCGAGGTAGAACCAGGTTCCGTCACGGGCAATCCGCATGTCAAGATCCCCGCAAAATGGTGGATTCCACAAATGGACTGGCGGCAATCCCCGCCTTTTCGACGCCTTTCTGGCAGCTGCCAGGATGTTGTCCGCATCCGGCTTTGCATCGATTCCTTCGTTCGGCATGGAATTCAAGCCCTCCGATGTTCCAAGTTTCAGAATCCTTCAGTGCAGGCCACCTGCCGCAGCATAGGCGTCGAGCAGGCGGCTCCCGCGTCGGCCGGTCAATGTCTGCAACCGGAAACAGCGCCCAATTCCTGGACCGCTACTGTACCTTGCCCCTCGCATCAACGGTTGCCATCCCAACAACCTCTTCTCCGCGCACCAGCGCCACTTCGTCGAACAGATTGATGACCGGGCACACGTGGTTAGGCAGAATTCGAACCATGTCGCCGACTGCGGGAGCGCCTTCCCAGCCCCGAACATCGAGAAGACCATGTTCTTCGCTCAGGGAGTAAACTGGATTTCCGGAGGCTAGCTCGATGCCGTAGTCGTTGAAGTTCCGCAGGTCGCTTGTCAATGCCTTCGACCCTGCATCCAGGGTAATCCTGTCTCCCGAGGACGGCTTGCTTACAACTGTGGCAAGAACCGTCACAGCGCAATCGTCAAGCGAGCATGAGTTGCTGTCAACCAGCGATCTGTCGTTGAAAATGTAGGTTCCCGCACGGTACTCGGTCACCCGTTCAAGACCCTCGGCGGACCACATGTCGGTGGACCCGCCGGATGACACGGCATTGCAAGGCAGTCCTGCCGCCAAGAGCAGGTCCTGGGACTTGCTCAGGAACTCCGCCGATGCAATTCTGGAGCCATTTGCAGGGAAGGTCATCAACCCCTCTAGCTCCAGAAACCGCTGTCCATCAATGAACCGGGCTAGTTCCAGGGCTTCCTCCGGAGATTGGACGCCGTTGCGCTTTCCGCCGGTATCGCATTCCACAAACACGCCTATGGCGCGACCGGCCCTTGCGGCGGCGTGGGCAGTCTGCCGGCAGCATTCCCTGTTGTCGGCCGTGACCTTGATCTCGTTGGACCGTGCCAGTCTTGCGAGTCTTTTCACCTTGCCGGCCCCGACAATGTTGTAGGTGACGAAGATGTCGGTGATTCCCGCCCGGGCCATCACTTCAGCTTCGCCAAGCTTTTGTACCGTGATTCCCAAGGCGCCCAGTCGCAGTTGTTCGTTGGCCCAAAGCACCATCTTGTGTGTCTTTATGTGAGGACGATTGGCGATTCCTAGCTGCTCGCACCGCCTTTGCCACCGTTCCAGGTTGCGGCAAGCCACGTCGACATCAACAAGCGGGACTGGAGTCTCCAACTCCCAGATGGTTGATGGAGCCCGCTTCAGATCCGACAAATCCATCTCACGCATTTTCCATTCGATCATTTCGCAAGCAATCCAAGTGTCCACCGAAGTTACTTACTGCAAACTGGCCCTCATGTGCAGCAACCAAGCTCTGGGATGGTGATTGCATCAGGTTTTTGTTGCAAGCCGATTGCGCCATCAAGAACTTTGCGCACGTTCCCTTGTCCTGCCTCGGTTCCATTGCCGCTGCAGCCAGAACTGCGTTCGGCGACTTCCTAACAACAGAATTCACTTGCCAACAAGCTGCCTCTCCGATCTGCGGTTCCCGGTTTCAACGATCCAGGGTACCCGGTTCACCCAAGGAGCAAGGCGCATCGGCATGCTGTCAGTGTTGCATCCGGGAGAACCAACCATGCCTCAGTCGCAACAGAGTGACGACGAACTGACAAGACTGCTGTTCGTGGCGCTGGCGGGATGCCTCGTTGCGGCAACCGTCCTGTCCGCAATCGAATCCGAAGTCAGACCCTGGCTGACATTGGTCGCGTGGTTGCATCTGGTGCCCGCAGCCATGCTTGCCGAGGGAATTCCAGCCCTGCAGTCGGTGGCTCTGTTGGGCAACAAGCTGCTCGTCCCCGCGTTGTACGCCGAAAGCCTTGCAAGTCCGTCATCGGCTGCGGTCATCGACCGAAGTCAACTGCTGTTTGTCCAGCAGACGGCCGGCCGGGTTGCGGCCATTCTGTACATGCCGCCGTTGCTGTTTCTGGCGCTGCGTGCCCGACGTGTGAGGCCAGACCTTCGGTATCGCACGACGCACGACCTCGACTCGCTGATTCATGCGCAAACCATGCGCTGGAAAGCGGCTCGCACGGCGCGAGTGTCGCCAGGCGACAGCCCCCGAGCATGTGAGCCTGACAATTGCAGCCTGCGCAATGACAGTCACTCCGGCGCCGGCAATCTGGGATTGCTCATTGCACCTTCTCCCGGCAATCGCTGTCGGTCTGCGTCCGAGCGCTCCCTGCGTCCTGAAGAATGGCTCTTTCACACGCGACTTGTTGCCAGGAATCCCTGTGCGCCGACCAACAGCAGACCAACTGCACAAATTGCCAACAGCGAATTGGACGCAGTTTGCAGCCATCTGGATGTTGAGGCCGTCAGCGAGGTGTTGGAGGATCAGCTTGGTCCGCCCTGGCAGGGGTTCGAAATGCTGAATTCATACGAAAGGGCAATTGCAGCGGCATTCGTGTGCCATTTCGACTTTCGGCCTGGAACCGGGGAAGTCATTCTGGACAATCTCGCTTTTGTCGCCGAACGATGCAGAAACAGAATGGAGCGCTTTCCTGCCCGGGTTGCCAAGTCCGTTGTACTGAACCGCATGATCATGTCGGAACTTCACTCGGACCCAGGGGACCAGCTGAGAGACATCGCGAACCAACATGCTTGGCAATCGACAGCGTTCATTTCGATGTTGAGTCA
>JAPOOS010000138.1 GCA_026713305.1 Paracoccaceae bacterium
CGTCACAAGCGTCCCCAAAAGGAAGAAGAAGAAAAGGAAACAAGCCGCCAGCGCGTCGGTCAAGTCAACTTCGGCCCAGCCGAGCAAGGCAGCGCCATCAAAGCAGGCCGGGGACGATTCCGAATTTGACATAGCAAGTGGCTGCGGAGTGGCTTTTGGCTGCTTGTTCTGGATCTTGATAATTCTTGGCATAAATGCGGTATTCAATTTCTTTTAGGCTGATTTAGTAGGTTGTCATCGTTGAGGCTCTTGCAAAACGTGCGTGTTTGGGCTTCGCCTGTCCGGGATAACCGGGTTTGTATCGGAAAGTGGTTGGCGTGGCAGCAAGGGTCAGTGGATGCAAGCGGAATTCAACACTGGAGTTCGCCCCATGACGCCAGAAGCTGTCATTGGCAGAATTCCCGCAATGTATCATCAAGCGCTCATCCCCAAACTTGAAGACTGCTCCATCGGTTCAAGCCACTACAGGCTGTTCTTGGCAGCGCTCGAAATGATTGTTTTGGAGAGCCTGGACATCAATCGCCGCTGTGACACCGGCCCCCGCTAGAACCCAATCATTCTTGCACGCATAAGTCAGCTTGCTTGTCGCTCTCGTATCTCCATTTCCTGCTCCCGAGTTTTCTGTTTCCACTCTCCTATCGTCAATTCCTCTCGTTGACTCTTGATGTCCGCTTGCCGCTCCGCCAATGCAACCTCCCATTGCGTCAGCTTCTGCGACTTTGCCTTCGTTTGTTTGTCGTAGCGCAGCCGTTTGCGGCTTGACGTAGCCCTGGCACATCTTTCTGACGCCGGACAGTGGCTGCCGCCGAAAAGCACAGGCAAGATCGCGCCGGCGGTTTCCACGCTGTTCAAATGGGAAAGGCTGATCTTTGGAGAAAAGATGAAGGAAATCTTGAAGAAGAACCTGCCGATGACCTTCCTGCCTCGGACCACGGAAGACGTATCGATGGCGCTGCTGATTGCGGATTGAGCCGCATTGTCAATTTGGACTTCATTGCACTCGACCGAGAGCCGACATCCGCCATCCAGTTCTTCCGATCGCCTTGGCCTTCAAGATTGGAGATTGCGTCTCTCAAGGCCCCTTCACAAGACAATCCCTGCCTGCCAAGGCAACGATTCACTGACATACTGGGCTTGAGCGCAGCCCTCTTTCAAGCATGATTCGAGAATCGGAGTAGGAACGAGCGGGTTACGTTTTGGCGCCATTGATGTCAGGCCGGTTCAATGCAGCATGGGAGTTGATGACGAAGTCGCTGCGCCGGCCATGTGGAATTCATAACTGTCCCCGCGAACCGTAGGCAGCGGCAGTTCGAACTGGAACAAGTGCTTCGGTGGGGGAATCACGCGCGGTGTCCGCACCTCAATCGATGCCTCTCGATCAGTTTTGGAATTGGACTTTGGACGGCGACGCTTGACAGCTCATGCCCGTTGGAAAGGTCGAGAATCCAATACGATCCATTGGCATTTCTGCTGTTATGGACTATTCGAGAGAATCGACAGCAATCAAGCTCCAACCAGTTTCAATTTGCCAGCAACCAAACATCGGGACCATCGACTTGAGGCAACGCACTGCACAGCGCCAGAGGCAGGCAAAGGACAGGCTACGTGTCCCCGGTGCCTTGGTGGATGCATCCGTGCTGTTGGCTGATCCGTACGTGATCATGCGGCTGCAGGACAAGGCATTTCCGGTCATCTCCACGACGCTGCGCCAAGAACTCGAAGCGACCACGAAGCGAGGCTCCAACAAGCTGCAATCGGAAAATGCCGCCAAGATATACAGGCTGCTCGACCGAGAAGAGCCCCGCATTGTTGCAACGCTTCCAAACGGGATGGCACCTCGCGACAACGACAGGTTTCTGCGCTTCGACCTCGGGTGGGTGGAACTCTACCAAATTGAGAGAATGTCTCCACAGCGCCCCATGTCGTGGCAGGAAAGAAACTTTCCGATCGCCAGGGACTACAAACTGGGCCTGCTGACGCGGGACGAGAGCCAGCACTGGGCCGCAACCCAGGCAGGAGTGAAGTCGGTAGTTTGGATTGGAAAGGGAAAATCCTCAAACACTCTGGCCACAACGTCGAAGGGCTCCCCGTTCACGCAATTCCGGCTCCCCGCTTCGGTTTCGGTTGTCAAGGATACGCCAATTCCGGTTACGAGCGTTCCCGGTTCTGGGGACATGGTCAGACAGTCACGATCAGGCAATCCGATAAGGTTGGGCAGTGCTGTCGGCGCAGGGGGAGAAGGCACTGTATTCTTGACTTCAATCTCGGGAAAGGTCGCCAAGATCTACCGCAGGGAAAGGATCACTCGGTGGAGGCACGAAAAGCTCAAGCGCATGGTGGCGGCCGATGTTGACTGCAAGGGCATCTGCTGGCCAGAGGAGCTTCTGACGAATTCATTCGGAGAGTTTGTCGGGATACTCATGCCCCATGCGCACGGCCACCCCCTGCAGAAGTCGGTGTTCGTCAGTGCGATGCTGCGCAAGACATTCCCGGATTGGACCCGCAGGAATCTCGTGAACCTGTGCATCGGGGTGTTGGAACGGATAGAGTACATGCACCGGATGAATGTCATAATAGGCGACATCAATCCGCTCAACATTCTTGCGCACGGTGACGGTAGTGCGCCCTACTTCGTCGATGTCGACAGCTTCCAGATCGAAGAGTTTCCCTGCCCTGTCGGAATGATCAATTTCTCGGCGCCGGAAATCCAGCA
>JAPOOS010000345.1 GCA_026713305.1 Paracoccaceae bacterium
CGAGGCGTGTTCGCCTGCGAAACTCGCTTGAAGCGCCGTTTGGCCCTGGCAAGCCGTGAACCATTGCAGCAATGCTCCTGCGATGGTGTGCACGGTTGCAAAGCAGTTGGTCATGGGCACGACAATTCGAACTGTTGCACATGCTCAGCGATACATTGAAGCGCCGCGGCAAAAGCGGGACAGATCGGTGATCTGGCGAGGTTGGACAGTGAGCCAACGGTTTGGTTGAGTGGGTCGTGTCTGTGGTGGAGTCTAGCATTTGTTGCGCAGACGCCAGGGTGGCTTTGGAAGGCGCTGCAGTGCAGTGTCTCGACCGCTGAAATGTCAGCCTGCCTGTTGGTTGGAATTCACACACCAAAGTCGATCCATTCCAAGAGATTCTTGAAACAGGTTGCGAGAGATGAACAGAACGGAGTTCTTCGAGATCATTGCCAATGGAGAGAACTCGCATGTCGACTTTGAGAGCGACGACTGCCAGTCGGCTTTACTTCAAGGGAAGTGTCTGACCTTCTGAACTTGCAGGGAGGTTTCATTCTGCGTGGGGTGGAGGACGATGGGCAAGTCACTGGGCTGATTGGAGGCCGCAAGCGGGCAGAGGAATAGGCAACGTTCATGCGAGTGGGAAGCGCCGCTCAGGAAAGTCTCGATATGGCTCGCATCAAGAACTGCTTTCGTGACATTGTGGAGATCTTGGCCCCAGACGGAGTGAGTTCGGACATGTGGCGAAATTGCCTTCTGAATTCGGACCTGCTCGTCCGTTGCCGTGCCTGATCGGAACAAGGTGAATCACAAGTTGATGCAAGTGGCAGGTCATAGCCATCATGAAGCATGAACAAAGATATGTGCATACGGTAGCCTGTAGGGCAGGCCAGTAGCTGTGCTCGGTCGCCTGTCCAGCGCGGTCGCCCTTCAAGGGATGCAGCCGGAAACCCGGCGCGTCGGCGCTGCCGGCGGCGAATTGCCGCCATTGCATTTTCACTCTGAAGAAGTCTTCCTTTGTGCATCCGTTCGATTAGCAAACGATCGGGTCTCACGCATTCCTGGAGGCGTCAACGGCATCGTGAAGCTGCGCGACTTTCGTCTCCACGGTCGGTTCGACTGGATTGGACGGTGCGGTGCGGATCAGCGCCTGCATCCACTTGATGTCGTCGGAATACTCTGCAAGTCGTCGTCTGTAGTTGGCGCGGTTCTTTCTGCAGACGAGCGTGAATGGCCGGCCGCGGCGTTCGGTCACATGGTTGAGTTCAAGTTTGTGATCGTCGATGATCCGATGCAGATGTTTCCGGCGATCCTTTCGGAGAGGGAACCGCGCGACTTCCTCACGCGGGTCTAGGCAAAACGAACGGAGTGCAGCACAGTATGGGCACGAGCAATCGATGTTGCAGTCGATGGTCCAGTTTTCGGGCTCCCGAGGGGCGGTTGCGCTGCGATCAAGCAGGGCGCTGGCTGCACAGTGCCAGAGAGTTGCAAAGGCAGCGCTGTCGCGAAGCCCTGCCTCCTGATGCAGTTCCTTGAGCGTGGCCGGGAGCCCTCTGTCCTGCGAAACAAGCAATGGTTGAGCGGCAATGACGTCAGCGGCGGCTTCGGCTTCCTTTGTCAGTTCCCAGTGCCAGGCAAGTGTGAAGAGGTCTTTCACGGCAGCTTTGGAGAGCTTTGTCAATTGCTTCGGCTTCGATGCGCTGGGGGACATTCCATCCGGAATCGCAGAAACCGCCTGCAGAATGGTCCGCATCGTTGCTACCAGACATTTGTGCCAGTCAAGACCTCCCACCGAACCCGGACCCTCCTTGAGCAGACGGATGAGCTCCACAACCTTTCCGGGTCGTGTCGCAAAATGCCTTCCGACCAGCGCCAGCAGGAATTGGTTGGCTGTGTTCGGTCCTGTATAATGCAATGCTGCCGGAAGAACTCCGTTGTCCGATCCGGTGTAGTTCAACAGTATCACTTCATCGAGAAAGCGCCGGAGATTGTTCAGTTCTCCTGTTTCCATCAGAAGGCGGATGATATCTTCGCGGGCGTCCTTGTTGCGGCCGTTCTTCGCCGTCGGCCACATGTCGACAAGTCTTGAAATATACTGCCTGACCTCGTCGTCAATTCCCTGCCGCTGGGACACCTGCGCAGCTACCCAGGCAACGGCTCCGCCGATGCCCCGGCTTGCGAGAAGGAAAAGCGTCCGTGAATTCGGCCACAACACAAGCGCGGCTCGGCGCCAGGCCAACTCCAGGCTCGGACCTTCGTTTCCCGTTGCTTCTTCAAGCATGCGCTTGTCCGGAACTGCATCGTCAAGAGCCCCCGCCGGAAGCAACTCGCCAGGCCTCAGGTTCATGTCTCCGAGTTTTGGCCGCGAACCGTCTCGCGCGATCCAACCAACTAGTTCATGCACACCGTCGAACACTTCCTCAAGTTCTTCGGCCTCCTCATAGTCCCAATCCCATCCATAGCCGTAATCGTAAAAGTGCGCGGGAGGGCCGTATTCCTCAATGTGAACGATTGCGGCATGCAGCTGCCAGCCAACTAGGTCTGCCGCCGCGGCAAGGGCTTGTGCCCTGGCGTCATCCGCATTCTTCAGAGTGTCAAAGGACAACCCCGACTCGCTGTACTGGTGTTCAAGCAGCCAAACGATCTTCTCCGAACCATTGATTTCGCTCCACGCAGCAAGATGGGACGCGATTGCATCAATCTGTCTTCCGTATTCCGGTGGCTTCGCCGATGCAGCCGTGGCGCCCGACCGCAGGAACAGATTGTAGATGAGTGTCAGACGGTGTCCCGACTGAACCGGTCGAATCTCGTGCGGGCAGTCGGCGTAGAAGGCCGCAAACGCGAGCTCCGAGGGTTCCTCCACATTCATGTCGGTGATGATTTCCTGATCATTGTGGCGAACGATCAGTTCGCCGCCCTCGCCTGCGATCGGCAGCGCTATCGTAAGTGTGGCAACCATGCCCGGCGCCTTTTCCGAGTCGCGATGTGTAGCGAAGAAGCCGCCAGGCCCGTAGACAAGCATCTTGTAAAACTGTTCTTCGATTCGCTCCAACGGACAACCGAGTCCGATTGCCGCCCTTACCAGAATGGCGGCGAACGTTTCCGCCCATGCACCGCCCGACAGGTGAATTCGATCCGGACCGATCTGCCAGCAATCCCGAACCGAGGAGTCGACAATCGTTTCCAAACCCCGTCCGAAAGGCGCGCGCTCGGCCACCTTGATCAGTTCGCGAACCTGCACTTCAGGAACGGGAAAGGACAGCATTCCAACCCCATCGACTTCCAGTCGCGGCATTGGTGCGAAAAGCTTGTCGTGAACGCAGAAGCTGCCTGGACGCACCACAGAATTCAGCAATGACTCGAGCTCCGTGTCAGAGCAGTATTCAATTTCAGAGACACCCATGGTCCGTCCTCCTACATTCTGTGCAAATCAAGATTGACGATGGCGGGCAGGGTTACAGGTTCCGGAGAACAAAGCCAATGTCGAGGTAGGACGAAGGCGTTGACCAAATGCGTGGCCGAACCCTGATTGGAGATCAGCCGACAGATGGCATCCTGATCCCTGACCAGTGAATGACCCGATCAATTTTTGACCAGATTGCGGGATGCGGTCGGTCCTGCAGGTCGCTGGGAAACTGCCGGGACTCAACTCTGCGTTCGGATCCTGCGTCATGTGGTGAGCCTGTTGGGACCTGTTTTGTCTGCGGACGAAGCGTTCGGGAGTGAGTAGAATCACAAATGGCTTTCAGACGAGCCTGGCTGTTCGCAGGCATTCAAAGTCAAATCGTTGCGATGCCGAATCGGTGCAACCGCAGAGCCTGCCAATTTCCATCCCATTTGAGGCCGCTTCGATGAAGACGGGTCTTGGTGCGGAGGAATTGCGGAATCGAACTCATCGACAAGCTGGGTGCACCGCCATTCAGCGGTGGCCCGGGATCGTTTCCAGTGACCGAACTTCACAGCTCCTCGCACTCGGGCATCATGGTGTGTCGGCATGCGGGTCGAAGGTCCATGCGCAAGGGCCAATTCGACGTCGCATACCCTTCAACGCCTATGCAAATTCAAGGAGACAGCGGCGGCAATCAAGCCCAAATGGGTTGCCATGACTCGATCAGGTGTGGCACATGGGATTGCCTTGATCCGAAATGGGCCACTCGGAACGGCTCATGGAACAATGGAACAGGCGATCACTGCCATCAGTGAGCTCTGGCCATGTTCAATCGGTTCGATGTTGCATGGTGGCATGCAAATTGGCGCCTGCACCGGCCAACCGCGAATTCCATCCGCCTTCCCGCGATCGGCGGGCAGTGGCTGCTCCCGACAAGGTGATGAAGCGGCATTTGCAGCACATTCCCTGGCCTGGAAGTCAGGCCGACAAGGTAGAACGTCAAGCCAGGAAATACGAAGGCGGGGCCTGCAAACTCGGTGCATCCCGAATCAAGTGAAAAAAGGCGCGCGGGCGGTCGTCCGGACCGTTGCCCCGCGCACCTTTCAATTCTGGTGCGAGCAATGTCGCATCTATGACCCTACAGCGCCTGGTTGGTGATCACGCTGGACCAAGCGCCCTCGGGCGCCATCGTTATGACCGGGTCGGAGCCACCGCCCAACAGCGTGGCAACCGTGCGTTCGTAGTCGGCTTCCGCCAGGGAACCGTCGGAGCCAGCCGTCAACTTGGCAATCTCGCCCATCATGCGACGCTGATGCTTCTCCGTCGAAGCGCCTGACATGTCGTTTTCCAAGACGATCGCAGTGGCTTCGTCCGGGTTTTCCTCGGCGTACTTCCAGCCACGCATGGAAGCGCGCACGAAGCGCACCATCTTGTCGACAAACTCCGGATCCGACAGGCGCTCCTCAAGCACGTACAGGCCGTCCTCCAACGTTGCCACCCCCTGGTCCTCGTACTTGAAGGTAACCAAGTCGTCGGCGGCGATGCCGGCGTCAATGACCTGCCAGTATTCATTGTACGTCATCGTGGAAATGCAGTCGGCCTGACGCTGCAGCAGCGGGTCGACATTGTAGCCCTGCTTGAGGACGGTCACGCCATTCTCCGAACCATCGGTTGGAATTCCCAACTGGCTCATCCAACTCAGGAAGGGATACTCGTTGCCGAAAAACCATACGCCAATGGTCCGCCCGGCGAGATCCGAAGGTTGCGAAATTCCGGTGTCGGCGAGACAGGTCAGCATCATGCCCGATGACTTGAAGGGCTGCGCTATGTTGACCAGCGGCAAACCCCGCTCCCGAGCCGCCAGCGCGGCCGGCATCCACTCGACCGTCACGTCGGCGCCGCCACCGGCTATGACCTGCGTCGGGGCGATGTCGGGTCCGCCCGGCTTGATCTCAACTTCGAGATTCTCGTCCGAGTAAAAGCCCTTGTCGCGAGCCACAAAGTAGCCCGCGAACTGGGCCTGGGTTACCCATTTCAGCTGTAGTGTTACCTTGTCTGCAGCCTGCGTGGCTGTCGCCATCAACATGACGGCAGCAAACGTCGCTGCAAGCGTGTGAAATATTCTCATTTTGATCCCCATTATCGATTGCCTTGAATGCTCATTTTCTGCGGGAAGGGTGCCAGAACGCTATCCGATTGTCGATCAGGGTTACCAGCCCGTAAAAGCTGGATCCCGTTATCGCTGCGACCACGATCTCCGCCCAAACCAGATCGAGGGCCAGGCGGCCAACTTCCGTGGAAATCCGAAACCCCATGCCTTGGATAGGCGAACCGAAAAACTCGGCGACTATCGCTCCGATTAAAGCCAATGTTGTGCAGATCTTCAAGCCGTTAAGCGCATGGGGCATGGCGACCGGCAGTTTCAGCTTCACCAAGGTTTGCCAGTAGCTGGCATTGTAGGTCTTCATGATGTCCCGCTGCATTGCGTCGGACGACGAAAGCCCCTGAACCATGTTCACCAGCATCGGGAAGAACGTCATGGCCACAACCACCGCCGCCTTGGACTGCCAGCCGAATCCAAACCACATGACAAATATCGGCGCCGTGCCGACGATTGGAAGTGCGGCCACGAAATTCCCGAGCGGCAGAATGCCGCGCCGAAGAAACGGGGAGCGGTCGACGAGGATGGCGATCAGAATGGCCGACCCGCATCCCATGGCATATCCCGACAGGGCGCCCCTGACGAAAGTCTGGACGAAATCGATCCACAGTATGTCGGTGTTTCGAGCAAAACTGAGGGCAATGGCGGACGGAGGAGGAAGAATGACGCTTGGAACCTCAAGAGCCCGAACGACACCCTCCCAGAGAACGAGGATGGTCACGCCGAAGGTTGCCGGAATCGCAAGACGTGTAAGCGGCGTCGCAGGCCTCGATGCAAGCCGAACGTTTATCCACCACGCCAACACCCACACGCCGCCCGCCAGGCCAAGCATCATCGGTCCATGCCCATGCGAGCCAGTGTCAGGCGTTGCAGCATGCCGATCGCTCCGACAAGCGAGGCGGCCAGGATTGCGGCGGCAAAGAGTGCAGCCCAGATCTGAGTTGTCTGCCCGTAGTAGCTTCCGGCCAGCAGGCGGGCCCCGAGACCGGCAACCGCGCCGGTTGGCAGTTCACCGACGATGGCGCCTACCAGCGAAGCGGCAATTCCTATCTTCAATGACGTAAACAGGAACGGCACAGAGGCTGGAATCCTTAGCTTCCAGAAGACCTGCCGCTTCGTCGCATTGTAGGTGCGCAGCAGGTCAATCTGCATGAATTCCGGGCTTCGAAATCCGGACACCATGCCCACAACGACTGGAAAGAAACTGAGATACGCCGATATTATCGCCTTTGGAATCAGGCCGGAAATGCCCACAGAGTTGAGAATCACGATGATCATCGGCGCCAGCGCCAGAATGGGAATGGTCTGGCTGGCAATGGCCCATGGCATGACCCCCATGTCCATTACACGGCTGTGGACGATGCTGACTGCCAGCAACACGCCCAGGAGCGACCCGATCACGAAACCGAGCATGGTGGCGGAAAGCGTGACCCAGCCATGGAACACCAGCGAGCGGCGCGACGTGATTTTCTTGGCGACTGTGGCATCCCACAGTTCCAGACCGACCTGATGCGGAGATGGCAGACGGGGGCGATCCTGCTGCATCGTGTCGGCAACGATTTCCCCGAATTGAAGCTCAATGCCGCTGCGCTTGGCCTGATCGAGGGTCCACGCCGAATTCATGACGACGACCATCACGTACCAGAAGGCAATGACCATTGCCGACACGGTGGCCACCGGAAGGAGCGTTCGCGTCAGCATTGGCAAGGCGCCTGCCTTGAGGGGACCGACCGCTCTGTCAGCAGCTGCGCTTCAGCTCCCGAAAGCGTCTCAAAGGCGATTGAGGAACAGGCCACAGCTAGTCGTCATGCCCGGACCTGAGACCGGCGCGCACGCGCTGTGCGACTTCCAGAAACTCGGGCGTGTCCCTGATTTCCAGAGGTCGATCGGGCCCCAGCGGGCATTCTATGACATCGGTTATCCTACCGGGACGCGAGCTCATGACCACGATCCTGGTCGAAAGATAGACCGCTTCCGGAATGGAATGCGTAACGAACGCCACGGTCTTGCCGGTGCGGCGCCAAAGTGAAAGCAGATGCTCGTTGAGCCGATCGCGGACGATTTCATCCAGCGCTCCGAACGGTTCGTCCATCAACAGGATGTCAGCGTCGAAGCACAGCGCCCTCGCAATCGAGGCGCGCTGCTGCATGCCGCCTGAAAGCTGCCAGGGAAATCGCCTCTCGAAGCCGCTCAATCCAACCATGTCAATGGCATCCTGCACACGTCTGGCCATCTCCGCTCGATTGAATCCCATGATTTCAAGCGGCAGGCGGACATTGCGGGAAATTGTGCGCCAGGGATACAGCCCCGAGGCCTGAAACACATAGCCGTAGGCGCGGGCGCGCCTGGCTTCGTCAGGCGTCATTCCGTTGACCGACATCGTGCCTGACGTCGGCTCCTCGAGGGCCGCGACAACCCGAAGAAACGTTGTCTTTCCGCACCCGGACGGACCGATCAACGAAACGAACTCGCCGCTGCGGACCGTTAGGTTGACGTCCCTGAGCGCTTCGATGTCGCCATCCTTGGTGTCAAACCGAAGGCCGAGCTCTCGGGCCTCGATGGCAATTCCAGAATGTTCCGGCATGTGGCTCTGGTCTGCTCCTCAGCCCGAGGGACGCGTGAAGTTGAACTGACGCATGCCTGGCGGGACGCTCAGATTCCGGCTGGAATGTGCAGCGGGTCTCGCTCGACCCGGCGCGGGGTGTTGAGCGCCTTCCACTTCGAAAGCGCGGCATGCGCCGACGGGAAGGGTGGACGCGGCACGAAGCGGCCACGGCCCGGCTTTGGCTGGGAATTTTGCCCCCAAGCCCATATCACGTCGCCACGAGACAATGTATAGCGCGACTGGGCAGTTACTTCGAATCCCTCGAA
>JAPOOS010000224.1 GCA_026713305.1 Paracoccaceae bacterium
ACTTTGCGGTGTTCGACAACTGGATTCACGAACCCAGCTACCTCACAGGCATGATCGCGGGCGCGGCCACCAAGTCGAACGTGATCGGCATGGTTGGCGGCTACGCGATTCCCGAAGTCAATCGCCTGATGAATGCCTTCAAGGACGGCGCAAGGGAAATGAACCCGGACGTCAAGTTCCTCGTGAATTTCATTGACAGTTGGTACGACCCGCCGAAAGCCAAGGAAAGCGCCTTTGCCATGATGGATGCTGGCGCGGACATCATGTATGCCGAACGATTCGGCGTGTCGGACGCGGCCGTGGAACGCGGCGTCATGGCCATCGGCAATGTGATTGACACGTCCGGTGACTATCCGGAGACGATCATGGCCTCGGCCATCTGGCACATGGAGCCCACGATCGACCGCGCTATCGCGGCGGTCGCAAATGGCTCCTTCGAAGCGGCAGACTATGGCCAGTACAGCTTCATGGGCTATGGCGGCGGTTCGATGGTCGTGGACGAGAATCTCGTCCCGGAGGACGTGCTTGCCAAGGTGAGAGAGCGGGAGCGGGAGATCCGTGACGGGCTTTTCCGCGTCAACGTAAACGACACGGCGCCCGTTTCAGACGATTGACTTCCCTTGCGCCCGGACCGCCTGGCGGTCCAGGCACACCTGCCATGTCAGGCTCCATTCTCGCCATGCGCGGGATGACCAAGCGCTTCGGTCCCCTTCTGGCGGCGGACAGCATTGACCTGGATCTGTATCGGGGCGAGGTGCTCGCGCTTCTCGGTGAAAACGGCGCGGGAAAGACCACGCTGATGAACATGCTCTTCGGCGAATACACGCCGGATGCCGGAGAGGTGCGCATCCGCTTCCCAGGCGGCGACGAGGAGATCCTGCCGCCCGGACAGCCGCAGGCCGCCATATCGGCACGCATCGGCATGGTTCACCAGCATTTCACGCTGGCGGAGAATCTCACGGTCCTTGACAACATTCTGCTGGGGACCGAGCCGCTCTTCAGTCCGAAGCGATCCCGGCGCCGTGCCCGCGCGGGACTGCACCGCCTAATGGAGACATCCGGCCTCAATGCACCACTTGACGTCCGCATCCGGAATCTTTCCGTTGGTGAGCGACAACGGGTCGAAGTCCTGAAGGCACTCTATCGCGAAGCCCGCATACTTGTTCTGGACGAGCCCACGGCGGTCCTAACGCCGCAGGAAGCCGATTCCCTGTTCGCCGCCATCCGTGATCTGTTGGGTGACGGTCTTTCCGTGATCTTCATCTCTCACAAGCTGCGCGAGGTGCTGGCGTTTTCGGATCGCATCATGGTTCTGCGCCATGGCCGAATGATAGGAGAAATGCCGACCTCGGAGGCGGATGCCGGTGGAATCGTCCGCATGATGGTCGGGGAGGAGCAGGCCAGGGTCGACCGCACAGTTGGCAAGCCTGGCGCGCCGGCTCTGGGCCTCGCTGAGATCTCGGTTCCCGCGTCCCGGGGCCATCGCGGATTGTTCGATGTGTCCCTGACGATACACGAGGGGGAAATCCTCGGTGTTGCCGGCGTGGCCGGGAATGGCCAGAGTACTCTCGCGCAGATCACTTCAGGGCTGCTGCAGCCCGGGCAGGGTACGATCTCGATTGGCGGAAGGGATGTTCGCAGGCTGTCTCCCGCGAGAGCGCTCCGTGAAGGTATCGGCCGCATTCCGGAGGATCGACATCAGGACGGAATTGTTGCCGACATGAGCGTGGCCGAGAATCTGGTGATCGAACGCCTGGACTCTCCGGAAATCCAGCGTCAGGGCATCCTGCGACGGTCCGCCATCGCAGCTCACGCACGCACGCTGATCGATGCCCACGACATCCGCGGCCCGGGCCCTCAGGCGCGCACTGCGCTGCTGTCCGGCGGCAATATCCAGAAGCTGATTCTTGCACGGGTGCTGGAGGCTCAACCCGGCATCATTCTTGCCAACCAGCCGACCCGCGGTCTCGACGTGCGCGCGGCCAGCGAAGTCTCCCGCCGACTCATCGAGGCGCGAGACCGCGGCGCGGGCGTGCTGCTGATCTCCGAAGACTTGGACGAAATCCTGACACTCTCCGATCGCATCCTGGTCATGCACAATGGCCGGATCGCGGAGACCAAGTCGCGTGACCGCGCTGTCATCGGCGCCATGATGACCGGCGGTGCGGCCGCATGATCCGGCTCCAGGATCCGATCGGTTGCTGCGGATCCCGGCATAAACCCCTGCAGCGTGCGGATTCATGATCGAGATTGTCCCTCGCGGCACAATGCGGCCCCGGATCGCAATACTGATCCCGGTCATTGCCGGGCTCGCTGCCCTGCTGCTTGCCGCCGTCCCCCTTGCCTTTGCCGGAGCTCCGATCCTTCCGGCCTATGCTCAGATGGCGTCCGGGGTTTTCGGTTCCATGTTCACGGTCACCGAAACCCTGACCCGCGCCACTCCGCTGATATTCACCGGGCTCGCCGCCGCGATCGCATTCCGTGCGCGGCTCTGGAACATCGGTGGCGAAGGTCAACTCTATCTCGGCGCACTGGCCGCGGTCTGGGTCGGCACAGGCATGATCGACGGCCCACCGATCCTGATGATACCCCTGGTCCTGGCGGCAGGCGCCGCGGCGGGCGCGGTGGGCTTGCTTGGACCCGCCCTGCTGAAGACACGGTTCGGCGCGGATGAGGTCGTGACCTCGCTCTTGCTGAACTTCATCATTCTCATCTTCGTCCAGATGATGCTTGAGGGGGCCTTCAAGGATCCAATGGGGCTTGGATGGCCGCAATCCGAACCCATCCTGGATTCCGCCGTACTGCCAACGCTCGTCGATCGAATGCGGCTCCACGCCGGGTTTCTCATTGCCATCGCCGTTGCGCTCGTCGCACATGCAGTCCTTGCCTACACTGTCTGGGGATTCCGGATACGTGCGGTGGGCGGCAATGCCGCCGCCGCCCGGCATGCGGGTATCGGTGTAAAGCGGACGATTCTGGGTGTCGCCATCATGTCCGGCGCTTGCGCGGGACTCGCCGGCGTCTCCGAGGTCGCCGGGCTGAAGGGCTACCTGACATCCGACCTCTCCCCGGGGTTCGGCTACGCCGGGATCGTCGTTGCCATGCTCGCAGGTCTCTCGCCGATCGGCGTGATTGCGGCCAGTCTTTTCGTGGCAAGCGTCTTCGTTGGTGCGGACTCAATGTCTCGTGCCATGGGAGTGTCCAGCTTCCTCGCGGACCTCATCGTATCGATGTCCCTGATCTGCATGCTGGTTGGCGGATTCTTCGCCCGTTTCCGGCTTCGTCGGCGTACGACCCGCGCACCATGATTGACATCCTCCAGATCTTCCTGAGCGAAAGCTTCTGGGCGGCGAGCCTCCGCATCGCCAGCCCCCTCATTTTCGGTGTCCTCGGCACCCTCCTTTGCGAGCGCGCGGGTGTACTGAATCTCGGAATCGAGGGCATCTTCGTTGTCGGCGCGATGACCGGATGGATGGCGGTCTGGCTCGGCGCTCCCCTCCCCGTGGGCGTTCTCGCCGCAGCGCTTGCCGGCGCTCTGTTCGGCCTTTTCCATTCCGTGCTGACCGTGCCGCTGGGCCTGTCGCAACATGTGTCTGGTCTCGGCATAACGCTCTTTGCCAGTTCGCTGGCCTCCTTCGCGTATCGTACGGCACTGCCGCAGGTGAGTTCGCCGCCCCGGATTGAGCCCTTCCGCTCCCTCGATGTTCCGATCCTCTCCGATCTGCCCTTCTTCGGGACCGTGCTGTTTCAGCAGACCGCACTCACCTGGCTCGCGCTGATCATGGTGGGTGTCGTGTGGTGGATCATGGACCGCACGCCGCTCGGCGTCGCGCTCAAGGCGGTCGGTGACAATCCCGAAGCCGTGAACGCGCAGGGCCTTTCAGTCATCCGCCTGCGCATGGGCGCGGTGGTCGCAGGATCGTCGTTGATGGCTCTTGGCGGCGCATTCCTCACCATGTCTGCCTTCGATGCCTTCTTCTTCGGCATGGTCAACGGGCGCGGCTGGATCTGCATTGCCCTTGTAATTTTCGCAAGCTGGCAACCCGGCAAGGCGCTTGTCGGCGCGCTGCTGTTCGGCATGTTCGATGCCCTTCAGGTTCGTCTGCAAACCGAGGCCGGTGCGCTGGTTCCGCACCAGGTATTTCTGATGATGCCGTTCATCCTGTCGATCATCGCTCTCGTGATTGTTGCACGACGGGCAGACTATCCGCGTGCGCTTCTCACTCCATGGTTCAGGGGCCAAAGGTAAGACCGATGCCAGTCCCGCCCGATCAGGAACGCAACCTGCCGGAACTGGCCATCGCCAGATCCCTCGGACATCCTCAACTTCTGGTTTCCAGGCAATTCGTTTGAGAGTCCATGTATGGACGATCCTCGGAATGCAGGCTTCCTTGACATGCCGGGCAGGGTGATCATGTGCTCTCTTTCATTAAACAGACGACTTCGCCTACGACGCCGAGGTTCGCTTGTGGAGCATCCCTTCGGCGCTTTGAAGCGCAACGCTGGGCGCGACAAGTTTCTGATGCGGGGTCTTGCCCGGCGCCGCGGCGAGTTCAGTCTGATGACGCTTGGCTACAACTTGAAGCGGGTGGTCAACGGGCTCGGATTCTCAGCGTTGGTGGCGCATTTCCGTCAGCGACCGAGGATTGGCGCCGTGGGCGCCTGCCTGGCCAATGTCCTGCCATTCAGCATCCGAGCGGCACAGCAATTCCAAGCTTGGCGCAGCCGCATTGCCCTGTGCCAATGTGTTGGAACGCTGTTCGAATTTGGGGGAGGGGGATTCAAGAACCACCCAGGAAATGATTCAACCAGCAGGAAGCAGTAACTCGAAACGCATTTCGATTCGCTTGCATTGAGGCTGCGCCTCCATGCTCGAGTCCAGCGATTCTGCAATCTCTGTCCTCATTTTGAAACGCGCCTCTTTCCTCGGAATTCGCGGCACAGTTTCCGCAATCGCATCAACCCAGGCACACCGTTCTCGTCCGAAAGGCATTCACTGCATTCCTGATTGAGGCAGCAGCCGGGGCGGCTAACGAACGAACAAGACGGGTCGCGCCACCGCTTGCAAGGCAGCGCCAACATCGCGTTCAGTCACAGGGAATGACAGTCCGTGGACACAGCAAGGCTGGATGCCTGAAACCGCAGATTGTCGGTGTTTCAGACGCAACCGTGCCGCTTGGGGCACATCTGTGAACTGTCAAATGGTAGTCGAACAGGGCGAATTGAACGGGATGTCCCGACTATGAAAACGCCTCGCTCGGTTCGGCCTCCGCGTCGGCGGAAACTGAGTCCTCTTCGCCCTCTTCGGTTTCGGACTTCTCGGACTCGGTTGGCCGCATCAATTTCTTCGCTTCTCTGTCGGTTCTGGCCACAATGACGTGAATTGTGACGGCAACCTCGGGATGCAGCATGATTTCGATGGGATGGGAGCCCAACTGCTTGATTGGGCGTTCAAGGTCCAACTGTTCCTTGCCAACCGAAAGCTGCTGTTCGGAGGCGGCCTGTGCAATGTCCTTCTTTGCAACTGACCCGTAGAGCGACCCGGTGTCGGAAGCGGAGCGGATGATCACGAATTCGCGGTCCCTCAACTTGTCTGCCGTGGCTTCCGCCTCTTCCTTTCTTTGCAGATCGCGTGCCTCAAGCTCAATTTTCCGCTCTTCGAAAACCCTTCGGTTCTCGGCAGTGTTCTTGAGGGCTTTCTGTTGTGGAAACAGGTAGTTGCGCGCATAGCCAGGCTTGACCCGCACATTGTCGCCTACCAGTCCCAGCTTGGGGATTCTTTCTAGAAGGATGATCTCCATTGTGTTCGCTCTACCGGCTCGAGTAGGTGTTCACATATGGCAGGAGCGCCAAGTGTCTTGCCCGCTTGATGGCCGTTGCCAATTCACGCTGCTTTCCCGACGACACTGCCGACAGTCGGCGTGGCACGATTCTTCCGCGCTCGGACAGGAAGTCCTTCAGCACTCGGGTGTTCTTGTAGTCGATGACGGGCGCGTTGGGCCCCGAAAACGGGCACACTTTGGCGCGCCTGAGGTAGGCTGGTCTTGCCATGTTGCGAATTCCCTTGTTTCAATTCGGCCTTTGAGGCTTCAGTTTCTTGATCTGCGCACTTTGTCGATCGGTGAAGGGCCGTCCTTGTGTTCTTCAACTCTTACCGTCAGGAACCGGATGACGCTGTCGTTGATGCGCATGAGTCTCTCAAGCTCCTGGACCGCAGAAGACGGAGAATCGATCTTGAGAAGGAAGTAGTGGCCCTTTCGGTTCTTCTTGATCTTGTATGCCAGTCGCAATGAGCCCCAGTATTCCGACCCGACCACTGTGCCGCCGTTGTCCGTAAGAATCTTGCCGCAGCGGTCCATCAGGTTGTTAACCTGATTCGAAGACAATTCCTGCCGGGTGACGCATACATGTTCGTAAAGCGGCATATCAAATCCTGTTCCTGCCGTGGTGGAAGACAGCCTTCGATGGGTCGACGCATTCGCACTCGAATTACGCGACAACCAAGACTATTCAACGGGGCGCGCAGACATATTCGTTTTTGCGCGGTTTGCAAGCGAAAACCGTTCCCTTGGCCGCAAATCCCTTGCGTTTCAGTTAGGAGTTCGGTTGCCGCAAGACAAGCGCCCTGGACAACTCTTCGGCCCGGAGTGAGAGTGGGATGCTCAGAACTTGCGACATGGACAAACGGCAGCAGCAGGAGAACAAGGCATGAAGAAGCACGCCGTACTGTTTCCCGGACAAGGCTCTCAAAGCGCCGGAATGGGAATGGCGCTTGCGCAGGAGTTCGAGGTCGCCCGAAACGTGTTTGAAGAGGTTGACGATGCCCTTCAGGACAACCTGTCCTGGAAAATCTGGCATGGGGAACCCGACGAACTGAATCTCACGCAAAACGCCCAGCCGGCCTTGATGGCAACATCGGTTGCCGTTGCGCGCGTTCTCGAGCGGGAAGGATACCCAGTTCGAAAGGCAACCTGCCTTGCAGGGCACAGTCTTGGGGAATACTCCGCACTTTGCGTCGCGGGCGCCATGTCCCTTGCCGACACTGCAAGGCTCCTGCGCATCCGCGGCAAAGCCATGCAGGCCGCGGTCCCGGTGGGGGAGGGGGCAATGGCAGCAATACTTGGATTGCGGCTGGATGCCGTTGCAAGAATCGCCGCCAACGCCTCGCAGGATCAAGTGTGTTCCGTCGCAAACGTAAACACTCCCATCCAAATCGTGGTGTCGGGACACCGGGAGGCTGTGTCCCGAGCATCCGAGCAGTCACTGGCAGCCGGTGCGAAGCGAGTGGTTAGCCTGAAAGTGTCGGCGCCGTTCCATTGCCGGCTGATGCAGCCGGCCGCCGATGAAATGAAGGCTGCCCTTGCTGACACGACCATCGGGCGGGCGCAGGTTCCGGTCATTGCAAACGTCAACGCGCAACCAGTTGAGAATCCACAGGAAATCCGCGACCTGCTGGTCCGCCAGGTTACCGGCACAGTTCGCTGGACAGCCACATTGGAATTGATTTCAAGCATGGGCGTAAGGACCGCGCTTGAGGCGGGAGCGGGAAGTGTACTTTCGGGCACTGTAAGAGGTACAGTGCGCAGCATTCGGTGCCGTTCGGTGGGCAGCCCGGAACAGATCAGGAGGATAATCGGCAATGGATGACAAATCGTTTTCACTGTCCAAACGACGAGCGCTTGTAACCGGAGCCACGGGCGGAATCGGTTCGGCAGTCGTCCGCAAGCTGCATGGCCAGGGCGCCACGGTCGCCATGTCAGGCACACGCCAGGACAGGTTGAAGGAACTTGAGGGAGAGCTGGGGGAACGCGCCATCGGGCTGCCCTGTGACCTTACCGACCGGCAGGAGGTTGCCAACCTCGTTCCTCGGGCGACAAAGGCGTTGGGTTCTCTGGACATTCTGGTGAACAATGCCGGCGTCACGCGCGATGCTTTGCTCTTGCGCATGCCCGATTCCGGGTGGGACGACGTCCTGGCGGTCAACCTCACCGCGGCCATGATTCTTTGCCGCTCGGCCTTGCGCCCCATGATGCGCGCGCGTTGGGGCAGGATTGTCAGCATCACGTCAGTGGTGGGAGTTGCGGGAAATCCTGGCCAGGCAAACTATGCCGCCTCAAAGGCGGGCCTCACAGGCTTTTCAAAATCCCTGGCACAGGAAGTGGCCAGCCGGGGCATCACGGTCAACTGCGTGGCGCCAGGACTCATCGAGACGGCAATGATCGACAATCTGACGGATGCCCAGAAGTCACGAATCATATCCACAATTCCAGTTTCGAGATTGGGCGCTCCCAACGAAGTTGCCCAGGCCGTCTTGTACCTCGCTACCGACGAAGCTGGGTATGTGACGGGCCAGACGCTCCACGTCAACGGTGGAATGGAGATGATTTGACATCCAACAGGCACACCCGAAAGCTTGTGTTCGCCAAGCCTGAGGGACGCTTTGGTCAATCTCGGAATGCTTGCCAAGCAATTCTCGTTGCATGCTGTTCGCAGTTCAGCTTGGTCATGTTGCGGCCTTTGGTCGCCGAATTGTCCCGGCCCCCGCTTCTCCGCTCGCCGCGCGGCGGAGCACGGTTGTTCCGGGACAGGCGACTTCGCTGTGTGCCGGCAGTCCGTGTCGAGTTCTCGGGCGCCGCCATCTGCCCTTGACGCTTTGAGGCGGCAAGACCGAATTAAATGACTTGCCATTTGCAGTGATATGAATATGTACAAATTCGGCACAATTGCGTGGACTTCAAAGCAGTTCGGGCATGATGCAGGGCACTCCCGCTGCCTCGGGGTTGAGAGCGCTGCTCCCGAATTGGGTCACCGTCGCCAAAAATGCGCGGAAGCACGTCATCGGCTTCATCTAATGATCAGGACTTGAAAAGGAATACTATTGTGGACACCAATGAACGTGTAGTACGAGAGCGCGTAAGGAGCATTGTCGTCGAGCACTTGGGAGTGGAAAAGGAAAAGGTCACGGACAAGGCCTCGTTCATACAGGACTTGGGTGCTGACAGTCTGGACACGGTCGAGCTGGTGATGGCATTTGAGGAAGAGTTTGACATTTCCATTAGCGACGAAGACGCAGAATCGATCAATACGTTCAGCGATGCCATCAACTTTATCAACCATGCAATCCTAATGCAGCAATCCGGCGACCTGTAGCGCAGGAGACGCTTCCGAGCTTCCGACACGATTTCCAAGGACCCGCCACGAGAACTTGCCAAGATCCTGTAAGGTTCGAGCCAATGGCTCCCAAGATCCGAACACCAGTCCCATCATCGCCAACTGCAATTTGGCCCGCTTGGGAACAGCCCAAGGCAAGTCATGCGTGTTCTCGGTCTTTTCGGCGGCGCAGCGGCATCCGTATGGCTGTTTCATGCCGCTTGACGGTGGGCCAGCAGCGGCATTCTAGGGTCGGGTCGTCTGTGCTGCCATCCACTCCGGCGAGCGGAGGCCTGCATTAGACAAGGACGGTTTGTGCCCACCGAACATGAGCACGGGGTCACAAGCATCCGGCAAAGGGGTATCCAGAAAGTCGATGCCCACACGTTGGACCAATGGACGGGTGTTCCGGATGATCGCTGATCGGCAAACAGGCCACATGTTCAGCGGGAGTTCCCGTCTGACGGTGGGCAAGCATGCGGACGCGCTGTCATGTCGCCGGGTGCGCTCGGCTGAGATCAAATGGCCGAACTTGGCATGACAGTTGAACGATCAGTTTCCAACCCGCAATCTGTTTGGGAAAGCGAGTTGAGCGGATTGCCGGTTAACCCGGCAGTCTTTCCTGATTTGGCACGGCTCAGTTGGGCACGCGTGTCGGATGGGCGCGTGCAGACACAGCAACTATTGGAAGGTCAGGAAACCGACCTGACAAGTTAGGCGGGAGTTGTTTTTGTGAGACGAGTTGTTGTGACCGGCCTTGGCTTGGTAACTCCATTGGCCTGTGGAACCGAAGCAACCTGGAGATCCCTGTTGGCAGGCAATTCGGGCGTCGGGCCAATCACCCGCTTCGACGCAAGCCGATTGGCAACGACCTATGCCGCAGAGATCCCAACCAGCGGAAAGAACGCCTTCATCGCCGATCAATGGATGAATCGCCGGGATCGACGGAAAGTTGACGACTTCATTCTGTATGCAATGGCAGCGGCCGACCAAGCGGTGGAAGACGCGCACTTGCTGCAGGACACCCAGACGAGGCCGGACCGCATTGGCGTGCTCATTGGGTCCGGAATTGGCGGACTGACATCCATTGCGCACAACGCCTTGCTGCTGCACGAGCGCGGTCCTCGCAGGCTGTCGCCATTCTTCATTCCAGGAGCCTTGATAAACCTGGCGGCCGGACAGGTTTCAATTCGCTATGGCTTCAAGGGGCCCAATCATGCCGTCGCAACCGCCTGCGCGACGGGAGTTCATGCGATTGGAGACGCGGCTCGCCTGATTCAGACCGGGGACGCCGACGTCATGGTTGCCGGCGGCACCGAGAGTCCCATTTCGGAGCTGGGAATTGCCGGTTTCAACGCTTGCCGGGCATTGTCAACGAAGTGGGCTCATTCACCCGAAAGAGCCAGTCGGCCGTTCGATCGCGATCGCGATGGATTTGTGATGGGCGAAGGCGCCGGCGTCGTGGTGCTGGAGGAAATGCAGCACGCACTGAAGAGAGGGGCCAGCGTCTACGCCGAGGTTGCCGGATATGGCCTGTCAGGCGACGCTTCCCACATTACGGCGCCTGACCCGCAGGGGGCGGGAGGCTTTCGCTGCATGGATGCAGCCCTGAAGAGTTCTGGCCTCGATCCGTCCGCGCTAGACTATGTGAACGCCCACGGCACGTCGACCATGGCCGACACCATTGAATTGCAGGCAATTGAGCGGCTCGTGGGCGAGTCAGTTTCATCCGTTTCGGTTTCGTCGACGAAATCGGCGATTGGTCACTTGCTGGGCGCTGCCGGCGCAGTCGAGTGTGTCTTCTGTGTGCTGGCCATTCGAGACCAGGTCGTTCCGCCGACGATCAATCTTGAGAATCGGGTGGTCGATGATCGCTTTGACCTGGTTTCACTCGCGTCCCGCGAGCGCAGGGTGGACGTCGCTATGTCGAATTCGTTTGGATTTGGAGGAACAAACGCTTCGATAGTACTCTCAAGGGTCTAGGCATGTCGAAACTTGGGGTGCTTCTCTACAGCCTGCTGGCGTTCGTCGCTCTTTCGTTCTGCATGGCCGCAATTGCTGTGTGGTTCGTGAACCAAAGCTTCCATTCGCAGGGTCCTATCCAGGAGCCCGTGTTCTTTGATGTCGGCAAGGGTGAAAGCCTCGCCTCCGTGGCAAGCTCCTTGAAGGAGGAGGGCATCATTCGAAGCGAAATCGTGTTCCAGCTAGGCGCCATGTGGACACGCAAGGCAACGTTGCTGAAGTACGGAACCTACGAACTTGAAGCCGGCGCGTCGATGGCGGAAGTGCTTGGAGAGCTGACAACCTCCCAGCGCTCAGTCATTCGAAGTGTCGTCGTCTATAGAGTCTCCTCCACGGGATCGCGGTACGAACTGTGGAGCAACCAGCCCGGCGGAGGTCGAGAACTGGTCGCCGAAAGAACTGCCGACACGCCTTGGCCCGATGAAGTCGAAGCCATTCTGGCGACTGGCAAGGGTGTTTCATACCAAGTTACCGTGGCCGAGGGGCTGACAAGCATACAGGTCGCCGAGGCATTGTCAGCCGCCGACTTCCTGGCCGGCGACGTCAATGAAATTCCTGCCGAGGGTACGCTGGCTCCCCAATCCTACAGCGTTTTCTCGGGCACCGGCGCCGCCGACCTTCTGATGGAAATGGAGGCAAGTCAATCTGCGATACTTCAGGATGAGTGGAACGGCCGTCCGGAAGGTGCGTTCGTCGAGACTGTCGAAGCAGCGCTGATTCTGGCGTCGATAATCGAGAAGGAGACTTCGGTGCCTGACGAAAGGGGACTGATTGCCTCGGTGTTCACCAACAGACTGCGGCGGGGCATGAAGCTGCAGGCAGACCCGACCGTCATCTACGGACTTAGCGAGGGGCGGGGCACACTTGGCCGAACATTGACAAGGCGCGACCTTGAAGTTGCGACTCCATACAATACATACCTTCATACAGGATTGCCGCCAACGCCGATCAGCAATCCGGGACGCGAATCAATTCGCAAGGCATTGAATCCGGATGAAAGCGACTATCTCTACTTTGTTGCCGACGGGTCGGGAGGGCATGCGTTCGCGAAGACCTACGAGGAACACAGGGAGAACGTGCGGCATTGGCGGCGCGTCAATCAGTGACCAGGCCCTGCCCTTGAAGCGCCGATTCCTGCTGAGTTTCGAAACGTTGGCGCAGGATCGATTTGTACACTTGATCATTCTGGCCACACAGGCACCGGTCCTACGATGCCATTCACACGGAGATCTGATTGATGAATGAAGCACTCAAGCAAGCGCCAAATCGCGACCCTGTCTGGTCACGCGTTCGCCTTGAAGCACAGACAATCATTGACAAGGAACCGCTGCTGGCCGGCCTTGTCCACTCAAGCTTGCTGCACCACGCTTCGCTGGAACATGTCCTGGCCTTTCGCATGTCGATCAAGCTGGCATCGAGGGAAATGTCCGAGCAATTGCTGCGGGAGATCGCAGATCAGGCGCACGAGGCCGATCCCTCGTTGGGCAATGCTGCGAGAGAAGACATGGTAGCGGTGTTTGATCGGGACCCTGCGTGCCACAACTTCTGCCAGCCGCTGCTCTACTTCAAGGGCTTCCAGGCGGTGCAGTCCTACCGTGTTGGACACTGGTTGTGGAAGACAGGCCGGAAGGACTTCGCGTACTTCATTCAGATGCGCGCCTCGGAGGTGTTTGGCGTCGACATTCATCCCGGCGCGGTGATTGGCAAGGGATTGCTGATCGATCACGCGCATTCAATCGTGATAGGAGAAACCGCCGTTGTGGGCGACAACGTCTCGATGCTTCACTCCGTAACACTGGGCAGCACCGGGAAGGAAACGGGAGACCGGCATCCGAAGGTGAGGGGCGGCGTGCTGCTGGGCGCAGGGGCCAAAGTCCTTGGCAACATCGTGATCGGACATTGTTCCCGCGTAGCTGCCGGTTCCGTCGTGCTGAGGGATGTCCCCGCCTGCAAGACAGTTGCTGGAATTCCTGCCAAGATTGTGGGTGAAGCGGACTGTTCGGAACCGTCGGACACCATGGATCAGTACTTTCATCCGAGTCTTGGATCGCCTTCGGCAACCTGACACGGCGGCCTCAGTTCAAGTTGGCAACCAGCAGCAGCGGCTCCTCGACGAGGCGCACAAACGAATCCAGAAATCTTGCCCCGATGGCGCCGTCGATGACGCGATGGTCCACGGACAGCGTAACCGACATCAATGTGGCCGGCACGAGTTGCCCTTCATCGTTGTAGACAGGCTGCCTTGCGCCCTTGCCAACGGCCAGAATCGAGCCGTGTGGCGGGTTGATCACGGCATCGAAGTTCTCGATTCCAAACATGCCCAAGTTTGAGATCGTGCAGCTGCCGCCGACGTATTCATGCGGCTTCAGGCGCCTCTCTCGGGCCCGTGCTGCCAGGTCCTTCATTTGCGCCGATATTTCGACGACGGACTTCGACTCGGCGTCCAGAATGACCGGAGTGAACAGGCCGCCTTCGACAGCGACCGCCACCGCGACGTCCGAAGCGTCAAACCGGATCATCCTGCCGTCCGCCCAGGCCACATTGGCGTCGGGCACCTCCTGCAGGGCCTTGGCAATCGCCAGTATCACGTAGTCGTTGATCGATATTCTGACATTGCGCGACTCCAGAAACCCGTTGATCCGGGCTCTGAGTTCCAGCAGTCGGTCAATCCTGATCTTGCGGCGAAGATAGAAGTGCGGGATGGTCTGCTTGGCTTCGGTCAGGCGCGCTGCCACCGTGCGCCGCATGCCGTCAAGTTCGACGACTTCATGGCTGCGTCCTTCGTACATGCGGCGCACCTGCTCGAACGCGGCGCCTGTCGGCATCGGGACTTCGGCGGCGGGCTGCGCGGCCACAGGTTCGGCACGGGATGCAAGGCGCTGCTCGATGTCCCGCTTCACGATGCGCCCGCGCGGGCCGGTCCCCTTCAACTGGGCAAGATTGATTTCGTTGTCGCGTGCCAGGCGACGTGCAAGCGGCGAAGCGAAGATTCGCTTTCCATCCGACCGGTCGGCAGTTGCGGGCGCCACGCCCGTCGGCGCCGGCTGCCCTGCATCCACCGGGTCCTTCGGTGTGGACGGCGCTTGCGACTGAGCGTCGACATCTGCCGCCGCAGCCTCACCGGAAAGCTCCTCGCCTTCCTCGGAAATGATGGCGATGGGAGTGTTGATCTTGACGCCGGCAGTGCCTTCGGCCACCAGGATTTTGGCCAGAAGTCCCTCGTCGGTGGCTTCGAATTCCATCACCGCCTTGTCGGTTTCGATTTCGGCGAGCAGGTCGCCGGCCTCCACGGCGTCTCCCTCACGAACAAGCCATTTGGCCAGCGTTCCTTCCTCCATGGTCGGAGAAAGCGCCGGCATGCGTATGGTGGTTGCCATTGCTGAATTCCTAGCGGTAAACGACCGATCTGGCAGCGGCCACGATTTCGTCCACCGAAACGAGCGCCAGCGCTTCGAGATTTGCGGCATAGGGCATGGGGACGTCCTTGCCGGTGCAATTCACAACCGGCGCGTCAAGCCAGTCGAACGCCTGCTGCATGATCATCGAGCCGACGTAGCTTCCTATTGAACACACCGGCCATCCTTCCTCGACGGTCACGCATCGGTTGGTCTTCCTTACCGAGTCCATCACGGTGGGAAGATCCATCGGGCGAAGCGTCCGCAAGTCGATCACTTCTGCGTCGATTTCCAGCTGTGACAGTTCGTCGGCTGCCGCCAGCGCATGCTTCATTCCAATTCCGAACGAAACCAGCGTGACGTCGTTGCCCTCCTTCCAGACGCGAGCCTTGCCGATTGGAACCAAATGGTCTTCGACCATGGGAACATCGAAGGTGGCGCCGTACATGATCTCGTTTTCAAGACAGACGACAGGGTTGGGGTCTCGTATCGCCGACTTCAGGAGCCCCTTGGCATCGGCGGCTGAATAGGGCTGGATGACCTTGAGCCCAGGAATGTGGGCGTACCAGGCTGCGTAGTCCTGACTGTGCTGCGCCGCAACTCTTGCCGCCGCGCCGTTCGGACCTCGGAACACGATTGGACAACCCATCTGGCCACCCGACATGTACAGGGTCTTGGCGGCGGAGTTTACGATGTGGTCAATTGCCTGCATTGCGAAATTCATCGTCATGAACTCGACGATGGGCTTGAGACCTGCAAATGCCGTTCCCACTCCCAATCCAGCGAATCCGTGCTCGGTGATGGGGGTGTCCACCACTCGTTCGGATCCGAATTCGGCGAGCATTCCCTGGGACACCTTGTAGGCTCCCTCGTACTCGGCCACCTCCTCGCCCATCAGGAAGACGGCATCGTCGCGTCTCATTTCTTCCGCCATGGCGTCCCGCAGGGCTTCGCGCACGGTTTGCGAGCGGTATTTCGTGTCGGCTGGCAGATCTTCGGTCTGTTGTGGCGCTTCCGAAACACTCGGCGGTGTGGCTTGGGCAGCCTGGGGCGAAGCGGGCTGCGCGGGAACGGCCGCCGGTGAAACTTCCGCTGGCGCAGGGTCGCCCTCGGTTTCGAAAAGGGCTATCGGCGTGTTGACTGCAATCTCCTCGGCACCTTCGGCGACGAGCAGTTTGGCGACCGTTCCGTCATCAACCGCCTCGAATTCCATGACTGCCTTGTCGGGTTCGATTTCGGCGATGATGTCGCCGCTGGAAACCGACTGGCCTTCCTTCACAAGCCACTTGGCAAGCTTGCCGGTTTCCATGGTCGGAGAAAGCGCCGGAAGCAGTATCTGCGACGTCATAGAAGTTTCTCCATATCAGTTGGCTTGAGCTGCGCCGGCTGTTCAAACAGGCAAATGGACATCGGTCCACAATTCGCTGCTGTCCGGTTCGGGGCTCTCCCGGGAGAAGCGGTCGGCTTCGCTCACTGCGGCCTTGATTTCAGAATCTATCGTCTTCAGTTCCGCCTCCTCGGCGATTCCGGATCGCAGAATCCTGCCTCTCAGCAGCTTGATCGGATCGCGTTCGGTTCGCACCTTCTGAACTTCCTCGCGTGTTCTGTACTTTGCGGGATCCGACATCGAGTGGCCGCGATATCGATAGGTCATCATTTCCAGGATGTAGGGGCCGTCGCCTTCACGGCACCGCTGTGCAGCGCCTGCGGCGCTTGCCTTGACGGCAAGCACGTCCATTCCGTCCACGGACTCGCCAGGGATGTTGAAGGCAGCGCCACGCGTGTACATTTGGGGCGTCGACGAAGCGCGTGCAACCGAAGTTCCCATCGCATACTGGTTGTTCTCGATAATGAACAAGGCCGGAAGCTTCCAGATGCTGGCCATGTTGAACGTTTCGTAGACCTGACCCTGGTTTGCCGCACCGTCGCCAAAATAGACAAATGTGACGTTCCTGTTTCCTCTATAGCGATCGGCAAATGCAAGACCGGCCCCGATTGGCACCTGTGCGCCAACGATGCCGTGGCCTCCATAAAAGCGCTGTTCCTTGCTGAACATGTGCATGGAACCGCCCTTGCCCTTGGACACGCCGCCAATGCGGCCCGTAAGCTCCGCCATCACTTCACCGGCGTCCATTCCGCAGGCCAGCATGTGGCCATGATCGCGGTAGGCGGTGATTCTTCTGTCGCCCTCAAGGGCAATGGCTTCCACGCCGACCACGACGGCCTCCTGGCCAATGTAGAGATGGCAGAAGCCTCCGATCAGCCCCATGCCGTAGAGCTGGCCTGACTTTTCCTCGAACCGCCGGATCAGCAACATGTCCCGGTAGTAGCCGAGCAGTTCCTCTTTGGTCTCGGTCATGGTTGCGTCGTCCGGAGGCATCGCTGCGGCAGCCGCGCCTGTCATTTCCTTTTCCTCTTTGGTGTCGGTCATGGTTGCGTCGTCCGGAGGCATCGCTGCGGCAGCCGCGCCTGTCATTTCCTTTTCCTCTTTGGTGTCGGTCATGGTTGCGTCGTCCGGAGGTGCCCATCCCTTCCGCCATAACAATTTGTGCAGTCCTTCTTTGGTCTCGGTCATGGTTGCGTCTGTCTCTGTCATGATTCCGGAAACTTGGCTCCATACTGCAAAAAAAATTCCGGGCCGTCAGGGCAGGGCGGCCACGGCCGACTTCATGAAGAACGCTTCAGCGGCAATTCGGTCAACGCCTGTTTGCCTCGTTCAGTTTACCAACTTTCGCTTTCAGCATCCTGAATCCGCCGGTCCACAGGGGAATTCAGATACAATTCTGGGGAAATGAGACAACATAAAAGTGAAAACAGGATCAGTTCACGACAAACTCGTCCTCCCGAACGTATCCCAAGACCCTGCGGACCCGCTCGTCCAGAAGTTCCAGGTCAAGGAATTGATCGGACAGCCGTTCTGTCTTGTTCTTCATGAATGCGACTTTCGACTGCAAGTCATGCAGTTCTCGCTCCATCAGGAGCCGCTGGTCTTCAAGTTTGCGCTGTTGGATCAATCCGTGGTTTCCTTGCAGCCCGGAATAGAAGAGGAAAAGGCAGGCTGCAATCGCCATTACCGTCAAACCGCTTGAGATGACTCCCGACTTGTCCACCGGCACGCCGATTTGCCGCAAGAGCTTCAAAACTGAACTACGCGTGGTCATGGTTTCAGCCGCACACTAGCGCATTCATTGGTTCTTGTCATGCCCTTTCGGCAGGCCCTCTCGGCGCTCCAAGGCAGCAATTCCAGGCAACTCGCCTCCTTCGAGAAGAGCAATGAATGCTCCTCCGGCAGTCGATGAGTAGCTGAGGCGATTGGCCAGGCCGGCGCGTGCAATTGCAGACAGTGTGTCGCCTCCTCCGGCAACGGAGAAGATGCTTGATTGTTCGGTCAGCTCCGCGATCCTCCTGGCGATTTGAGTGGAAGCGCGATCAAACGGAGCGATCTCGAAGCGTCCCACTGGGCCGTTCCAAACGACGGTCCGGCACAATTCCAGTGTCTGTGCAACTCGGGCGACCGTCCGTTCGCCCACGTCGCAGATGCTCGCGTCGCTTGGGCAATCGGAAACCGCAACTGTATGTGCATCGCCGCCTTCGCCATCCAGTCGGGTTACAACGACATCCAAGGGGAGCAGCAATTGACAGCCGCTCGTTCTGGCATGCGCGAGAATGTCCCTGGCAACAACGATCTTCCCAGGTTCCGCAAGAGACCTGCCAATGGGAAATCCCTTTGCAAGAAGGAAGGTGTTCGCCATTGCGCCGCCGATCACGAGGTGTTCAAACCTGTTGGCCAAACTTCTCAGAAGCCCGATCTTGGTTGAAATTTTCGCGCCGCCTACAATTGCCGCAACTGGACGCTTCGGCGATGCAAATGCGCTCTCAAGCACGTTTAGCTCACGCATCATGGCACGCCCGGCGCAGCTAGGAAGGCGGGACGGCACACCGACAATCGACGCATGCGCCCTGTGAGAGGCGGAGAATGCGTCGTTGCAGTAGATATCGCCCCATTGTGCCAGCAGATTGGCAAACTCCGGCGAATTTCCCTGCTCTCCAGAATGATACCTCAGGTTTTCCAGCAGGAAAACTGTGCCTGGAGCGTGCGATTTGCTGTCGTGCAGCAAGTCGGTGCGGCTTACCTCCTTCACGAACTTGACAGGCAGTTCAATCAGTGTTTCGAGCGCATCCACGAGCAGTTCCAGGGACAAGTCCGGATCTCGGCGACCTGCCGGTCTCCCGAGATGCGACATCAAGATTGGTGTTCCGCCCTTTCCCGCAATCTCTGCAACCGTGGGTGCAACTCTTCTGATTCGGGTGTCGTCGGCAACTTGGCCGTCCTGAATCGGAACGTTGATGTCGACTCGAACCAGCACGCGCTTCGACGCAAGGTCGAAGTCGTCCAGCGTCATGATGTCTGCGGTCGGCATTTGAAGTTGCACTGAAAGTGTCAGTCCGCCAGTTCGCCGCCCATGATTGCGGCAACATCCGTCATCCGATTGGAAAAGCCCCATTCATTGTCATACCATGAAAGCACTCGGCAGAATGAATCGTCCATCACGCGCGTTTGGTCCGTATGGAATATCGATGACCGGCTGTCGTGGTTGAAATCGATGGATACGTTGGGCTTGTCCGTGTAGCCAAGAACGTTGCGCATGGGTCCATGCGCGGCAGCGCGGACCGCGTCGTTGATTTCTTCCGGAGTCGTGGCACGGGCGGATTCAAAGCTAAGGTCCACAACCGACACGTTTTGAGTGGGCACCCGCAGCGCCACACCGTCAAGTTTGCCCGCCAATTCAGGAAGCACCAGTCCGACGGCGCGAGCTGCGCCGGTCGATGTCGGAATCATCGACACTCCGGCCGCTCGTGCCCTATAGCTGTCCTTGTGAATCGAATCCAGGACCGGCTGGTCGCCGGTATAGGCATGAATTGTCGTCATGAAGCCGCGTCGTATGCCAATGCCGTCATTCAGGACCTTGGCCAGCGGCGCCAGGCAGTTTGTCGTGCATGAAGCATTGGACACTATCTGGTCGGATGCCTTCAGGATACTGTGGTTCACTCCATACACCACCGTGCAGTCCACGCCCGAGGCGGGCGCCGAGATCAGCACCTTTCGAGCGCCGTTGACCAGATGTGCCTCGGCTTCCGACCGTGTCCTGAAGCGTCCTGTGCACTCCAACGCAACGTCGACGCCGTTCCAGGGAAGATTTGCGGGCTCTTTTTCCGCGGTGACGTCGATTGGGTTGCCGTTGACAATCAGCTTGTTGCCGAGAGTTTCCACGCTGCCCGAAAATCTCCCGTGAACCGAGTCGAACTCGAACAGCAGGGCCAGTCTGTCAACCGACGCAAGATCGTTGACCGCCACGACTTCCATGTCCTGTCGTTCGGATTCAACTATGGCCCGCAGTATGTTCCGGCCAATCCGGCCAAATCCATTTATGCCAATCTTGATAGTCAATTCAATCTCCAAACTGGTGCATTTCCAAGCATTAATGGGTGGAATCCGCGCATGCGCGGGTGCAGAATTCAGCAAATTGGGCCGGTCCGGCTGAAGAACCCGCCACAATCAAGTCAGAAACCCGCCTTCAACCCAGAAGCTCCAAGGCAGTGGCCGTCACGGCTTCTGCCGTAATGCCGAAATGATCATACAGGTGAGCGCCAGGGGCCGATGCTCCGAAGGTGTTCATCCCTACAAAACCGGACTTTTTCGCGGCGCCTCTTTCACCGGACAACCAGCGGTCCCAACCCAGTCTTGCGCCCGCCTCGATGCCCACACGCACAGCGCCTCGAGGCAACACCTTCTTGCGATAGGCCTCGGGCTGCCGCTCGAACAGCTCCCAGCAGGGCATGGACACGACCCTCGCTCCGATGCCGAGTTCAGCCAGCCGTTTCCGGGATTCCATGGCGACTGCCACTTCGGAACCCGACGCCAGCAAAACGACTCGGCGCGGTCCTCCGAAATCCGCAAGGACATAGGCGCCGTTTGCCGACCAGTTCTTGCGCCACCCAAACAGCCGCAAGGTTGGCAAACCTTGCCGGGTCAGGGCGATTACCGAAGGTGTCTCGGTGGATGTAACCGCCAGGTACCAACATTCCGCCGTTTCCACGGTGTCGCACGGACGGAACACGTTCAGGTTGGGTGTCGCCCTCAGCATTGCCAAGTGCTCAACAGGCTGATGGGTTGGCCCGTCCTCGCCCAATCCAATTGAATCGTGTGTCATGACGTAAGTGACCGGCAGGTGCATGAGCGCCGAAAGCCGCATGGAAGGCCTGGCGTAGTCGGCAAAGCACAGGAATGTGCCGCCATATGGACGAACTCCGCCATGCAGGGCCATTCCATTCATGGCTCCGGCCATGCCATGTTCTCGAATGCCGTAATAGATGTAGCGGCCACGTCGCGATTGCCTGGCAAATGCATTCAACTTCGCGGTCTTGGTGTTGTTTGATCCAGTTAGGTCTGCCGAACCGCCAACAAGCTCCGGCATGACGGGATTGATCTCCGAAAGCACCATTTGCGAGGACTTGCGCGTCGCCATGGTCGGCCTTTCTTCCATCACTCTGCGCTTGAACGAACTGATCCTTGGCCGCAGAGACTTGGGCGGCGTGCCCGATTGCAGGCGATCGAAGCGCGCTCTAGTGGCCTTTGGCAGTGCCTTGTAGGCATCAACCCACCGGTCGTAGTCCTCGCGACCTCGTTCTCCAAACTGTTGCCACCGGTTTCTGATTGCCGGGGGAATCTCGAACGGAGGATGCTTCCATGCCAGCCGTTCCCGCGCCCTGGCAATTTCGTCCACGCCCAGGGGCGAGCCATGCGCGGCTGCCGAACCTTCCTTGTTGGGAGATCCATAGCCAATCTTTGTTCGGAAGGCGATCATCGAAGGCTTGCGTGTCCTTCTGGACCTTGCGATCGTCCTGCTGATTTGTTCGGGGTCATGGCCATCGCACTCGAAGACCGACCAGCCTGCCGCCTCGAACCGCGTCAGTTGATTGGTGCTGTCGCTTAGAGACAAATCTCCGTCAATTGTGATTCGATTGTCGTCCCAGAGCACAATCAGGCGCGACAGACGAAGATGTCCGGCCAGCCCAATTGCTTCGTGGCTTATGCCTTCCATGAGGCAGCCGTCTCCCGCCAGCACATAGGTCGCATGGCTTACCAACCTGCGACCGAACACCGCTCGCAAGTGTTCCTCTGCGATCGCCATGCCGACGGCGTTGGCAAGGCCTTGCCCCAGCGGACCGGTTGTGGTTTCGATTCCGGCTCCTGCCTCGCATTCGGGATGGCCGGCAGTCGTCGACCCAAGCTGCCGGAAGTTCTTCAACTGCGACACCGGAAAGTCCCGGTAGCCACACAGGTGAAGAATCGAATAAAGCAGCATCGACCCATGCCCGGCAGAAAGGACGAATCGGTCCCGGTCCGGCCATTCAGGATCTTCAACATTGAACTTCAGAAACTTTCCAAACAGGACGGTTGCCACGTCCGCCATGCCCATGGGCATGCCGGGATGCCCGGAATTGGCGTTTTGGACTGCATCCATGGACAATGCGCGAATGGCGTTTGCACAGTCATCGTGCTGTGGATAACGCTTCTCAGGTTCAGTATTCTGCAACGAGCGAAAGTCCCATGATGTTGATATTCTATGCGAACGATTCTACGGTGATCGACTAAGCCGTCGGATTTTCTAGTGAAGTTGGCAAGACAATTCAACGACTGCATCAGGGGCGCAATGGAGCATCCCGTTGTCTAGCGCACCCAGCCATCTCTGAAACCGCATTCTGCCCATGTCCGATAGCGAATCGACAGATCCCCGCATAAGCGAACTGATCAAGCGATGCAATTTGGCACTTGCGGAGATCAGGCGCCAAATGGATGAAGTGCGAACCCGCGGCAAAAGTCAGGATCAGGCATTTGCAGTCTCGATTGCCGAAAGGGATCAAAGAATTAGGGAACTTGAGGACGTTGTCTCGTCGCTTGAGGAATCGCGGGATCTCGAAAATGCCGAACCGGCAAAGTCGGAATTCGGAGATTCGGAATCGGGAACTGGCGCGTTGGACGCCGAGGCAATTGAGGCTTCGCAACCCTATCTCGAACTCGTGCAAGAGCGCGACAGTCTCGCCTCGCAGGTGGCCGAGCTGGAATCCGCAAGATTGAGGGACAAGGCCGAAGTTGCGGCCTTGATCGAGTCGATCACGTCAATTCTCGAGGCAAAGCCCGATGCATAGATTCTCAATCAACCTGGGGACGCGGATCCTCTCCCTGGCCTGCAGCGAAGAGGAGGCGGCGGTTGCCGCCGCTGCCGCAAGGCTGCTCGAGGAGAAGATCAGATTGTTCGGTGATCAGGACGTTGACCGATCGCTTGTGGAAACGCTGGCGCTGGCGGGACTCAACCTGGCAAGCGAATCTCCACGGCTCAAGGATGCCGACGGGAAGTCAGCCGCCGATCGTGAGGCCGATGAAGAGGTGGTGCAGCTCCTGCAAGCGCTTGCGGAAGAGCTGGAGAGCGCCGCTGCCGATCTGGCAACCGTTGTCCAAGCCGGAGATCGCCAATCGGAGGGGATGCCGAAGCGTGATCAGGAATTGTGATCCCGAATGCGATTGGCAGCCTCTGAATTGAAACGGATGCCGTTCTCGCTGAACAGCTGGTCCAGTTCACCGGACAGCACCATTTCCGACACGATGTCGCAGCCACCGACAAACTCGCCCTTGACGTAAAGCTGGGGGATGGTCGGCCAGTCGGAAAACACCTTGATGCCTTCCCTCATTTCGGGATCGGCAAGAACGTTGATGTCCTTGTACTCGATTTCCAGATAGGTGAGAACCGCCGCTACCCTGGACGAGAACCCGCATTGCGGCTGATGACGCGAGCCCTTCATGAACAACACGACGCTGTTGTCGGTGACTGCTTGACTTATTTCGTCATGAATTGAGTTGGCCATGGATCACTCCGGAATTCTGGTGGTTAGTGCGAGGGCATGCAGTTCGCCGCTGGGCCCGTCCATCTTTCCCTTCAGGGCGGCGTACACGGCACGCTGCTGTTGCACGCGGTTCTTGCCGCGAAAGGATTCGTCAACGACTTCCGCGGCATAGTGGTTGCCGTCGCCGGCCAGGTCCCTCACCGATATGCTCCCATTTGGGAAGGCGCTGCGAAGCAGGTCCTCAAGTTCGTTCTGTGCAATTGGCATGAAAGGCAATCTCCTGCAGTATCTTCAATCTAGTGTTTGGGGCGGCACGCTTCAATGTTACAGATGTGATTCACTCGAACAATGGCACATCAACTGCTGTGGTTGCGACCCAATTGCGACTCGAGTCCGGCAGCGACTGGATCGATGCATTCAAGTCCAAGGATTGCAAACGGGGACTTCACCGACCGTTTTCCCGCCACCCATTGTCCGGAATCAATGCGGCATGCGGACATTCATGCCAATTCCCGCATTCCGAATTAACGCAGCCTGGAAGGAATCGCTGCTTGGACACGGAAAAAGTCAGTCAACTTGGCTTCAACAAGGCGTGCCATTCAACACCGTTCTACAGCTTGCGTCAGGCAAGGCGTGGTGGAAGCTGCAAATCGTGTTTTGGTCTATCAGCGGATGAAGCGCTCGCAGATGCATTGGGGCACGGCCTGCGGGCAGTCGGCCATTGCACTCCAGGCTGCTTTCAAGTCAGGCCGGTTCAGTGCTGCGTGGGAGCTGTCGACGCAGTCGCTTCGTCGGCCGGTTGGCAAACCAATTCGTCCCTGCGAGCCGCAGGCCGCATGAACCTGAGCTGAAGCAAGCTTGGCAGGAGATGAATCACCATCCCCTTTAGTGGCCAACAGCCCTGCCGCCGCCCTACCGTGCGCCAAGACCGATCATGTACCTCCGAAAACTTGGAATCGGACAGTGCACGCTTTTGTCAGGCAGTCTTTGCAGTGCCCCACGGTGCACCAAGTGCTCGAAGAAATCCTCAACGTTTTTT
>JAPOOS010000283.1 GCA_026713305.1 Paracoccaceae bacterium
CAGGCAGCTTGCCACGACACGCCAACTGGAAAGTTGGCTTGGGAGAGATTGACGGCGCTCAGGTCCGGCGCTTGAAGGCCGGCCTTCCCTTGCCCTGTCCTTTTTTCGCTCCTCCTTCCCATGGCCACGAAACGACGCAGGCCGTTCCGGTCGCATGGTCTGCTTGAAGCAGCCGAAAGACATCTCTTTGCCTTGACGAACCTGCATTCGCCCAGCGTGAGCGTTCCCCCTGTGGAGCGCTTGCATCCGCAGGGGATCCAGATGTGGCAAATGCCAATCTGCGAAGAAGGGGCGCATCGTCGCGACAACAGGACTGCGCCATGGTTGAAGCCAGTTGACGGAAGGGCGCCGTTGTGGCGCAGTCCCCTTCCGCTCATGCCGTGCGGGAGTCGGGAATCCCTCTCCCAGTGGAAACATCCTTCCGACTTGCCGGAAAACGGGGTGGGTTAAGTTGCCGAGAGAACGGCGCTCCCTGGCTTCTCCGGGAATTGGCTGGCGAGCGTGCGGCCGTGACACCCCTATTGCATTTGGTCACGGGTTGTCGTCACGATTCCAGCTCGACATCCCAATACAGAAAGTCCAGCCAAGTTTCGTGCAGGTAGTTGGGTGGAAAGCGACGTCCCGCATTCCGCAACTCTTCACTTGTCGGCTGTCTGGGCATGCGTCCAAGAGACATTTCCGCTTCTTCCAGCGTCTTGGCGCCCTTGCGCAGATTGCAGGTTGCACATGCCGCGACCACGTTGCTCCACTCCGTCTTTCCGCCTCTTGCCCTGGGCACGACATGGTCAAAAGTCAACTCGCCCCGCCCTCCACAGTACTGGCAGGTGAATTCGTCCCGCAGAAAGAGATTGAAGCGCGTGAACGCAGCAAGATCCACTGGGCGCACATAGGTTCTGAGAGCAACAACCGAGGGCGCCCGAATCGAGATTGAGGGAGACCTTATCAGGCGATCATACTCGTAGACCACGTCCACCCGGTTCAGGTAGGCCGCCTTGATCGCATCCTGCCAGGACCACAACGAGAGAGGATAGTAGGAGAGTGGCCGGTAGTCTGCATTCAGAACCAATGCAGAGTAGCCGTTCGGCGCACTCAGGTCTCTCACAAAGCCAGTACGAAAACTCACTGCGCTAACTGCCGCCGTTTGGCGTTCCCCCGTACATCAACCTGCAGCTTTCGGCATTCCCAAAAGTCTTCGGGACATTGCCAATTCAGCCCTTGGAAGCCTTTGCCAAGCATCTCCAGCGGAGACTTGGATGGCAATGCCAAAACTCGGAGAAGCAGAATAGTGCAAAAGCCCAACAAACAAAAACGACTTGGTGTCGGGCGCAATCCACAAGCGCAACCGCGCCGGCTGCTCGAACGCAAATGCAACAGGCTGCCGTGTTGACTGCGATGAAATTGGTCCTGGCAGAGGCGACACTTTCTCCAGCGCCCGGGCAGCAAATGTCGGCAATCGGAGAGAATCGTGGCAATCGCCTTCTCCTTCGGTGGGTTTGGAAACCGGGCGACATGTTCCCAAACCGATCGGATCCTGCCTTCCTCCAATCGATTGCTCCCCAACTCCTGCCGACATTCAGTTCTGCAAGTTCTCCTCCATTGGTTTGCCGAGACCGCACAAGTCACTTTCCCTCATTGTCTTCCAACAGACTTTCCTGTGCCACCTCGTGCGCGACCGGCGACAGATTCGGCGTGACAGGAACAATGGATGAAACGTCGTGCGATTTTGGCAGCGGCTCCAACACAATGCGGACAAGGCAAAACAGCGCGAAAATGCCCATGATGGCGCCGATGTAAATCCAGAGCCCGTTGGCGCCCAGCGTGTTCATCATCCAGCCTACAAGCAAGGGTCCGCACACGGCGCCAGCGCCGTTCAGAAACACAAGCCGGCCTGCAGCCGCAGCCAAATCCTCATGGTCAACGAAGTCATTTGTATGTGCAACGAGGACTGAATACAGCGGATTTGTCATTGAACCGCACACAAATGCCGCGGCCAGCAACAGGTAGAAGTTGCCCTGTGAAACGAATGCGACGGCAGTTGCAACTGCGGAAACCGTCGCCATGCACAACATCAGCTTTCGCCGGTCGAAGCGATCGGACAGCCAGCCCATGGGAAACTGCAGCGCCATGCCTCCAGCGTAGAGCGCCGCGACCAGCGCGGACACCTCGCCGACAGACATTCCGATTTTGGTTCCGTACACCGGAACCATGCCCCATTGGGCCGCGAACACCGCACCCAGAAATATCGTTCCAACCGCGCCCAATGGCGAGATTCGCACAAGTCTGGAGATGGTCATGGGCTTGGCGGTCGCGTATGCGGGAACCTGCCCCACCCACAACAGTATTGGCGTGAACGAAAGCGAAACGAGCACCGAGGCCAACACAAAGAGAAAGTATCCGCCTGTGTCTCCGAAGTTCAGCAGGCCCTGTGCCGCTACAACTCCAACAAGCTGAACCAACACATACAGGGACAGTGTCTGGCCACGCGTGTCGTTTGTTGCCGCGTCGTTCAGCCAGCTCTCCGCCACGACATAGACGCCGGAAAAGCACAGGCCAATGATGATGCGAAGCGCGATCCACACCACGGGCTGCGGAAACTGGGCGAAAAGCAGAATTGCCGCCGAAGTCAGAGAACCAAGGGCTGCAAAGACTCGGACATGTCCGACCTTTCGAATGAGATGCGGCGCCAGTCGTGACCCGCCGAGGAAGCCTATGAAATAGCCGGACATCACCAAGGATATTTCGATTGTGGAAAAGTTTTCCTGCACACCGCGAATTCCCAGCAGCGTGCTCTGGATGCCATTTCCGAGCATGAGCAGCATCACTCCGGCCAACAATGGCCAGGTATTTGCCAACACTCCCCACATAACCGTGCCTTTCAGTGGTTCTACAAGGGTATGATTTGTTGAATGACTTTGTGAAGCGAATTGCAGAAAGCCCGCAGCGGACTCCTCGCGGCTTCAGGGAAACAGGAGCGACCAGTCGCCATACGACAGGAACCGGTAGTGGCTTTCCACAGCGTGCCGATAGATGTCCCGCATGCGCGGCAGCCCAACAAATGCAGCGACCAACACGAGGAGGCTTGATCCCGGCAGGTGAAAATTGGTTAGCAAGGCCGAAGAAATCCTGAACTCGAACCCAGGTCTGATGTACAGCCCTGTGGAACCCTCCCAAGGCGAGATCCCTCCACTTGCGGCCGCGCTCTCAATCAGGCGCATGGCAGTTGTTCCCACAGGAATTATCCGACCGCCCTCAGCGCATGTGTCGTTGATCTCCGCTGCCGCCCTGGCTGGCACCTCGCCCCATTCCGGATGCATTTCGTGCTCGTCAATGTTCTTGCAGCGAATGGGCGCAAACGTGCCCGATCCTACCTTGAGCGTCACTTCCGTGAATTCCACCCCCAAAGCGCGCAGTCTTGCAAGCAGTTCCTCGTCGAAATGCAGCGAAGCTGTAGGCGCTGCAGCCGCGCCGTCGCGCTGCGCAAAGACAGTCTGGTAGTCTGTCCTGTCTCGCGGATCCACTGCCCGACGAGTGGCTATGTAGGGCGGGATTGGCGGAGTTCCATGCCTTTCGAGAAATTCCGACACTGTTCGACTTCCCGTGTCGAACGTGAGTGCGCAGAACTGCCCCCATATGCCTTCGATCGTTGCCGTGCAATCTTCCGAGAACTCCACCAGGTCGCCAGGCTTCATCCGCCGCAATGGACGCCCCATGGCTCGCCAGGTTGAACCTGAAATCACTTCGTCAAGGGTGAATGACACCCGTGCCCTGTTGATCTCGCCGGCCCTTGCATTCCTGCGCACTCTGAAGCCTTCAATGTGTGCAGGCAGGACACGCACGTTGTTCACGACAAGCCGGTCGCCGGCTTGCAGGTGATCGCCCAGATTGATCGCAACGGAATCCCTGATTCGATCGGATGTCGCAACCAGCAACCTGGATGCGGATCTTGGACTGGCCGGACGCAGCGCAATGTGGGATTCCGGCAGTTCGTAGTTGAACTCGTCGATGTGCATTTTTGCTAGTCGCGTCGGTGCGGATCAATCGATCTTGTTGAGCTGTCCAGGAAGCACGACCGACAGGGGATTGACCGCAATGTCGTACTCGTTGGCGTCTCCGGTCACTCGAAATTCCACTGCCGCCAAACCTTCGCCCTTCTCGCTTTCCAATATTTTGTCCATCTGGATCGTGGCATCAAGAGCTTGGCTGAAAAGAAACAAGGGGGTCAGTTTCCCCCTGATGTCGGCATCTGTCGTCTTCATGTTGTACGAACCGGTCGCCACGATGCCCAGCGACGCACCGATTGCCGAAGCCCTCTCAAGTTCAAGAACGTCCCCGTCAATCCCAAAACTGGCATTGACCTCCGTAAACGACACTCCCTTGTTGAAGAGTCTGTCGAAGAATCCGGTGATGCTTATGAAACTAAGGAGCTGGCCGAGGAAGGGCAAATCCGTGGCAACCACGTCATTGACGGTCAACCGCCCACCTGTTGCTTCAATGGCCTGGTCCACCTGTATCACCAGTTCCAGCTGGCCTCCCTCAATCTTGTTCGTGGCGCCGATTGCCTGAAGCAGCCTTCCCGCATCCTCGGCAGCGATCATCGTCTGGTAGCCGTTTTCGATTGGCTCAACGATCACTCTTGGGCGAGGTCCTCCGTTGATGGTTGCCTCCATCCTGGCAAGAACGTCTTCCTCCCTTCCCAAGGCAACATGAACGTCGCTTGCCAATATGTTGGAGGTCAGAATCACGTTGCGAACCTTGATGTCCAATGGGCTCTCCATGCCACGGTCCAAGGAAAACCCACCCTCGATCGCCTGAAGCTTGCTGAAATCGAGTGCGCCAAGCAAGTTGATTGCCAGGAGCGAACCGTCATTGGCAACGTCAAATGAAATTGGTCCACCATAGAGATCCCCAAGCGTGGACTTCGATATGTCAAGCGCCTGCAATCTGCCGTTCGGCCCAAAACTGACGCTGGCATCGACTTCGAAAGTGTCTCCAAAGACCTTCAATCTGTCGATTTCAACTTGCTGGCCAATGGTTGCAGTCAGGACAGCCTGACCATTCTCTCCCTCCCGCTTTGTCCAGCTGAAAAACGGAACCTTGACTTCGAGAGCCTTGAGATCGGCGTTTACGGCAAATCGTGGCGACCGGTCCGGGGCCAGCTGCAACTTGAACTCCGCTTCGTGACCGCCGACAATTGTGCCCCTCGGCAAATTGATGCCAAGAACGTCCAGCGACTGCTGTGCCAGCTGAAACGTGCCGGACGCCTCCGACCTCCCACTGTCGTCGTCGGATGGGTTCATGTTCCAACGCAAGCTGATCGGCAGCTCGCCAAAGTCAGCGTTGCCGGCAATGGAGATTTCACTGTTGGTCGCCACAACTTCAAGCTGTTCCGAGCTGAGCGCAAAGTCGCGAAAAATCGGCCGGGAACTCATTTCAACGAGCTGGCCGGTAACCGAGAATTCCACTTCCCTGGCGTCGAATTCCTGCCCAACCGGAATCTTGACCAGCACCGATGCCTCCACCGCGGCGTCGAACAGTTCCTTCGATATGTTGCCCTCGGTCATCAGTCTCAAGGGTTCCATGTCAAGGAACTCCATCAGCGTGCGCAGTTTTCCAGTCAACCCAAAGCGCGCAGTCAGTCTCGATCCGGCCTCGGCGCTGCCCGGCAACCAAATGCTGGCATCGTCAAGGTGCAGGCTGTCGCTTTCGCCCACTGCAATGGAGCCGGATTCCAGCTGGACCTCGACCACTTCGCCAGCGTACCACAGGCGGCCCTCGTTGCTTTTCACCGGCGGCAAACCGTCGATGTAGGGAATTTCCAGGCTTTCGAACTCGATGAGCAGCAGCCGAACAGGATCCTGATTCGGCGCTATTCTGACCAGGCCGGAAAGGCTGTTGACTTGGGGATCGCCGAATCTCGCCACGTCTTCGGCGGGAATGGGAATGTTCAAGGCCTGCGGGATGGCTCCGAGGAACTCTTCGAGATCAAGCTCATCGGCCCTGACCTGAACTTCAAGAAACTCCTCGTCTCCGGCGAGGCCCGCTGCCACTTCCCATCTCAGCATGTCTGGCCCGCCGTCGAGCATGATGTTGTCCACGCCAATCGAAAGTTGATTCAGGTCCAAGCTTGCATGTCCCTGAACGTCAAATGGGCCAAACTCCGCAATGCCAAAGTCTTCAAGACTGCCGCTCACATCCCGCAAGCTGACGGAGCCCGCCAGCTTGTCCTCGACAAGTTGAAGCGTCGCGTCTGCGTTGAAACGTACTGCCTGGGTGGACCCTTCAATGGACCTGACATCCAGTTGTCCCGTCGAAAGCTTGACGGCGAGCTGGCCGCCCTCCCGCGAAGCCTGAACGCTGCCCTCCATGCGCAGCCTCGGACTCGAATCCAATTCCCCGAATTCAAGCAACACTTCGGCAACGGACACCTGGGCCAAGGTTGAGGGCAGGAAATCTTCAAGCGTTGGCTGGACCTGCGGCGTGGAGCCGGAACTTTCAGCTTCGGCGCCTGAATCGGGATCGCTGCCGGTGGCCTCGGATCCCTCAGACCGGGAGAACCCCACCGCCAGTTCAGCGCCCGCGACCTCCGTTGTTTCAATTCTGCCGACAAACAACGGCATCAAGTTGATGAACAGAACGAAATCCTTGCCGGCAGCGTGCCAGGAGGCCTCTTCGTCGGCCATGTCAAATTGAGCTATGCCTACGTAGGGCCTGACAGGACTGCCTCCCAAGCCAATGTCGACTCGACCCAATTCCACTCTATCGGCCCGAAAGGCGGTTGCGAGGCGTTGCTGCAGCTCACGTGCGACGAAGTCAGGCGCCTCAAACGAATCGACGAGGATCAGAAGCGCCACGAATGCAAGTGCTGTGAGAATAGCTGCGCCGGCAATTGCCGCAAATGATCTGGCTACCCAATTTGCCATTGTCCGTCACTCATGTCGTGTCTCTGTCCGGCCGCCTGAACTGGCATGCCGCAACACGAGACGAAGACCCTGCATTTGGCTTTCAAATGAATTCGACTGCCTGGGTCCGGGAGAACCTCCGCGGCAGATTCGCTGCACTCGCAAGATGCTGTGGCGGAAACCGAGGCGCCGCCATGGGGCTCGGTCTCCGACTTGGCTGCTGCCTGTCGCACTCCGCTATCAGTACCGGCCAATTGTGTCAATTGCAGAAAGCGCCGACCGCCGACAGGGTTGAACGGCAGGAGCCAATGCGATTCGGCTGTGCTGGCCAGCGCACTTTGGAAGGTCATTGCCGGTCTCCTGTCTGAAAGACCATTCGCCTTCAATGCAACTGAACAATTTGCAAGCTTCCACGATTGCCTTGTTGCCATCGCAAGGAACATGAAAGTCTCTCGGAATCCATTGAGGTTTCGCGGTGCAGCGCCGAGCGCAGCGCAGGACAATGGCCAGTCGGTCTGCATTCGAATGAAACGAACAATTGCTCTTTCCAGTTGGCTGTGGTATCGAAGTCAAGATTTGAACGGTCGGATTGATGTGTCAACCGCTGCGTGGCCGGCAGAAATGGCAAGGCTCCGCTAGCACGTCTTCATCCGTTAGCAGATTCGGGAACCATCAGGAATGTTCAAGTACAAGGGTCGACCACAGCAGCCCGACGTCAAACCAGCGAAGGACACACAACCCATGCAAGATGTTATTCCACCGCAGCGAAAGCCGGTTTCAAGCGCACCGCAAACAAGGCAGTCCAGCGCTTCACCCCCTTCTCAAATCTCCAAGGATCTGCAGATTAAGGGCAACCTGAACACTTCAAACGACATTGTCATCCAAGGCAAGGTCGAGGGAGACATCCGGGCACGGGTTCTGACGGTAGGCGAAACTGCGGATCTGGTAGGACACATTCGCGCCGACGAAGTCATCCTGAACGGCCGGGTTGCGGGCGAGGTTCGTGGCAAGAAGGTGCGCCTCAACAAGACTGCAAAGGTGGAGGGCGACATCATCCACAGCACGATCTCAATTGAGGCAGGCGCCTATTTCGAAGGCTCCGTGCAGCGTGCCGAAGATCCCATTGGCAGCCGCCAGCAGCCTTCCACCGGCGTTGCCCAGAAGCCCAGAAGTCCAGGAAAGCCCGGAGTTCGGCCAACGGTTGCGCCCAAGCGGCAATCCTGACTGCCCTCTTCAAAGGCGCTTGCGGATTGGCTGCCCATTCAAGCGATGGCCGGCAAACCGAAGGCGTGCATCCCGCAGGCATTGGCAGCTTCGGACGCCACTGACCCGAAGCTGCCCGAGGGACTTGGAGTTCTCAAGAATTCCCAACGAGATCCGGCTTGACGAAGACAGTCGGGCGGCGACGTCGACCGCCCATGGCGCATCGACGCTGTGCGGGTTTCCTCGGCTGCTCTATTGGCGATTTCGATCCGCAAGGCTTCCCGCCGCCTCAGCCCTTGACAATCCTGTGACACCCTTTGCCAGAGCCTCGGCCATGAACCTGTCAATGTCCCCGTCAAGCACGCCTTGCGTGTCTGAGGTTTCGTACCTGGTGCGCAAATCCTTGACCAGCTGGTAAGGCGCCAGCACATAGCTTCTAATCTGGTTTCCCCACCCTGCATCACCCTTGCTCAGATGCGATTCCCGCAGCAGCGCGGAACGCCGTTCCATTTCCTGTTCATACAACTGGGACTTGAGCGCTTGCAGGCACAGGTCGCGGTTTCGGTGCTGAGACCTCAGCGAAGAGGTAACGACGATGCCCGTTGGCAAATGCGTCATCCGAACCGCCGAATCGGTCTTGTTCACATGCTGTCCTCCCGCTCCAGCGGCGCGGAAGGTGTCAACGCGGATTTCCGAAGGATTGATTTCAACATTGACGGCGTCGTCCACAACAGGCGTCACCGACACGGTGCTGAACGATGTATGGCGCCTGGAGGAACTGTCGAACGGGGAAATCCTGACCAGGCGATGAACACCGCTTTCCGTCTTGAGCCAGCCATAGGCATGCTTGCCTGAGACCTTGACGGTCTTGGCCCTCAACCCGGCTTCGGCGTCACGATTTTCGTGAATCGTTTCAAGCTCGTAGCCTCGCTTCTGCGCCCAACGCTCATACATGCGGGCAAGGATCAACACCCAATCGCAGGACTCCGTCCCTCCGGCGCCGGACTTGATTTCAAGAAACGCATCGTTGCGATCCGCCTCTCCGCCCAGAAGGGTTTCGATCTCCAGCCTGCGAACTTTGCCAACCAGTTTCGAAAGCGCCGACTCGGCCTCCGACAACAGCTCGTCGTCGTTCTCCTCTTCGCCCAGTTCCACGAGTTCCACGATGTCCTCGCATTCGTCCCGCAGACTGTCGAATGCGGCCACCTCGTCTCCAAGGCGCTGGAGAGCCTGCATCACCTTGCGGGCGCTTTCGGGATCATCCCACAGGTCCGGCGCCTGGGCGCGCCTTCTCAGATTGGCCAAGCGTTCATCTGCAGTCTTGCGGTTGAGGCGCTCGCTCACAAGCTGAAGCGAACGCTCGATCGTTCTGATGTCTGTCATGGTTTCGGATTTCATTTGCCTCCCCTGCCCCGCCGGCGATGGCCGCCGCATTGCATCAAGCTCACATAGTTGGAGCTCAAGCTGCGAGCAAGCATGCGGCTGGGCGCACTCAATAGAGTCCGCCTGCCGTGATCGAACCGAACGTGCCGATGTCCTCGTCGAATTCATTGTCATCCGCCGGGCTGGCCGACTGTGTCTGGGCGGAGGAGCTAGGCAAGTCCTCCCGCGGATCGATTGTCGGCAAGTCCGAAGACATCGGAAATCCGCCCGCAACTATTCGGAGAGCTCCGGGCTCCGGTTCGGTGCCAACGCGGAAGAATTCGGCAACAGCCTGTTCTTCGTCGATCTCTTCCTCTTCCGCAACCTTCACAGGCTCGCCTGTGCGGCGGTCGATTGGCACGAACGTGCCGCCCTCGGGAATGACGAACTCCGATGCGCCATAGCGGTTGCTCGCTTCGTTGATGAACGCGTTGAAGACCGGCGCGCACATTGTCGACCCGGTTGCCCTGCGCCCGAGGGGCGTGGGCAGGTCGTAGCCTATGAAGCAACCAGCGACAATCTCCGAGCTATAACCGACAAACCACGCATCGCGCGACTCGTTGGTCGTTCCGGTCTTTCCTGCCACGGGAAAGTCAGCCTTGACTGAATGTCGCGCTGTCCCGTTCCTTACGACACCCTCGAGCATCGTGGTGATCTGGTAGGCTGTTATCTCGTCAATGATCTGAAGCCTTTCCGACGAAACATGCGGGATCTCGCCGGCTGCCAGGTCTTCGTTCCAGCAGTCGACGCACTTGCGTGGATCGTGACGGTAAATCGTCTGCCCCCAACGGTTCTGCACCCGGTCGACAAGCGTGGGCTCGACAAGCTGCCCACCGTTTGCAAACATGGCGTAGGCCACGACGAGCTTGAGCAGCGTGGTCTCCTGCGCTCCCAGAGAGTTGGCGATGACCTGGTCCATTGAATCGTACAGGCCTACGCGTTCAGCGTATTCCGCAACCAGGTCAAGCCCAACATCGCTGGCCAGTCGAACCGTCATCAAGTTGCGGGAGTATTCAATTCCCGTGCGAAGCGGCGCCGGGCCATAGAACTCTTCGGAAAAGTTCTTGGGCTGCCACAGACCCTGGATGGTTTCGACCTGAATCGGCGCATCAATCAGAATGCTGGCGGGCGTGTATCCGGAATCGAGGGCGGTTGCATAGACAATTGGCTTGAAGGCCGATCCCGGTTGCCGGCTCGCCTGGGTTGCGCGGTTGAACGTTGAATGTTCATACGAAAACCCTCCCTGCATGGCCAGCACCCGTGCGGTCTCCACATCCATGGCAACAAACGCTCCCTGAACGGCCGGGACCTGCTGCAGTTGCCAGGTCGCCCCTTCGTCGTCGCCGGAGGGCGAAACGTGGACAACCTCGCCCACCTTCAGAAAGTCGCGGGTTGAAGCCGAGGCCTCCAGCCTCGAGCTTCCGTGCCGTCTGATCCAATTGGCGTCAGACTCGGAAACAAGTCCCTCCTCCGGCCTGCCGTCAACCACAACTCCAATGCGGACTCGCTCTCCGCTGACATCCAGAACAACGCCCTGCGTCCATCCGTCAATGTCACGCGCGATCGGCAAGGCGTTCAGAGCCTTGTGCCATGCATCCCCCGAATGGAGTTCCTTCTCGGAAACACGCAGTCCGGTGCCGCGCCAGACTCCCCTGCTGCGGTCGTATTCAACGAGCTTCTGGCGCAAAGCCCTTGCGGCGATTGACTGCAACTCCGAATCGATCGTTGCGCTCACGATCAGACCACCCTCGAAGAACTCGTCGGCTCCAAATTCGCTCGACAGCTGGCGGCGAATCTCGTCCGTGAAGTAGCTGCGTGCGGGAATGGCATCCCTAAAGGACTCATAGTCTCCTGAAAGCACCGTCTGCAGCGCACTGCCTTGAGCTGCCTCTCCATCCTCCAACGAAAGATAGCCGTTCTCGACCATTTCCTTGAGCACAAAATTGCGGCGCTCAATGGCTCGCTCGACGTTTCGCACCGGATGATAGTTCGAAGGCGCCTTGGGAATGGCAGCGAGATAGGCCGCTTCCTGCGGTTCAAGGTCGGCCAGAGGCTTGTTGAAATAAGTTTGGGCCGCAGCGGTTACGCCGAAGGAATTCTGTCCAAGAAAAATCTCGTTCAGGTAGAGTTCCAGGATTTGGTCCTTGTCGAGCATCCGTTCGAGCCTGACTGCAAGCAAAACCTCCTTCATCTTTCTCTCGATGGAGCGATCGCTGCTTAGGAGAAAGTTCTTGATCACCTGCTGAGTGATGGTCGACGCTCCACGCAGCCGATCGCCTCGCAGAGCCTGCAACCCGGCTTTGGCGATGCCAACCAGATCATAGCCGCGATGGGTGTAATAGCTCTTGTCCTCCGCGGAAACAAAGGCGTCGATGACCAACGGCGGAATTCGCTCAATGGGAGTAAACAGACGGCGTTCCCGTGCAAACTCGTCAATGATCTGGCCGTCGCGGGAAATCAGACGGCTGATCGTGGGGGGTTCATACTCCGCGAGTTCGCTGTGTCCCGGCAGATCTCTCCCCAGGAGCCAAGTGAGGAGTGCAAGCGCAACAACCAGGAAAAGGATGGCAAACGCAAGGTAGCTGAACAGAGCACAGCATACGAGCGCCAGGCTGGAATGACCTGCTGTCTTTCCGAATGGTCTTGCCATCGTTTCCTGTTCGCCATCCTTCAGTGCGGCAATCCGACTCTCACGATTGAACATCTTGGGCATTATGCCGGTTTATCGAAAAAATCACTCATCAATCGTTTCCACACGCAGAGGAAACCTCTGTCTTGCCGTTTCGACTTCATGCTGTCCTGCCCCGGCTTGCACGACGAAAGAGGCAGGCTGGCAGCCGGACGCCGGCAAAACGCGCCGCGGCGCGTCGGCCAACGTTGCACATGAGCCGCAATGAATCCTGAAGGAAGCGCGCGGGCGGGCTTCCGTTATGCCATACGGTGGCAGCGCTCTTCAAGATTCGACCATGTCCCGGCTGCCTGTCCCTTCAGATGTGGACATAGTCGTTGCTTCGCAAGTGGGCTCGTGAAAAGCGTGCGTGTTCCGAAACACTTGCGGCGCCCCACAGGCCGGAAACCAACAGTTCGAGGCGGACGGCATGAAGGCGATCATGCTCACGAGAAATGGGCCTGCACTGCGGCGGCGCTGCCGCAATCGCTGCGACTTGCGCAACTCCGCTGCATCCGACGTTCGCCTGCCGTCAATGGCGAAGGCGCGGCTTTGCGACCGGCAGCCCACCGACTCGACAGTCCGCATGCATTCCTCGTGCCGGCCACTGCAGAAGGCTGGCAGGCAGTCCCGACCGCCAGCAAGTCGCACCTGATCCTGCAGGGAGCAATTTGTGCACGTTCGAGCCCATGGCGCGCCTCTGGCTGCGGTTTCAAGCCGCGCTGGCCGCGACCCGAGAATCCCTGGATATGCCGCAAGGGATCAGCGCTCGGTCGGTTGCTGAATCTGGCGCACGACAGGACTGCATCCACTTCCACAGGGCGGCGGCAGGCGCCAGGCGGAATTGTTCACTTGAGAATGCTGAAAAACCCTATCTCGTTACTTGACAATTCCGGATCCAGCGTGTATCTTGACGAAAAGTGCCAAGTATGCCGAGCGAGTCGGCATATCCAACAGACAAGGCACCGCGTCAAGACTCAGACGCAGCGTTGCTGTCTATGGGGTCTTGTCGGACCGTCAACGAGCGGTATGAACCGAGCAGACTCCTTAGCACAACGCAAGCGGCTACCGGCCAACGGTACCGCAGTCACGGATTTAGAGCCGAGCAGGAACCGGAAGATGCCACTCATCAAATTGATCAGGCCACGCGGTTTCATCGCTAGACCCAAAGATATCGGCCACAAAATTCGGCCAGGAACTGCAAAGCATACACAAGACACTGTTGCCCGCCGCAGTAGCGGATTTCATGTATCCGGGCTCAAAAAACGCAGTTGTCGACATTTGATCGGAGCGGCGCATGACGCATTGTTGCCGTTGGCACCGCATCGCTCCGCGGAAAGTAAACAATGGATCACAAGCTTCTTATTGATGCCGCCTTCCCAGAGGAAATACGGGTGGCGGCTCTCGAAGACGGAAAGTTGCAGGACTACTATGTCGAATCATCGACAGGCACCCAATACATTCGCAACATATATCTTGCCAAGATTGAGAAAGTCGAACCTTCCCTGCAGGCCGCATTTGTAAACTATGGCGCCAATCGACATGGCTTCCTGCCATTCCGACGAATACACCCGACCTACTACAGGATTCCCGGGGCATCCGCCAAGAAGACCATCGAGTCGGATCAGTTCAATGGAGTGCCGAAAGCACCCGCCAGTTCGTCGGTTCCGGCCGATGCGGAGAGCGACAATCCCTATTCAGTCGCGATGGCGGGCTTTGCCCAATACGACAGGGAACTGGCATCGGTCAGACTGACCCCGGCCCCATCCGCCAAAAACAACCCATCGAAGGCCAACGGCTCCTCAGTCAAGGGCTCGAAGCGAAAGTACAGCAAGCGAGGACGCAGCAACGGCCAAAAGCAGTATCGGATTCAAGATGTAATTCGCAAGGGCCAGGTGTTGATTGTCCAGGTAAAGAAGGACGAAATCGACGAAAAGGGCGCTGCGCTGGACACTTACATCAGCTTGGCGGGGCACTATTGCGTGCTGCTACCCAACACCGACAGGGGCTGCATCCTGAGCAGCAAGATATCCTCCGAAAGGCAGCGAAAGCGGTTGCAGAAGATCTACAGCAAGCTTGAACTGGGTCAGAATGCCGCCATGATCATGAGAACCGCCGGCTGCAATCAGAAGGAGGAGACCATCCGACGCGAGTACAATTCACTCGTCAAGGACTGGAATGAAATCATGCGCAAGGCATGCAATTCGAAGGCGCCGGCGCCGCTCCACATCGACGGTCGCTTGATTGATCGCTCTTTGCGCGACATCTTCAAGAGCTCGGCAGGCGTGGTTCACGTTCAGGGTGACGAAGCCTATCAACATGCGTTGAGCTACGTGAAGCAGGAAATCCCGGAAGCCATGGGACGCATTCACCTGCATTCCGGGCCCCGTCCACTCTTTGCGAAGCACAGAGTGAGCGGACAGGTTAGGAAGCTGTATCAGAGCGAAGTGCAGCTCAAGTCCGGCGGCTGCATTGTCATTGAGCCTACGGAAGCGCTGGTCTCTATAGACGTGAACTCCGGCAAGGCTACACAGGGCAACACGCTCACCGAAACCGCCTTGAAAACCAATCTTGAGGCCGCGAGCGAGATTGCCAGGCAAATCCAGCTGAGAGATCTCTCCGGGCTCATCGTCATAGACTTCATCGACATGGACGAAGTTGGTCATCGCGCTGAAGTTGAAAAGCGATTCAAGGCCGAGAGCAAACGCATCCGAGGCAGAACACGCGTCGGCTTCATTACGAGTTTTGGGCTGCTGGAAATGTCAAGGCAGAGGCTTGGCAGGGATTATCTCGGTCAGATTTCACATAGGTGTGTCACCTGCCAAGGCTCCGGCAGAATTTTGCAGAACCTTCCAATGGCAGTTTCGATACTGCGGCACATTGAAGAGGAGTGCTCTTCCCGCCGTGTGGGAATGGTCGCCGCCACCGTTCCTGTGGAAATCGCAAACGGGATCTACAACGAGCTTCGCCATCATTGCGAAAGGATTGAGGAAAGACATCAGCTTCGGCTTTTCGTCCGGGGCGAAACCGGTCTGCAGTCGCCGAACTACGCGTTCGCACTCCACAGCCCACACAACCTCCAAGTCATCCATGAGTTCGATTCCGGGAAGCCAACCGGGGCCGGCGCCAAGTCCCGCGACAGGGGCAGCCTGCCATCGTTTCCGCTGCCGCACGGCGTTGGAGAATCAGTTGAAGGCGGCATCGACGTGCTGGAACTGCCGGACCTCTCGCTGGTTCCACACGGCGATGCCGATGCTCCACGCGAACCGGAAAGCGCACATGCAAATGTTGTCGCGGCAGTCGCAGCAACGGATGGCAGTTCCAATGATCATGGAAGCAATGGAAGCAGCGCCGCAACAAAGTCCGCGTCCGAGAAACGGAAAAGGCGCGGTCGGCGGGGTGGACGCCGCAGGAAGCGAAAGACCAGCATGCGGAATGCCGCAAGAGACCGGGTTGGCAACGCTGAACAGAATGCCGCTGCCGCCGCTGGAATCATTGAATCGCCGAATCCACAAGGCAACGGCAGCGCCGACGAGGCTGGAAAGGATTCACGCAGGTCCAAGGACTCGGAAACACGCGACGCCAAGTCCAGCGACATCGTCAAGGCTGAACCCGGAATCACGAGGTCATCCGATGAAGATTCCGTTTCTCCTCGCACGGGCTCGCGGGAATTGAGGACAAATGGAGCCACAGGCAAGCGCAAGGCTCGGGATTCTGAAATCATTGCGGATTCGTCATTCCGGGACGAACCGGTCCAAGAGGACGAGAAGCTGGCCGTTGATGTTGGGACACAGCCTTCGCAAGGGGCTGAAGGCCATGCATCGGTCAAGCCGACAAACGGTGCGGCAGTCGTTGGCGAAGAAGCGACAGAAAATGCAGCCGAGTTCGGCGAGGCCAGGCTCGCTGCCGGGCTGGAGGCTGCCAGTGAGAAGCCTGATTCAGGGATTGGCGACAATGCCGACGGCATGCCTTCCGCCAAGGCGGATTCACCTGAGCAGGCGGACATGCTTGACGATTCTTCGACCGCTGAGGTTGAAACCGGGAAGATAGGCCGGAAAGCGGAACGCCAAAGGCGCCGCAACCGCAATTCCGAACCGGCAGAAAGCCCTGTCTTGGTGGATTCAAAGAAGGGCAAGCCGGACAAGCTCAGCGAAAAGTTGGATCGCATGTATCCCAGCCGGCCATCAATCTTTGGCGACGAACTGCCTCTCCTGTTCCCGTCCGTACTCGATGCCTTCGACAACTGACCACGTTGCGAATGGCCCTAACTTTCGACGTGGGACCGGCGCAGTTGGAATTGCCGGCAATTGAAGCAACGGCAGCTTCGATGCGCGCGGACCGGAGAACGACAACAAGCTCCACGTTGTCTGTTGCAAGCGAGGGCTGCAGCTTGCATTGGAAGCATGTCTTGCTCCCAACCAGCGGCAGGACAGAATTCCGATGAAGCGTGGAACGGTTCGGCCGGCATCCCTCTTGTTCGTGATAAGCGGATTTGACGGTTGACACTTTCATCCGCATGTCGTTTCTGACCTAAGGTTCCCTAGCACTACAGTGGATTGGAGCAAAAATTGATCCGTGTGAATTGGACAAAGCGCCTTCTCGTTTGCAGAGGCATGTCGGCGGAGCGTCAGCGCACCGGAACGCCATTCCAGCCAATGCGTTGGCGCCTGGCGTTTCTTTGCCAGGCAATGGCATTCCTGATGCTGTCGTCTACATTGGCAAAGGCACAGGACGATCCGCAGCAACCAACCCCCATTGATCGCGCGGCCTTTGGAGAATTGGTTCGCGAGTACCTGCTGGCGCACCCCGAGGTCATTGTCGAAGCGTTGCAGCGCTACGCCGAACCGGCCGAGGCCGAGAACGACAGGAGCGATTTTGATCTCATAGTCGAAAACGCCGAAGAAATTTTCTACGACGCAACATCCTGGGTCGGCGGCAATCCGGATGGCGACGTTACGCTTGTCGAGTTTGTCGACTACAGATGCGGATTTTGCCGAAGGGTGGCTCCGGACGTCAAGGAGGTGGTGGAAACGGACGGAAATGTCCGGTTTGTCGTCAAGGAGTTTCCAATCCTCGGCGAACAGTCCGAAAAGTCCGCGCGACTGGCCATTGCCGTGTTGCAGCTCGCGGGGCCCAAGGCCTACGGGGAAATCCACGACTATCTCATCCAGCTTGAGTCGCCGATTGATTCCGACGTGATTCTGGACGTCGCAACGCGCACAGGTCTGGATCCAGACGAACTCTCGGCGCATGCAAGCGACGAAGGCGTAGCGCAGGTAATCCGCCGAAACTATGCCTTGGCCAACGCACTGAACATCCAGGGCACGCCGGCATTTGTGATTGGCGGGCAGTTGTACAGGGGCGCGCTGTCGCTTGACGATCTTGGGCGCGCTGTACAGATTGCCCGGAGATCAGCTGAACAAGCGGATGCCAGCAACTAGACCGGAAACCCGGATTCGAGAAGCCAAGGTCTCGCGACAGGGCTTGCGCTTACAGAACAGGACGTGAATCGGTAGGGAATCGGCGGATGCCTGGAGACAAGAAGACCCTGGCGCTGGTGGCGCGGTTGACCGATGTCCTCAACCGGCAGCAACTGGATGAAATCGAGGTCGAAAGGACGCGGGGCGAGTTTGACAGCCTGAGAGTCAGAATCAAGCGAACCAAGCAGCCTGCCCCCGAACGCAAGCCCAAGGCGCCCACGGAAACGTCCTCGCGCCTGCGGAACAGCTTGCTGGCTCCGACTGTTGGGGACAGTGAAACAGACGATTTCGCCGCCGGCACAGTTCGATCCGAAATGGTCGGAACGGCCTACTTGAAGGCCAGTCCGGACGCACCCAAACCCTTCGTGAGAATTGGACAGGCTGTTGAAGAAGGAGACCCCATCCTCATAATTGAAGCGATGAAGACCATGAACCAGATCCTGTCGCCGCACTCAGGCATTGTGGTGAAGGTCCTTGTGGACGACGGAGAGCCGGTGCAGTTCGGAACCGCGTTGATGGTCATTCACTAGCCAAACGTCACCCGCCGGAGCTGAAAGCCAAGATGTCAACGCAATCATTTGCCTCAACGGCAGGCGTCCCGAAGGCAGGGCAGCCGACTCACAGGCCAGCGGTCATGCAGATTTGCGGAGTTCCAGGACATCCTGGCCATGTTTGAAAAGGTACTGATCGCCAACCGCGGCGAAATCGCGCTGAGAATCATCCGAACCTGCAAGGAACTCGGCGTTTCGACCGTGGCGGTTCATACAACCGTCGACCAGGATTCCATGCACGTTCGAATGGCGGACGAAGCCGTTTGCGTCGGTCGTCCTGCTTCCGTCAATACCAGGGAAAGCTACCTTTCGGAACGCAACATCATCGCGGCGTGCGAGATCACCGGCGCAGATGCCATTCATCCGGGTTACGGCTTTCTGGCCGAAAACTCCGAGTTTGTCGAAAAGGTCAACGAGATCGGCATCAAGTTCATTGGTCCAAGCGCCGAACATGTCCGGTTGATGGGCGACAAAATTGAAGCCAAGTCGGTGATGCGAGCCAACGGGGTTCCCTGCGTGCCAGGAGTGGAAACCGGACTGGAATCCATCGACGAAGTCCATGGCGCCGCACGTTTCCTGGGATATCCGGTCATAATCAAGGCGACGGCGGGCGGCGGCGGGCGTGGCATGAGGCAGGTCAAGTCACCCACGGAGCTGGAACAGGCCTATGTACAGGCGCGGCAGGAGGCCCATGCCGGCTTTGGAGACAGCCGAGTCTACATCGAGAAACTCGTCACCAACGGCCGACACATCGAAATCCAGGTCCTTGGCGACGGCAGAGGCAACAGCATTCACTTCGGAGAGCGCGACTGCACCATTCAAAGGCGCCACCAAAAGCTTCTGGAGGAAACTCCCAGCCCGGTTATTGACAGTCGCATGCGCGAGGAGATTGGCGAGATCTGCTGCAAAGCCATCTCAAGTCTCGGGTATGAGGGCGCGGGAACCGTCGAGTTCCTGTACCAGTCAGGCAAGTTCTATTTCATTGAAATGAACACACGTCTGCAGGTCGAACACCCCATAACCGAGATGGTCTACGGGGTTGATCTCGTGGAAGAGCAGCTGCGGATTGCCTACGGGCATGAGCTGACGTTCAGCCAGGAAGACCTTGAATGTCGAGGCCATGCAATCGAAGCGAGAATCAACGCTGAAACCGTTCCCGGTTTCGTCCCCTGCCCGGGACGGGTCGAACTATTCCACTCGCCGGGCGGATTGGGCGTGCGAATGGATTCCAACCTGTACAATGGCTACACAATACCTCCCAACTACGACAGTCTTGTCGGCAAACTGATTGTGCATGCGGTCGATCGCTCTGCCGCCATCGCCCGTCTCGAGAGAGCCTTGGGAGAGCTGATTGTTCATCCAATCAACACTACGGTTCCTCTGTTTCAGCAGTTGATCAGGGACGAACGCTTCCACGCCAGCGACTACAACGTGCACTGGCTGGAGAACTGGATCGAGGAGATTGGCGAGAAGCTCCGGGGGTGAACTTCCCGCTGCATCCGTTCGAAGGACAGCTGGATGCCGTCAGTCGGCTAGCTCTGTCCCTGTACCGCGTCGGTGTCTTCCCGATGGGCAGCGACCGCTCGCAGAACGAGATTAGCTGGCATTTTCCCAGACGGCGGGGAGTGCTCCCGCTCCACTCGTTTCGGGTCTCTCGGCGCCTGCTGCGAACCTTGCGAAGCGACCGCTTCAGCGCAACCGCAAATGCCGACTTCAAAGGCGTGATCGAAGGATGCGCCGAACGGCCGGAAACATGGATCAATGGGGCCATCAAAGGCATATACAGCAATCTCCACGCCGAATCCTTTGCGCACTCGATTGAGGTCTGGCGAAACGACTCGCTTGTTGGTGGCGTCTATGGAATCGCAATTGGCCGCGCATTCTTTGGCGAAAGCATGTTCTTTCGTAGAGCGGACGCTTCGAAAGTGGCCTTGGCGTACCTGATCGATCAATTGCGGCGCACCGGCTTCGTGCTGTTGGACACGCAGTACTCCTCTCCCCACCTGAGATCCCTCGGCGGCATCGAAATCGACCGCGGCGACTATCTTGGTCTTCTGAAGCCAGCGGTTGGAACCTCGAGAAGTGGAAAGCGCTTTCTGGATCAGCGGCTGGAATCCTCGGGATTCTTCGTGGCACAGCGGATAAGCCAAATGTCGAAGCGGTTGTGATCGATTGCGGAAAGCGCCGGCGAGGATGAAATCATCCACGCGCGAAAGATTTCCTGGTCTTGAAAGAGATCGTGTATCACGAGAAACGCATAGGAATCCTGTTCCGGATTGTTTTCGAGGTAGCGGCAGTCGTTCAACTTAATGTCCAGGTCTCCAAATCTGGCTGTTTCGCCAACCATGACTTCAAAGTCCTGAAAGGAGTTGCGTTCGAGGTCCATGCCGCGCAGCATCGCGGCCGGCGCCTGGACGACTTGAGGGGCAGTGTCCATACCTGTCAATGTCGATGCAGCCACCGATGCAGCTGTGACAATCGCCGGCGTCACTACCAGCTCGGCTCGGTTTCCGAAGAAGCAACAATCGCGGTCAGCGTCGACAGGAAGTCCATCCTCGGCTGCGTGTTGAACACACGCTCGCTTGGTTCGAGCATTTCTTCGGATGCCCCGGGGAGGACTTCCACGAAGTATCCTCCCAACAAGCTTTCCGACGCCACCGTGAATGTGCTGTCGCTCGCGAGGCGAAGGTCGCTCCGAATGTACAGGCCGACATCGGCTCCGTAGGTTGTTTCGTTCAGCGCCATGCTGCTCACGGTGCCAATCTTGATGCCTGCGAGCCGTACGTCGCTGCCTACGTCAAGCCCCTGGGCATTCGAAAACTCGGCCACGATACCATATCCGTCGTCAATCACGGTTTCCTCTGCATGTTCGTACAACACATAGAGGAAGATCCCGGCGACAATCAGGACAACGGCGCCAAGCGCAGCTTCCAAGCGTCTTTCCCGCACTTTAGCTAGTCGCCCGCTTGTTGGGGCGGTTGCCAGGCTGCATATCCAGTCTTCGCCTCGCCCTTTGCCCGGCGCAGCGAGCCTGGCGGCGCATAGGCCTCCGGCCGTCCCGTCAGGTTTTCGACATGCGGCCTTTCCCACTCCTGTTTCGGCAACGGGTCAACGCTGGGCGGGTCGCTGTACGTGTGATGAAGCCAGCCGTGCCAGTCCGGCGTTATCCTGCTGGCTTCAATCGGGCCGTTGTAGATGACCCAGCGCCGCCGCCCGTCTGCCGTCTCGAAGAACACGTTGCCCTGCTCGTCCTCGCCCACCTTGCGACCCTTGCGCCAAGTGTAGAGTTGTGTGCCCAACGTTTGCGAGTGCCACCAGGTCAACAGTCGTTTGACAAACATCACGGCTCGGTCCTCTCGGCATTGCTCCCGTTGGGGCCAGTCACAGTCCGCCCGGGAGGGTCAAACCGCATGCTGTTTCTCCGATTGCAGTCAGTGTGCATCGTCACGGCGCCGCCGCTAACCGGCGGCCACGGCCGGCCGCTTCGTCGCGTCCGAATGTATGCGAAGAGGCGGAGAGCCTGAGTTGACTGTTTCCTCGCTGACGATGATTTCGACCACGTCGTCGGTCAGGGGAAGTTCAAACATTGTGTCAAGCAGCAAGTTCTCGACAATTGACCGCAAACCTCGAGCTCCGGTCCGGCGCTCAACCGAACGCTTGGCGATCGCAGTTATTGCCCCGTCGGTGAATGTCAGCTTGATCCTGTCCATTTCCAGGAGGCGAGCAAACTGCCGCACAAGCGCATCCCTCGGTTCGGTAAGCACACGCTCGAGTTCCTTGACTTCCAGTTCCTTCAACGTGGCAATCACCGGAACGCGTCCCACGAATTCAGGGATCAGACCGAATCTGATAAGATCCTCTGGTTCGACATCGGCCAGAATGTCGCCGATGTTTCGCTGATCGAGCGACAGCACATTGGCTCCAAATCCCAATGCGGACGAACGGCCTCGCTGCTGTATGAGCGTCTCGAGCCCGTAGAACGTGCCGCCGCAAATGAACAGAATGTCGGTTGTGTCGACGCGGACGTTGCCCTGCCGGGGATGCTTGCGTCCTCCCACCGGTGGGACCGACGCCTTGGTGCCCTCCATGATCTTCAGGAGCGCCTGTTGCACGCCTTCGCCGCTTACATCCCGCGTGATCGAACGATTGACGGACTTTCGAGCAATCTTGTCCAGTTCGTCGATGTAGATAATGCCTTGTTCGGCTCTTTCGACATTGTTGTCGGCCGCCAGCACCAGTTTCTGGATGATGCTTTCCACGTCCTCGCCCACATAGCCGGCTTCAGTCAGCGTCGTGGCGTCCGCCATTGCGAATGGAACGTCGAGAATGCGCGCCAGCGTCCTAGCCAGAAGAGTCTTGCCGCTTCCGGTTGGCCCAATCAGGAGAACATTCGACTTTCCCAACTCAACCGATGCTCCCGCCGCTGGATTGTTGAGTTTCTTGTAGTGGTTGTAGACCGCGACGGACAACACTTTCTTGGCGTTGGTCTGACCGATGACCCACTGGTTCAGCACACGGTAGATCTCCTTTGGAGGCGCCGTCTCGCCGTTTTCATGCAAGCTGGAAAATGCAGTTTCCTGGCGAATGATCTCGACCGACAGCTCGACGCACTCATCGCACATGTAGGCATTCTGCCCGGCGATCAGCTTTCGCACCTCGTTCTGGCTGCGATTGCAAAACGAACAAAAGAGGTTTTTTTGATCCTTGTCTTCCATGTCAACCATTGCCGTCTTCCAGTTGAATGCCTGATGCCGCAGACCAACCGTCGTGGTCGCGGATCAGCGGGTTTGTCCGTTGGCGCACTCGTCAGCGAAAGCCGTCGGCCTCCGTTTCAGCCGCCGTTTCGGCTGGTCACAATCTTGTCGATTATGCCCCAGTCCAATGCCTCTTCCGGTTCCATGTGACGGTCGCCGCCACGAACCGCTTCCCTCACTTCGTCAAACTCGTGTCCGGTATGATCCACCAGGATTTTGTACAGGGCCTCTTCGCGGCGCTTCATGTAGTCATAGTGAATGGTCACGTCGCTGAAACGCCCGCGATAGCCACCGAACGATTGGTGAATCATGATGGCGCAATTGGGTAGAGAATACCTGCGTCCTTTGGCGCCGCCGGCGAGAAGCAGAGCTCCCATAGAGGCAGCCTGGCCAAATGCCAGCGTGGACACGGGCGGCGACACATACTGCATGGCATCGTAAATCGCCAGACCAGCGTTGGCCTCGCCTCCAGGGCTGTTGATGTAGACGGAAATCTCCTTCTTGGGATCCTCGGACTCCAGAAACAACAGCTGAGCCACAGCCAATGTCGAAACCGTTTCATCGATTTCACCGCAGACAAAAACAATGCGCTCCTTCAGCAACCGGGAGTAAATGTCATAGCGACGTTCACCGCGCGGAGTGTATTCGTCGACGGTTGGAATGATTCTGCTCATTGGCCGACTGCCCGCTGCCCGACCGCCTCATCCGGCCTGCCCGGTCTGTCTTCGGCCGCTTCCTCAGGCGCTTCCTCGCCTGATTCCCTCAATGCATTTTGCGCGCTGAGGGCGACTTTCTTGACTTTGCTGACTTGCCACTCGATGCGCGCGCCTTCGGCCTTGCTGACCAGTTCGCGGAACGAGACAGGATGTTCAGCCTTGGGCAGTTCAGCGAGCAAAGACTGAAGCAGCCTTCTCCTTCGAAGGAAGTGCTCGTACATATCCCTGTCAGCCTCGAATTCCTCCGTGAATTCGGGAAGGGAAACATCTTCGAAGAATTGCTGATGTCGCTTTAGCCAAAACGTCTTAACTTCCTCTTCGTGCACCTTTATTCCCTTCCGGTCGGCGACAGTTTTCACGTACATGTTCAAACGCAGATCGTACTCCAACCCGGCCTTGAGCAACTCAGGGTGCTCGCCTGCAATGTCTATCTGTTCCTCCTCGTCGAAGGCATCCACTGCGCTGGCTCGACTTTCAAGTTCCTCTTCAACGATCTCCGCCACCATCCTTTGAGGCAACTGGAATTCCAACTGACTTGCGATGGCATGCTGGATCTGGTCCCGCATCAGGGTAACGGCCTGAATTTCGAACTCGTTTGACTTTCGGCTCAGCAGTCTTGTGTTCAGCTCCAGCTCGTTTCTGCAATCAAACGATTTGGCCAGATCGTCGTCAATTGTCGCAGGCACAGGCTTTAGCACTTCGCGCACGGGTCCGTAAACATGCAGGGAATCCGATGGCGGGTCTTCAATCCGGCCCGACCCGGCCACTGCCCTGTGGAAGCTGATCTCGTCCCCGGCAACGCTTCCCACCAAGTGTTCGGTGGTGTGGCCAAAGTCATCCGGATTGTCGGTCAGCAGCACTTCGAGGCTGGACATGTCCATTCCGTCAAAAACCGTGCCCGGCAGTTCAGTCTTGGCGACAACCTTGAGCGTGTCGCCCAGTTCGGCAGCGTATTCCTCGGGTTGCCTCTCCATAGTTGCAACGCTCATCGCGAATTCAGAACGAACTTCGTCCAGCAGCTCGTTGTAGTCACGCGGCACGTACCTGGTCAAGATCAGGTCGCCTAGATCCACCTCCTCAATCTCTGGAAGCAGTTCGAACGTAATTCGACATTTCATCGGTTCCGTCCGTGTTGGTTCCTGGAGAATCTCAATGTTGGGAGCCAGGGAAGATTGGTTGGCTTCAATTTCGCTCAACAAGTCCTTTGCCGATTCTTCCAGCATGTCCAGCGCGTGGTCGCGGCGCATGTCGTCGGTGACGCGCGCCCGCAGCAGATGCATTGGAGCCCGGCCCTTTCGAAAACCAGGAACGTTGGCTCGAGTCTGATACCCGGTGAGCCACTTGGCGATCTTGTTTTCAACTTCCTCGCAAGGGACAGTGAGGACGTACTCTCGCAGAAGGCCATCGCTCCTGATCTCTTCGACTATCACCTTTGACGAATTCTCGCTTCCGCTGGATTGCTGTCGCATGGTAACCACTTTCTTACAGAGCATTGGTGCGGGTGAAGGGATTTGAACCCCCATGCCTTGCGGCGCCAGATCCTAAATCTGGTGCGTCTACCGGATTCCGCCACACCCGCCCAATCACTAACGCTTCAGCATCCGATCTCTCGGAATTCGTGCCGAATGCCCGAATTCACCGAAACCGGCAGCTCCGCAACCGACCGCCGGCACTGTCAAAATGCCGTGGTTCTTCTAAGCATTGCAGTAGCCTAGATAGTATTCCGAAGCGACAACTGCAAGCTGCAGATCCTTCCCGGCATCCGGAACGCGGCTGTTCGCGACCGATGCGGTCACGCCGCGGCCTTGCAGCTTTCCCCCATGGCCCGCAGTGACAGTCGACCCAAAATGCGTCCCGCAGCCCTGGGCAAATCCTCCGCGATGAGGCCGGGGCCCACGTCAACCGCGCTTGCCGCATGAAGCAGAGCGGCCAGGCGGCAGGCCTCGAACGGACGCATGTTTCGAGCCATCAAGCCCGAGATCAAGCCTGACAGCACGTCGCCGGCGCCTGCTGTGGCCAGCTGGGCGGCCGCTGGTTCGTCGACGGACGAACAGATGCAGGTCTTGCCGCTCGGATCGGCAATCACCGTGTCGTGACCCTTCAACAGAACTGTGCAATTGCTTCTACGGCTTGCCCGGACCGTCGCCTCAACCTTGGACATTTGTTCAGAAGCGGCCAGTTTCCTCCCCAGGTCTGGGAACAGCCGCCTGAACTCTCCGTGATGCGGTGTCAGAACCGTTCGTTCGTGGACTTTGGAAAGCAGGTCGTCTGCGCGCCTCTCAAAGGATGTGAGCGCGTCGGCGTCAAGCACGACGCCAAGGTCGGTTGCAAGCGCGATCCTGATCAGGCGGCGTGTGTTAACGTTGACGCCGATTCCCGGGCCGATGCACATTGCATCGATTCGGCGACCGCCGATTGCGGCAGCCAGTTCATGTGGTGACCCGACGCGGGCGATCATGATCGCATTCAGCTGCGCGGCGTTTTCCACAATTGCCTCGGCAGGAACGCCAACTGTGACAAGACCAGCGCCAACCCGCAGCGCGGCGCGGGCTGCAAGGCGCGCCGCGCCCCCTCTCCCGCTCCCGCCTGCGAGCACGAGCACGTGGCCGTGATCGTACTTGTGCTGGCCGGCCTTCTTGACCGGCACTTGCAGCGTGCGGAGATCGGACAGCGTGTACGCGTGCAGTTCCGAATTCCATTGTTGCCTGATTCGCTTGAATTCCGCTTCGAGTCCGATCGACACGACTTCAAGCCTGCCAGCCATTGTTGCGCCGTCACCAAGGAAATGTCCGGGCTTCGCGCAATGAAATGCAACTGTCATGCATGCGGGAGGCAGCGAACTTCCAGCCGGCAGCAGCGCCCGTCCCGTTCCGGCGTGAATGCCTGAGCGAATGTCGATGGCAATCGTGCTTGCGGATGCGGGCACTCTGGACAGAGCGGCAACCAGGTCCGGTCGAAGGGGCCTGCTCAATCCGATGCCAAACAGTGCATCGACGACAATGTCATTGCGCGAAACTTCGGTCGGCGCAAGTTCGCACAGCTCGCCAACCGGTCCGCAGGCCAGCCATTTCTGCCGCATGCTTTCGGCAGCTGCGGACAGCCTCGAAGAATCTCCGTAGCTGTAAACCCGCACAGGGTATCCGTTTTCGCGCAACAGTCGCGCCACCACATAGCCATCTCCGCCATTGTTTCCTGGTCCGCAAAGGACATGGATTCCCGGCGGCGTGCTGCATGAACTTTTCGAAACCCAATTCAGGATGGAGACGGTGGCAGCCTTGCCGGCAGTCTCCATCAACGCGTGTTGCTGCCTGTCCCCACTGGCAAACCGCTCGCCCTCTATCTGATTGACTTGACTTGCGGTCAATATCGTGAACATTGTCGCCCCCGCTTCGCCCAATTCTGCAAAGCACCGTTTCTCCGACCGGCAACACCGGGCGGAATCGAAGCCATGCGCGCGCTCATGAGGATATCCTGGAGGGATCAATGAAGAAAGTTGAGGCAATAATCAAGCCGTTCAAGCTTGACGAGGTGAAGGAGGCCCTGCAGGAGGTAGGCGTTCAGGGCCTGTCGGTTACCGAAGTCAAGGGATTCGGGCGCCAAAAGGGTCATACGGAATTGTACCGAGGCGCCGAGTATGTCGTCGACTTCCTGCCGAAGGTGAAGATCGAGGCGGTCCTGTCCGACAATCTGCTCGAGGACGCCGTGGACGCCATTACAAATGCCGCCCGAACGGACAAGATAGGAGACGGCAAGATATTCATTTCGTCGGTTGAGCAGGCGATTCGTATCAGAACCGGCGAAGAGGGCGACATCGCACTTTAGCCGTGTTTCGAGGGACCTGGCGCTGGTCAGGTCGAGCCCATTGACATCACAACAAGTTTGATTTGGAGCAGGTATGGAAAACGCAACTGAAGCACTCTTCAGAACCCTTGCCAACGAGGAGGCAAGCGAAAGAGTGGAATATGTGGATTTGAGATTCACCGACCCAAGGGGCAAACTGCAGCACGTTACGGTTTCGGCCGACACCTTCGACGAGGATTTCCTGCAGGAAGGCATGATGTTCGACGGTTCGTCGATCGCCGGCTGGAAGTCGATTGAGGTGTCAGACATGAAATTGATGCCCGACCCCAAGTCCGCCTATGTTGATCCGTTCTATTCGGAACGCACGCTCTGCCTCCACTGCTCGGTTGTCGAGCCGGACACGGGCGAGCCCTATGAACGGGACCCAAGGAGCACCGCCGAGAAGGCGGAGACCTACCTTGCCTACTGCGGAATCGGCGACAAGGCCTATTTTGGGCCCGAGGCCGAATTCTTCATTTTCGACGACGTGCGGTACTCGAACGAAATGAACTGTGTGGCGTTCGAGGTGGACGCCATGGATTCGCCATGGAACACCAACACAGTCTATCCGACAGGAAACACCGGCCATCGTCCGGGCGTCAAGGGAGGATACTTCCCGGTGAATCCGGTTGACGCCTGTCAGGACATTCGCTCCGAAATGCTCACGACGATGAAGGGAATGGGCATGCGGGTCGACAAGCATCACCATGAGGTGGCGGCCAGTCAGCACGAGCTAGGCTTGATTTTTTCGTCGCTTACCGACCAGGCCGATCAACTGCAGAAATACAAGTACGTCGTGCAAAACGTAGCCCACTACTATGGCAAGACGGCAACCTTCATGCCCAAGCCGATTGCCGGAGACAATGGCACGGGCATGCACGTCAACATGTCCATCTGGAAGGAAGGCTCGCCTGTTTTCTCGGGCAGCAAGTACGCCGACTTGAGCGATGAGGGCCTGTGGTTCATTGGCGGACTGCTTAAGCATGCAAAGTCGCTCAATGCATTCTCCAATCCGACGACCAACTCCTACAAGCGCTTGATTCCCGGGTACGAGGCGCCAGTCCTACGCGCTTATTCTGCACGCAACAGGTCCGGCTGCATCCGCATCCCCTGGACGGAAAACCCCAAGGCCAAGCGGGTTGAAGCAAGGTTTCCCGATCCATTGGCCAATCCCTATCTGGCCTTTGCCTCCTTGCTCATGGCCGGACTTGACGGCATTCGAAGCAAGATTGATCCAGGCGAGGCAATGGACAAGAATCTGTATGATCTTCCACCTGAAGAGCTTGAAGGCATCCCGACGGTCTGCGCCTCGTTGCGCGAGGCGATTGACTCGCTCAACAGCGACATGAACTACCTCCTCGAAGGCGGCGTGTTCACCCGCGACCAGATCGAGGGATACTGTGAGTTGAAATGGGAGGAGGTCGAGAACTACGAGCACACTCCTCATCCAGTCGAGTACCAGATGTACTACTCTGGATAGTCCGCAGCTCGCACATCAAACGGCAATTCAAGGGCGGCCCAGCCGCCCTTTTTTTTCTTGGCCGCCAGTTTCCGCACATGCCGATTCGATGCCCAACTTGTGGGATTTCCGGCGCTGACCTTGCCTTCCCGGACCCGGTCCAAGCTTGCCACGCGCAAGCACGCTTCGGCACTGGCTGGGCGCCGGGCGGCAAATCAATTCATCGATGCCATTTGTTCGGCCTTGCCGCTGGAGGAACTTTGCGGTTCTACGGCAAGGCAGGAAGCCTCCCCGGGTCACAGAGGTTCCATGGAGCTTGAAGACGAAGCGACTTGCAGGTCGTGTCTCAGGATTGGCCGATGGGAAGTGGCCTTCCGCGGCAGCAAGACGGGCCGATGAGCCAGGCATTGTCTCGCAAAAGGTTGAAGCGCAGTGTCTGGCAACCGTGGAAGGCAGGGTAGAAGTCCCAGGCCAACCGCATATCGACGCACTCGCATGTGTTTCTGATGCCAAGCTCAACTCACTCCGCCCAAGTCCTGATCGAGATGTCGAATGCGTAGCCGGCCTCGACTGCAAAAATGAAGCTGGCGCTGTCCTCGGTTGCGGCAGCAACCTTCCGGCGTCGCTTCCACCCCGCGCCATGAATTGCAGATTGGCCGGCAATGATTGGTGGAAGTTGGTCTCTGACTTCGGCGGCGGCCAGAATGTTCGATCCTTCGCCATTGGGAAATGGCGCCATGGAAAGCGTTGCCGTTGCAAGCCCGTTTGCGCTGGAATCAGCGCTGGCCGCCATTCGCCTCCGTCGAACCAGTCTAAATGGACAATCAAGGCGCCAAATGCCTGATTCGCTTCAAGTCTTGGATGTGAATTCTTGAGCGCCACTGGCATCAGGCTCTTGCTTCCTCTGCAACTGGATTCGCAAGACACAGCCCTAATCAAAATCAGCCGGAAATTTTGGGAGTCATCCAGTCGCTTGCCGCTCAATGCGTCTTGCCGGCGTGATGGGTCCCATTCGGTTGGATGTCCGATTGCCGGCGGCATGCAATCCAACAACAAAGTGGACGTTCTGAATTGCGGCAATGCTCCCGCCTCCCATTCCCCCTGTGCATTTGGCTACATGTATGGCCAATCACGCTGCAATCACTCGCTGGCCTGCTGATGGAAATCAAGATCGAACATGAAGGCTTCAAGGCGAATGGAGTTCTCTTGGCGACAATGTTCATGCCGGATTCAGCTCCGCCGCACGGACCTCGGCTGTCGGTCGCAAAGCTCTCTTGGGCCCTTGCTCTTGGCGCTTGGCTGTTTCACGCAGTGCAAAATGAATGTCGATCGCCGAAACCGGGGGCTGGCAAACGCTGTCGGCTCGGCAGTTCAGGTGATATTGTGGCCACTCCCTGCAACATGCATTTTTTCAAGGATGGATTTCCGCATTGAGCAACAAGGTGGAATTGGGAGCGCTCGAAACTCGATGCCGAGAACTATTGCGTGACCTCGGTTTGGCAGAAGCGAACGAACTCATTGAGGTCGTTCCCCTTTCCGGTGGAGTTGCATCCGACATTGCCCGTGTCAAAGTTGCACAGCAGACCTACTGTGTAAAGTTCGCACTGCCGAAACTGAAGGTTGCAGCAGACTGGCACGTTCCCGTTCATCGAAGCCAGGCCGAGTGTGCGTGGTTTCGATTCGCTGCCTCAATCTTGCCTTCATGTGTCCCGCATGTGTTTGGACAGTCAGAACTTGGCTTCGTGATGGAGTACTTTTCGCCTGACGACACTGTAGTGTGGAAGGAGTCTCTGCTGAACAAAGCGCCTGAGATTCAGCATGCCCAGTCCGTTGCCGTGGCAATTGGTCAAATACACCGCGAATCAACTCGAAGCGATCATTGCCGCCGGACATTCAGGAACCATGACGACTTTCTGGCAATTCGCATTGAACCCTACCTGACCTTTACGGCCTCGAAGCACCCAAGCTTTTCCCGGCACCTGAGTGGCATCGGCAGCAGGCTTTTTCGGTCCAGCGCCGCCCTTGTTCACGGCGACGTCAGCCCCAAGAACATCCTGTTTCGCCACAACCGTCCCATCCTGCTGGATGCCGAGTGCGCGTCGATGGGCGACCCGGCCTTCGACGTTGCATTCTGCCTCAATCACTTGCTCCTGAAATCCATACATCTGCCGAAATTTCGCAGCGAACTGCTCTTGGCTGCTCTCGAATTCTGGTTTGCCTATTCCAAATTCATTGACTGGGAACCGAGAGGCGAGCTTGAAGCACGCGTAGCAGAGCTGCTTCCCGCTCTCCTGCTTGCACGGGTCGACGGCAAGTCGCCTGTGGAATACCTGTCAAGCTCCAATCGCAAACTGGTCCGAAGCATGGCCGTGTCCCTGCTGTCAGACGCTCCATCCAGTCTTCCCGAACTGTTGGAGGTTGTCCGACAAAGGTGACCCACAGATGAACGAGATTCAATTGGTGCATGGACGCCGCATCTGGGACTCCCGCGGCAGGCCGACCGTTGAGGTTGAGGTCACCCTGGCCAACGGCATTCAGGGACGGTCCGCCGCACCGGCCGGCGCATCGCGAGGCATGCGAGAGGCCGTTGATCTTCGCGACGGCGGATCAAGGGTTGCGGGAATGGACGTGCGCAAAGCGATCGCCAACGTGAACGGACCGATTGCTCGTGAGTTGGTGGGCCGACCTGTGGGACCCCAAAGGCGGATTGACGACGCGTTGATACGGCTAGACGGCACCGCCAACAAGTCGAACTTGGGCGGCAACGCCATGGTGGCAACGTCGCAGGCCGTCCTGAACGCCGCAGCTGCCAACGAGTCCAAGCCACTTTGGGTCCATTTGGTTGACACCTGTGGTCAAACGCCTTCCATTCCGCTTCCAGAGATCCAGATCTTTGGAGGCGGCGCCCATGCGGGCCGCCGCATTGACGTGCAGGACTTCATGATAATGGTTCCTGGCGCTGAATCTCTAGGCGAAGCGCTGTTGACAACGTCAGAGATCTATCTGGCCGCCGGGACGATCATGGAGCGCAGACACGGTTCTGCCGGTGTGGCGGACGAGGGAGGTTGGTGGCCTCAATTCGCCTCCAACGAGGAAGCGCTTGAGGTGTTGGTTTCGGCGATCGAAGCAGTCGGAGAGATTCCGGGCGACCGGGTCGTGATTTCGCTTGATGTCGCCGCTTCCGAGTTTGGAAGCAACGGCATGTACACCTTGGCGCTTGAGGACAGGGTGGTTGGCACTGAGGAGCTCATCAATTTGCTTGGCAGCTGGATTGAAAGCTACCCGATTGTTTCCATTGAGGATCCTCTGGCCGAGGATGACCTGGAGGGAATGAAGGAGTTCACGAAACTGTACGGTTCCCGAATTCAGGTCATCGGCGACGACCTCCTGGCAACCAATGCCGCGTTGGTGGCCGATGCCGCGCAATCAGGCGCGTGCAATGGAACGCTGATCAAGGTCAATCAAGCAGGTACGGTTTCAGAGGCCATTGACGCGTTCGGAGCGGCAAGGCAGGCTGGGTTTGCAACCATTGTTTCAGCACGCTCGGGTGAAACCGAAGAGGTCACCATCTGCCATTTGGCAGTCGGGCTTGGGGCCGGTCAATTGAAGGTCGGTTCGTTCTCGCGATCCGAACGAATGGCAAAGTGGAACGAATGCCTAAGAATCGGCGAGCATCCTGCAGCAGGTTCATTTGCAGGCGGCAGGTCGCTTTCCGCAACATGGTGGCAAGGATGAAGCCAATGCCACAAGTTGGCGGTCCGTTCCCACGACTCGGCAGGCATTCACAAATGACACGCAGTCGGCTCGGGCGACGAATGGGCTCTGAATTTGCATTGAATTCGATGAATGGCTTGAATCCGTCACAATGACAGAGCCGCAAGCCTTTTCCGAAATCGCCATGAGAAGAGCACGGCAGCCAAGCCGAGGCCGACGATCAAACCCGTCCAAACCCCTGGTCCTCCAAGTCCCAAGGTGAACCCGAGAAAATAGCTGATGGGCAACCCCACCAGCGAATAGCTGAAGGCTGCGATGATCATGGGACCTCGAGTGTCGCCCAGGCCACGCAGCAAACCCAGCACAACGACCTGCATTGCGTCGGCGAGCTGAAAGAACGCGCAGAAATACATAAGCGTCACACCTATTCGCAGCACCTCGGCCGCATCGCCGGCATCTGCATCGAGAAACGCGGAAATCAGCGTGCTCGAGAATGCAATCAGCACAATCACGACCAGCGCCACCGTTGCGAGGGTCAGGTGCTGAACGGCGCGTGCTGCAGCCCGAACTTCCTTGAGATCCGCCTGACCAACTGCAAGGCTGACCTCGGTGGTCGCGGCGTTCGCAAGCCCCAGATAGATCATGAACACAAACGCGGCTATCTCAATCACAATTCCATGTGCCGCGAGCGTGGCCGTGTCGATCCATCCCATCAACACGGCGCTGCACCCGAAGAGTGTGGTTTCCGCGATCAGGGTGATGCTGATGGGAGCGCCCAGGAACAGCACTTCCTTGAGTGAAGACCAGTGCGGCCGCCAGACATTCGACAGCAGGCGGTAGGTTCGAAATGAACGTACCATGGCTATGTAGAGCAGCATCACGACCAGCGAAAAGGTGTGCGAAAACACCGTGGCAATCGCTGCGCCGCTCACACCAAGTTCCGGCGCGCCCCAGTTGCCAAAGATCAACGCATAGTTGACAAACACATTGAGAATTGCGCCCGAGATTGTTGACCACAAGATTATCTGCGGTCGCACAAGCGCAAGGAAAAACGCCTTGAGCGTCATCACAACGAGCGCCGGCACAAGCGCCCACACGGCTATTTTCAGGTAGCTCCCTGCCAGGAATGCAACTTCCGGCTCTTGTCGCAGCTGCAGAAAGATGGGTTCGCCAAAGATGAACAAGGGGAATGCGACCATGCAGTAGCATAGCGACAGCCAGCAACCCATCCGTACAAGTCGCCTGACCTGCCAAGTCTGTGCCCTGCCCTGCGCGCCGGCAGCCAGTGGAACAACCGCCATGCCGATTCCTGCGCCAACGATAAAGACTATTGACCACAAGGACGCTGCAAGAACCACAGCCGCCAACTCGGTAACACCATACCACCCCATCATCACTGTATCGGTGAGGTGCTTGATGGACTGCGCCAGATTGCTGCCGATCAGCGGCAATGCCAGAAACAGCGATTTGCGATACCTGGAGCCACGCCAGGCATTTGCGCTGAACAACATTCATCCACCTACAGATACGAGCGCCAACTGGTCCTGACGCTGGATGCGCCGGCAACTTGGCGACTTTTGGCGTTACGGGACAAAGACAGAAATTTCCAATTGGAAACCCCTCTTCGGCCAGCAATCAAGCCATTGCTGCTCGGGATTGCCAACTGAGGCCATTCCGGATGACATCGCCTTCTTCGATGCCACAACCTGATCTTCAGGGCCAACGAGCGGCGACTGCACCTCTGTCGCCGCAACAGGGATGATCACGCCTGAGCCGTTCCCGTCAACAGATCAAGGCGCCTCGCCGACGACCGACATGTTCGACCCGATCAACGGTTTGCGTCGGTCTTGCCATTCGCCTGCTTCGCGCAGACAACTTCCACATTTCGTGGCTCGGTACATGTTGCAGCTGTTCCACGCAACTTTCAATTTTTCAAATGTTGGGCAACGAAGATGCACTTGCCGGCGACGAGGCAAGCCGACCCACACTGTCTGCTGGGCTCAAGTTCGGTCGCGTCAACTCCCACATTGCCATTTTCACAAGACGCGCATATCGTTAGGCCAAAAGAAGAGGCTCCGAGCAGAGACATGGAACCTTCGCTATTTGACGTGGCGGCACCATCGGCCGACTCCTACGATGCAAGCGACATAGAAGTCCTCAGCGAACCTGACAAGGTACGCAGGAATCCGGGAATGTATGTCGGTGGAACAGATGCCGGCGCATTGCACCATCTGGCTTCCGAGATTCTTGACAATGCCATGGACGAGGCCGTTGCCGGCTTTGCCAGCCGCATTGACATGAGGCTCTTTTCCGCAAAGCGGCAGCTCACAATCACGGACAATGGGAGAGGCATTCCGGTTGACATGCATCCGGACCATCCCGACAAGACAGCGCTCGAAATAATTCTGACCACGCTGCATGCAGGAGGAAAGTTCTCCAACAAGGTCTACAGCACGTCAGGAGGTGTGCATGGCGTAGGCCTGTCTGTGGTCAATGCGCTCTCCAACCATCTTCAGGTCGAGATAGCCCGCGGTGGCAAGCTCTTCACGCAGGACTATTCCCGTGGAGTTCCGGTCGGAGAGCTCCAGCAGTCAGCCCAATCGACCCGTCGACGTGGAACGACAATCAGCTTCGAGCCCGACCCGGAGATTTTCGGAACGAAGGCGAATTTTTCCCCGGCAAGGCTTTTCGGCATGGCCAAGTCCAAGGCCTACCTGTACTCGGGCACACGCATTTTTTGGAAGTGCGACACCGCTACCGACGAGGTGCCGAGCGCTGCAGAACTGCATTACCCGGGTGGACTGTCCGACTATCTGTCTGATCGGCTCTCCGGCATGGAATTGGATGGCGACCAGCACTTCAGCGGCCGCGTCAGCTTTGGCGACAAGTTCGAAGGCGAAACAGGCGCTGTCGAGTGGGCCATGAACTGGACTGCCGACGGCGACGGGTTTACCGATTCATTCTGCAACACCATTCCAACGCCGCAGGGCGGCACCCATGTAAACGGGTTCTGGAGCGCGCTGCTCAAGGGCATCCGCTCCTATGGAGAGTACCTGTCAAAGAACTGCTCGATGATCAGAAAGGAGGATCTGGTCTCGGGAGGCTGCGCGGTCGTGTCGTGCTTTCTTGCGAACCCACAATATTCGGGACAGACCAAGGACCGACTCGTATCGACGCAGGCACAGAAACTTGTGGAGCAGTCGGTCCGCGATCACTTCGACAACTGGCTTGCCACGGACACGGCCGCAGCCGGTCGCATCTTGGATCATGTAGTGGAACGCGCCGAAGACCGCCTGCGGCGCCAGAAGCTTCGCGGCGCGATGCGAAAGACTTCGAAGACACGTTCCCGCTTGCCCGGAAAGCTGGTCGATTGCACAAATGTCGGCGGCGGCGACAGCGAAATTTTTCTTGTGGAAGGAGATTCTGCAGGCGGTTCGGCAAAGATGGCGAGGGACCGGACAACCCAGGCGCTGTTGCCGCTCCGCGGCAAGATCCTGAATGTCCTGGGAGCGTCATCGGCGAAAACCCTGACAAATGCGGAAATCAGGGACCTCACTCAGGCTCTGGGCGTGGCGCTGGGGAAGGGTTTTCGCATGGAGGAGCTGCGCTACGGAAAGGTGATCATCATGACCGATGCCGATGTGGACGGCGCACACATCGCATCCTTGCTGATGACATTGTTCTTTGCCTTCATGCGACCGCTGGTCGAGCAGGGGTACCTGTTCCTGGCCTGCCCGCCGCTATACCGCCTGACACAGGGCGCACACAGGGTCTATGCCAACAGCGACGAACAAAAGGACCGCTTGCTCAAGGAAGGACTGGGTGGCAGGGGGCAGATCAGCGTGTCGCGCTTCAAGGGTCTGGGCGAGATGGACGCCAAGGACCTGAAGGAAACAACAATGGACCCGGCCACTCGTTCACTCATCAGGGTGTCTCTGCCCGACAAGCAACTGGATGAAGCACGCGACCTCATCACGAGACTCATGGGCAAGCGCCCCGAAGCAAGGTTTGAATTCCTTCAGAAACACGCCAAGTTCGCAACCGGATTGGACATCTAGCGGTTTGCCCAACCTTCTTGCGGCAGCCTCGGCCACTGCCGATCGAATGCCTGGCTTGCGGTGTCGACCAAGCGGAGACTTCGCAGGCGAAGGCGGTTTGCTATTGCCTGGCTTCCAGAATTCTAGAAGCTTCCTCCTTCTCCAACAGAACAACCCACTCGTCTTCCAGTTCCTGAAGTTCCTGCTGCAGCCGATCAAGTTCGAGACTCAGCTCCTGCCAGCAAGCAAAGTCGCCATACGACATTTGTTCGGAGCTTGCCCTCTTCGCCAGGTCCTCGATGCGGTTCTCCAGCGCCAGGACCTCTTCGGGCATTGATTCGAGACGATGGAGTTCCGTAAAGGTCAATCCGACCCGAGCCTTCGACCCTTGTTCACGGGCAGGATTTGGGGGACCGTCGACAGACCGCGGCTGGTCATCCGCCGGTTTAGCCTGGGACAGCTGGGCTTGGGACAGATAGTCCGACCAGCCTCCGGCATAGGCAATCCACTTGCCGTCCCCCGCGTTGGCGATGGTCACCGTTGCCACCTGGTCTATGAACTCACGGTCATGGGACACGAAGATGACCGTCCCCTCGAACTTTGCAAGCGCGTCCTGGAGCTTTTCGAGCATGTCGACATCCAGGTCGTTGGTTGGTTCGTCAAGGACCAGCAGATTGCAGTCCTCAAGCAGAATCTTCGCCAGGAGCAGCCTTCCCCATTCTCCGCCTGACAAGGCTCCTATCGGAGAGTCGGATTGCCAGTGCTCGAATTGAAAGTCCCTGATGTATGATTTCACATGGCGCTGCTTGCCTCCCACTATCACAAACTCCGGCCTGTCCCTCGCATTTGCGCCTTTGCCGACCAGGAACTGCCGAACCGACACTTTTGGGTTCAGTTGCTTCCTTTCCTGCCACATTGCGGCAAGGCTAATCCTGTACCCGGTCTTGATCTTGCCGCTGTCTGCTTTGATCTTGCGGCAAAGCACCTTGAGAAGCGTGGACTTTCCCGAGCCGTTGGGGCCAATGACCGCAATGCGGTCCCCCTTCATTATGCGAACCGAAAAGTCCGAGACCAAGTGCTTGCGCCCGAAGCGAAGCGACAGGTTCCTTGCTTCAATGACCAGCCTGCTCTCAACCAGCGGCCGGGTGAACGTCAGCATTGGGTCGAACCGTGCCCTGCCGAGTTCCGCCCGCTTTGACTTCAGCGACTCCAGCGCCCGCAGTCTTCCTTGATTGCGTTTCCGGCGGGCGCTGATTCCCTGCGTCGCCCATTCAGATTCTGCAACTATGCGCTTGTCGAGCTTTCGCCTTGAAATCTCTTCCTGCGTCCAGACTCGTTCCTTCCATTCTTCGAAACACTCAAAGCCCTTCCGGTTGAGGCGAACAACGCCTCGGTCGATCCATAGCGTCTTGGTGGTTACATTCTTCAGGAGAAGCCGATCATGGCTGACAATCACGATTGCCGAGTGCAGCTCTCGAATGCGCCTCTCGAGCCAAAGAATCGCTTCGACATCCAGGTGGTTTGTGGGTTCGTCCATTAGCATGACGCTTCGCCTCACGGCAAGCAGGCGCGCGATGGCTGCCTTGCGAAGTTCACCCCCAGATGCCTCCGACGCCAAAGTCTCGGGCGCAAAATTCAGCCCGCGTGTCGCCTTTCTGACGCGATAGGCTTGATCTTCCGGCAAGTCGGCCTGAGCGAACTCACCGAGGGTGCGACAGTCCACAATCGGCGCGCTTTGAGGCAAGTGGCCTATCCGTACCCCCGGCGCGCACACCCGCTCGCCAAACTCGGCTTCAAGGCTGCCCGAGAGCAGCTTGAGCAACGTCGACTTGCCGCAGCCGTTGCGACCAACAAGCGCAATGCGGTCTCCGGCATGCACATCGACATTTGCCGACGAAAACAACGTCCCACCGCCGAAGCGGTGAGTGACGTCCTGCAACCTTAGCAAAAGACTGTTACTGGCCACCAGTTCCAACCACTCCTGGCAATCAACTCAATGCCGGTCGCAATTGCGAATTGCACGACAGGATGCAAAGGCAAAACCCAGTGCCGTCAATGCGGCATTGCTCGTCCCGTGTGGCGCCCATCGATTGCCCAACGACCGAAATACGCGTCTTGGTTCAGTCAAGTCCAGTTCCTGCAACTGTGCACTTGCCAGTTCGAATGCACTCGACCGGAGCTCGTCTTGCGAAATGCCGGTCTTTCAAAGTAGTCTGTTGCCAAACCGGATTCCGTGATCGCCGGACGCTCAACGGTCTCCTTCTTCCACCCAGGGCAATTGGAAAGTGCATACATGGCAATACTGGTGACCGGATGCGCAGGCTTCATAGGGTTTCACCTGTGCAAGGCTCTGCTGGACACGGGAGAAACCGTGATCGGTGTCGACAGTCTGGATGCCCAACTGGATGCAAGACTGAAACGCGATCGATTGGACCAGCTGGCCTCGCTGCAAGTGTTCAAATTCGAAAAGCTGGATCTAAGCACAAGATCAAGCGTTGGGATCCTGTTGGACCGATACAGCAATGTTGACCGCATTGTCCACCTTGCTGCTGTCGCCGGAGTCCGAAACGCAAGGGACAATCCTCATTCCTACACTGCCGCCAACATCGAGGCCCACTTGAACGCCATGGAACTTGCGCGTCGTCTCGACCGGTTCCAGCATTTCGTGTACGCCAGCACATCGGCGGTCTACGGCAATGCCGAAGTGGTTCCAACCAGCGAGGACGCCGACACCGGGCGTCCCGAGTCGCTCTATGCAGCGACCAAGAGAGCCGCTGAACTGCTCGCCTACAACTACAGTCACACACATTCAATTGCGGCAACCGGCCTTCGGTTCTTCACTGTCTACGGTCCTTGGGGAAGGCCGGACATGGCGGCGTACATCTTCACCAATGCCATTCTGACGGGTCAGCCATTGCCTTTGTTCAACCGAGGCGACATGCGCCGGGACTTCACATATGTGAGCGATGTTGTGGACGGCATTCTCGCAGCTCTTGCGCGTCCTCCAGCCATGTCCCGACCTCACCGAATCTACAACTTGGGCTGCGGCAATTCGGTCGAACTCCTGCACTTCCTGAAAATCATAGAGCGGGAAACCGGTCGGAAGGCCGATTGCCTCAAGCTGCCCATGCAGGAAGGGGACGTCTATGAATCCTATTCCGACATCACGTTGGCACGCCGGGAACTAGGCTACGAGCCCAAAGTGGACATCAACAAAGGGTTGCCTCGATTTGTGAAGTGGTTTCGGAAGTATCACGCAATGTAATGCACTGCGGTTGCCGCCATCAAGGCAAAGCCCGACGCGTCAAGACACTCCAATCGCCCAAAACCGGGATTCGCCGACCAACACGCGCTCGAGTGGCAATGACAGCGTCCTTTCGAATTGCACGCCCGGATGGGTGTTGTTCCTGCCCGTTTGACCAGAACCGCAATCGGCATCATCCGGCCAGCGGAAGGCGATTTTCGGCAACCTCCACCCACCATGAGCAACCGTAGGGAATCGCATCGTCATTGAAATCGTAGTTCGGATTGTGAACGCGGGCAGTGTCGCCGTTGCCGACAAGAATGTACGCGCCGGGCCTTTCATTGAGCATGAACGAGAAGTCTTCCGCTCCCATTATGAGTTCCGCGGTGTCGTCAACCTTCGGGGAAACCCGCCTCGCTGCCTGGGCAGCGTACTCGGTCTCGGTTTCGGAATTCACCATGACGGGATACCCCTTGGTGAAGGTCACCTTGGCGGATGCGCCAAAGGCGTCTGCAATGCCAGTTGCAACTGAATCCAGTTTCCGGGCGATCAGCTTCCTTGCATCTGCATCCAAAACTCTGACGGTTCCCTTCAGACGCAAGGATTGCGGTATCACGTTGTATGCCGTTGTGTCGGTTTCGAACGACGTGACCGAGAGGACTGCGGGAGTTCTTGGATTGACGACTCTTGATATGATGGTCTGCAGCGCGACGACGATGTGGCAGCCCACCAGCGTCGTGTCTGTTCCCAGATGCGGTTGCGCCGCGTGCCCCCCTACCCCCGAGACGTCGATCCGGAAAATGTCGGCGGAAGCAAAGAACGGGCCCGGACGTATGGCAAACGCATCGATGTCCATTCCGGGCATGTTGTGCATTCCGTAAATCTCGTCAATCCCGAATCTGTCCATCATGCCGTCCTTCACCATTTCAAGGCCACCGCCACCGCCCTCCTCGGCTGGCTGAAAGACGACCGCCACCGTTCCGTTGAAGTTTCTGGTTTCGCACAGATACCTGGCGGCGCCGAGGAGCATGGCTGTATGGCCGTCATGACCGCATGCATGCATCTTCCCTTCGTGCCGTGAAGCGTATGGAAGTCCCGTGTTTTCCTTGATTGGCAGCGCGTCCATGTCGGCGCGCAGTCCCACAGTCCTTGATGACGATCGTTGGCGCCCGTGAATCAGACCCACAACGCCGGTGCGGCCTATTCCTGTCTCAACCAGGTCACAGCCGAATTCGTGCAACCTTTCCTTGACAATGCCGGCAGTGCGAATCGTGTCGAAATTCAACTCGGGATGCTCGTGAAGATCTCTCCTCCAAGCCTGAATCTCGTTCTTCAGCTGCGCAAAACGGTTTCTTACGGGCATTGCAATTCTCGCTTGAGTTCTTTCAATCTTTGTCTCCCGCTAGTCCGGTTTCCATCGGGGATTGCAACTGCATCGTCGCCGACGGGGGATTCGCCCATGCGGGGCAATGGACCACAGCCTGCCGCCTTTCCACTCTTGGGCTTGCCACGGGCAGTTTGCCGAAGGGCGTTGCGACAGCCGAATCCGCAGTCCTCCAGACCGAGCATGCGGAATGGATGGCACATTCATGAGCCCATGCAGTATCACCTGTCCGCCAGTTTGTGAATTCAATGGAACCGTCGAAGCCAGCAGGATGTCCTCTGCCCACGTCGTCCCGCCTTGCGGCAAAATGACACGGTTGGGGCGGGCTTGCTCAACCGCAGGACCGAGCCAGTTGACATCACTGGCATTCCGAGGAATGTGCAGCGCTGCATCCATGCGACTTCGACCGCCGGGAGACGGCGCTTGACAGCAATTGCCCAGAGCGGAAGAATCGCGGCCGCGCGCCGTTCGTCAAATGGCCGCGGAGGAAACTGCACAAGCAACAACCGGTGGAACGGCATGCGATCCACGCGACGAAATATGCTCGCGGGCACTCTGGCCAGCATGGGTTGTCTTGCAGTCGGCAACCGACCGACACTGGCTGCCGACACTCAGGCCAGGGTTGCCGGCTTGTTCACCGTGCCGGCAACCGATCGCTGGGCAAACCGCATACATGCTTCCGCCGTCAACTGGACCGCAAGCTCCAATGCGAGCTACGAATTCTGGGAACAAATACCCCCTTCCGACTACGAGGAGGTGTTCCGAGCTGTATCGGCCAGAGGATACGACTTGATCATTGGGGACATATTTTCGACGGAAAAGCTTGCGAGGGAGCTGGCAATCAACTTTCCGCAGCAGGCATACCTGATGGGATCGTCCTTTTTGCCTCCAACCGGACACCCGTACTTTGCCACCTACCAGGAGAACTTCATCCAGGATGCCTCCTACCTGACCGGCATGGTCGCTGGTGGCATGACCCAAACCAACATTCTCGGCCTGATTGGAGGATATTCCACCGCCGCCACGAACCGGCTGATGAACGCCTACCTGGCTGGCGCACGCGAGGTCAATCCAAATGTGGACGCGTTTGTTGACTTTCTGGATGAGTGGTCCAACGTCGAGCGTGCAAGAGCTCTGGCCGAGTCGCAGATAGAGAATGGAGCCGACATTCTGTATGCCGATCGACAGGGTGTCGCGGAGGCGGCTCGGGAGAAGGGAGCGCTGTCCATCGGAGTCTTGGCCAGCAGCGGCGCAAGCTACGCCGACACTGAGATCACTGCAGCCGTGTGGCATTTTGAGCCCACCATCCACGCCGCTCTTTCGCTTGTCAGTGTCGGGAGGTTTCGGACGGCGGACTACAGCGCGTATTCGCGGCTGCAATACTACGGCTGCTCGCTCGCGCCGCTGCGTGAATTTCAATCGCAGCTTGACGAGGAAGCGCTGGAACTGGTGGCAACTCGCGAGTTCGAGTTGCGCACCGGCATTTCCCTGGTGGCCAACAACGAGGAATATCCAAGAGAATCTTGAAGAGACCCTGCAGTGTCCAGCGAGGGCAACAACCGCAAGTGTCGGTTGACCAAGTCGGCAGGCAGAAATTCTGGTCTGGCCGATCGCCGCCCCCGGAATGCCCTTCACAGGTCGAAACACCGGCGAGCATTCCCTTGAACGGCCAGACGGGCCGCCCAGGATGTCTTGACACGGGCATGCACTCGATTTCGGAGCTGCTGAAACCGACTCCACAATTGTTCTGCGCGCTGGACATCCTTCTGCTCGCAGCTTCGTTTCAAGACTTGCGGTCCTCTGCATCGAGGCGCGTGTTGAAATAAGATTGAAGACAGGTTGCCAGACGGAACGCAATCCCATATTGGTGGTTGCATTCGCGGCGGTTTTCCCAACCCAAATTGGTTGTCGGAATCCGCAATTGGACGGAGGCAAATGCTCGACTGTCATCACCACATTTGGGATCTGGAAGCAGTGCACTACCCATGGCTGATGGCTAGGGATCAGGTCCGTTTTTTTGGCGACCCCTCCCCAATTCAGCGAAACTATCCGATGAGCGAGTATCGGCTGGATGCAGCCTCAAGCGAGATCTGCTGCTCCGTGCACATCCAGGTTGGCGCCGAGGATCCCTTTGCCGAAGCCCGCTGGGTCCAGGACACCGCGGAGCAGGACTGCTGCTGGCCAGCCGCGCAGGTCGTCTTTTGCGACCTGACAGATCAGGACCTGGACGTCAGGCTCGACGCTTTGCAGGAGCTTCCGAGCGTTCGGGGCATTCGGCAGATCGTCGGTCGTTCCGCCGAAGAGGATGCGCTCACCGGATCAAACAGCTTGTTGGAAGACCCGAGATTTTGCGAAGGTCTGAAGGAGCTTGCAGGCCGCGGCTTGTCCTTCGACCTGCAACTTACTCCCGGTCAGATGAAACGGGCGGCCGAGGTTTTTGGTGAGCATCCGGAGCTCAAGACAGCTCTGTGCCACGCTGGATCGCCCGGCTTTCGCGGCAGGGAAGACTACCTGCATTGGAAGGAAGGCATCCGTTTGCTGGCGGAGCTGGACAACATGCACTGCAAGTTGTCCGGGCTGGCAATGTTCTATCGCAGGGCGGACGCGACCAGTTTTCGGCCTGTTCTGGATCATTGCCTCCGGTCGTTCGGTCCCGACAAGTGCATGTTCGGGTCGAATTTCCCCGTGGATGGCCTGTACACGGACTATTCCAGCAATTTCTCGTCCTATTGGGAGAACGTTCCGCCGGCATTCCGTGACCGGGTGTTCCACAGAAACGCCCGGACCTTTTACCGTCTGTGTCCCGGCGGCGGCTCTGCGTGAGATTCGAATGAGCAAAGTGGAGGCAAGTACGTGAAATCAGGCGCGCCGAACGAACAATCCCCCGTTCTGTCCGTAAGGGATCTTTGCACGGTGTTTGGCACGCGTGCCGGCGATGTTCATGCAGTGAATTCAGTGAACTTCGAACTGAGCGCGGGAGAAATCCTCGGAGTGGTCGGCGAATCGGGCTCCGGCAAGACTGTGACCATGATGTCGATGCTGCGGCTGCTGCCCTCTCCTCCGGCCAACGTAAAGGCCGGAACCGTGCACTTCGAGGGCCGCGACCTGCTGCAGGCCACGGACAAGGAGCTGAGGAGAATCAGGGGCGGCAGAATTGGCTTCATATTTCAGGATCCAATGACGTCGCTCAATCCTGTCTTCTCCGTTGGGTTTCAACTCCGGGAGTCGCTGCGCAGGCATTTGGGGATGTCGAGGAAGGCAGCAAGCAAGCGCTCGGTCGAGCTGCTTGAAATGGTTGGCATACCGGACGCCGAAAGCCGTCTTTCCGCATTTCCCCACCAGTTTTCCGGGGGCATGCGCCAGCGCGTCATGATCGCCATTGCGTTGGCTTGCGACCCAAGCGTGCTGATCGCCGACGAACCGACAACCGCGCTGGATGTGACGATTCAGGCTCAGATCCTGGAGTTGATCCGCGATCTGCGTCGCGACCTTGGCATGGCGATAATCTGGATCACGCACGATCTTGGCGTCATTGCCGGAATCGCGAATCGAGTCCTGGTGATGTACGCCGGCCAGATCGTTGAACACGCCCGAGTCGAGGACTTGTTCGCCAACCCGAGTCATCCCTACACAAGAGCATTGATCTCAACAGTCCCGGCTGTCCGCGGACATCGCGCAAAGCGGCTGAACTCGATAGAGGGTCAGGCGCCAACGCTGCTCGGAATGCCCAATTCCTGTCCATTTGAATCACGCTGTTCCAGCGCATTTGCACGTTGCGCACAGGAGGCGCCCCACCGAATGCAGGTCGGCTCGTCGCATGACGCCGCCTGCTTCCTTGTAGAGAATGCATCTCATGTCGCCACAAATTGAGCAAGAAGCAAGCCAGCCGCTCGTTGAGGTCAATAGCCTCAAGGTCTACTTTCCGATTCGCTCTGGGGTTTTCAGACGCCATTCGGGCAATGTAAGAGCTGTTGACAACGTTTCATTCAGCATTGGCCATGGAGAAACGATGGGCTTGGTTGGAGAGTCCGGCTGCGGCAAGACCACGGCCGGCAGAGCGATTCTTCGACTGGTTCCGATAACCGACGGCACCATCAAGTTCCGCGGAAAGGATGTTGCGTCAGCAAGTCCCGAGGGCATGCGCAAGATGCGCCCTCAGATGCAGATGATATTCCAGGACCCTCAGGCTTCCCTGAATCCACGCATGACGGTTGCGTCGATAATCGCCGAGCCCATCAAGGAGCATCAGAATCTTGGCCGCTCCGAGACCATAGAACGGGTTCAGGAACTGATGGATGCAGTCGGGCTGAACCGTGACTTTGCCAACCGCTATCCCCATGAATTCTCCGGTGGCCAGAAGCAGCGGATAGGCATAGCGCGCGCCCTTGCCCTCAACCCGGACCTGATTGTCTGCGATGAACCAATAGCGGCCCTCGACGTGTCCATTCAGGCGCAGGTTGTAAATCTGCTTGCTGATCTGCAGAGTTCGAGGAAGCTCTCATTCCTGTTCATAAGCCACGATCTCGGAATGGTTCGTCACATCGCAGACCGTGTTGCAGTCATGTACCTGGGACAAATCGTCGAACTTGCCGATCGTGACGACTTGTACGCGAACCCGTCCCACCCCTACACCGAAGCGCTGCTGTCGGCGGTTCCCGAGGCCGACCCCGAATACGAGCGCTCAAGGCGCCGAATACTCCTGACCGGAGATGTACCCTCTCCTTCCAACCCCCCAACAGGCTGCAACTTTTGCAACCGCTGCCCCAAAGCCTTTGATCGCTGTTTTCGCGATGAGCCGGCCTTGAAGGAAATCTCAGAAGGCCACCTTGCGGCCTGCCACCTCTTTGACAACAGTTGACATAGAACAATTTCAAACCATGGAAAGGTACTTTGAGAATGAAGCCTAGATTCATTGCATTATTGGCCGCGGCGCTGCTGGTCGTCGCAACGCATGCCTCTGCCCAAAGGGGTGCCGACGGTCACTTGAACATCATCTATTGGCAGGCTCCCTCGATACTGAATCCGTTCCTTTCGGGCGGAACCAAGGACATCGAGTCGGCGTCTCTGGTCATAGAGCCGCTGGCGAGATACGACGAGCAGGGAAACATGGTGCCGTGGCTGGCGGAAGAGATTCCCACGGTCGCAAATGGCGGCGTGGCCGATGACCTCATGTCGATCACGTGGCGCGTTGCGGAAGGCATAACCTGGTCGGACGGCACGCCGTTGACCGCAGCGGATGTCGCCTTTACGGCGGAATACTGCATGCATCCCGAAGGAGGATGCGCACAGTTGAGCTCATTCGAACATGTGGAATCGGTGACCGCAATTGACGACCGAACTGTTGAAATCAAGTACTCGACCCCCAAGCCATTCCCCTACGGTCCATTTGTGGGTGCAACCTCGCCGATCATTCAGAAGGCCCAGTTTCAGAACTGCCTCGGCACAAGCGCGCCTGGATGCACCGACGCGAACTTCATGCCGATTGGCACAGGCCCGTTCGTGGTAACCGAATTCCGGCCCAATGACGTCATTTCGATGGTGGCCAACGACAACTACCGCGATCCGGACAAGCCTGCCTTTGCCTCGCTTACCTTCAAGGGTGGAGGAGATGCCACCGCAGCCGGAAGGGCAGTCCTTGAAACGGGGGAATTCGACTACGCATGGAACCTGCAGCTGAACCCGGATGTCCTGACAAACATGGAGGCAGCCGGCAACGGAAAGATTCTGGCGTCGTTTGGCACCGCCGTCGAGCGGATAATGGTCAACCTCACGAATCCCGACCCCGATCTTGGCGACGAACGTTCGACCCGTGCGCACCCGCATCCGTTCATGAGCGACCTCGCCGTCCGTCAGGCGCTGTCAATGGCAATCGATCGCGACATTCTGAACGAAATCGGCTATGGATCCACGGGACGCCCCACTTGCAACGTCGTGCCGGCGCCGGCAATCTACGCATCTGACGCCAACGACGCTTGCCTGGTGCAGGATGTCGCTGGCGCCAACGCCAAGCTCGACGAAGCCGGATGGGTCATAGGATCCGACGGGATCAGAGCCAAGGACGGTGTGCGCCTGTCGATTCTCTACCAAACCTCGACGAACGCGGTTCGGCAGGACTTCCAGGCATTGATCAAGCAATGGTGGTCCGAAATCGGGGTTGAAACCGAGCTTCGAAACGTTGACGCCTCAGTGTTCTTCGGTGGAGATCCCGGAAGTCCGGACACTTTCCAGAAGCATTTCGCCGACCTTGAAATGTACACCAATCTGTTCGATGGAACGGACCCCGAGAACTATCTGAACACTTGGCGCTGCGACAACGAGCCCAATCCAGGGAATGGCTGGCAGGGCGTGAACATTCCTCGCTACTGCGACCCAGCCTATGATGCCATGCTGGAAGAGATGGCCGGAACGGCCGACCTCGATGAACGCGTCAGGCTGACCAAGGCAATGAACGACAAGCTCATGCAAGAGGTAGTCATGATTCCGCTGATCCACCGTGGCCGTGTTTCGGCTCACTCCAATTCGCTTGGCGGCATCAAGATGAATGTCTGGGATTCCGAACTGTGGAACGCAGCCGACTGGTTCCGGCAGTAACGCAGCATGGAGTTGTTTCGGGCGCGGCAACGGTCGTTGCCCGAAACAGCAACAGGATCATGAAGGTCTTTGAAACCAACATCGTAGGCGGCGGATTCCCGCCGCCAACGTCATCCGGTTCGGATTATGTTTGACTATACAATTCGCCGCACACTGCTGGCTATCCCCACCCTGCTGTTCATCAGCCTGATACTGTTCCTGCTTCTGGACCTTGCCCCGGGAGACCCGACGGCGCAGCTGCCGCTGACAATCCCGCCTGAGGTGAAGGAGAAGATCAGGGAATCGCTTGGCCTCGGCCAGCCGCTGGTCATCCGTTATCTCTTGTGGCTGCAGCAATTCTTCGTGAACGAACCGCTGCATTACCTGACCGAGATCACCGGCTGGGATCTGAGCGGCGACCGGCAACGTGTGTTGTCCTGGCAATCCCGATCCCCCGTTGTCGACATCATTCTTCAGCGGCTGCCGCAGACCCTTTGGGTTGTCGGCATGTCATATGTGGTTGGCGTGCTGATCGCACTGCCTATCGGAATAATCTCGGCCTACCGGCAGTATAGCTGGTTCGATCAGATCGGCACGTTCGTGTCGATGATCGGATTCTCCGTGCCGACATTCTTCACCGGTGTCCTGCTGATTGTCGTGTTTTCAGTGGAACTTGGCTGGTTCCCGTCGATTTACGATACAACTCATGTGGTTGACGACTGGTCGAGCTTCCTCTTCCAGGTCAAGCAGATGATAATGCCAACCATGGTTTTGGCGCTCTACAATGCCGCCCAGATCAGCCGTTTCATGCGAGCGTCAATGCTCGACAATCTCAACCAGGATTTCGTGCGCACGGCACGCTCCAAGGGTTTGCGAGAATCCACTGTCGTGCTTGTTCATGTACTGCGCAATTCGATGATCCCCGTTGTCACGGTCATTGCGCTAGGCGTACCAACGGTGTTCGGAGGCGCCATCATCACCGAGCAGGTGTTCAAGGTCAATGGTCTTGGACAGCTGTTGATCACTGCCATACAGGCAAACGACATACCGATGGTGCAGTCGCTCACTTTCATATTTGCAATTCTGATTGTGGCGTTCAATCTGATTGCAGATGTTCTCTACGGAGTTCTTGATCCCAGGATCCGCTATGACTGACATCACACAATCCAAGCTTGAACAGCAGTCCAAGCCAAGATCTCAATGGCTGGACGTCTGGGATCAGTTTTCGACACACAAGGGAGCCCTTGCTGGCGCAGGTTTCTTTCTCTTCGTCCTGTTGGCTGTCATATTCGGTCCGTACGTGTGGGCAATCGACCCGCAGTACATCGACATTCGAGCGCGCAACGAGGGCATGAGTCTTGCGCATCCGCTGGGCACCGACCAGTTGGGCCGAGACACGCTGGCCAGACTGATTCGTGGTGGCCAAACTTCAATGGCGGTTGGCTTGACTGCCATGCTGCTTTCGCTGGTTGTTGGCACATTGATCGGCGTTCTGGCCGGTTATGTGCGATGGCTGGATGGACCTCTGATGCGTCTGACCGACCTGTTTCTGGCGCTTCCCCTGCTTCCTCTCCTGTTGGTAATCATCATGCTGTTTCGGGAGACGTTGCGGTCAGCCCTTGGCCCCGAGGCAGGCATATTTCTGTTGATGGTGTTTGTGATCGGAATAACGAGCTGGATGCAGACTGCAAGAATCGTCAGGGGGGACGTGCTTTCTCTCAAGGAAAGGGAATTTGTGCTGGCCGCAGTGTCCATCGGCACTCCGGGACGGCGAATAATTCTTCGCCACATCCTGCCCAATGTGCTGTCGCCAATCATGGTTTCGGCCACTCTCGGAATCGCCAACGCGATAATCACCGAGTCTGCGCTGTCCTTTCTGGGACTCGGGTTCCCATCGGACTTTCCGACCTGGGGACGGCTGCTCTTCGATGCCATCGACTACCTTCAACAAGATCCAGGACGCGTCCTGTGGCCAGGTCTGGCGATCTCGCTGACCGTCCTTTCAGTCAACTACATGGGTGATGGCCTGCGAGATGCACTGGATCCCAGGATCAGGGGACGCTGACAACCCAACCTGATACAGCCTCGCTTTCACGCAAGCTGAATCCATCCCACTCCGGCAGTAGTCGTCTGTGGAGATCAAACAGGTGGCATGCGGAGGATGTGCTGCATTGCGCTGCTCTCCTGCAACGATGCCAGTTGTGTCCACTTCCCATGTCATCCTTGGGGTGCCATTCGGGCACCCCACAGCCTTGCGGCAGTGGCAAGAGAAGCCATTTGGCAAGCTGCATTGCAGTTCGGCGTCAGGCCATGATGATTCTGCAACTTGGGCAATACATGGAAACGACCTTCTGGCAATGCAGCCCTTGACGATGCAGAGCGGGTTTAGTGCATCCAACAGGATCGGCTTTGCCCCCTGGAAACGGCAATACATTGCTGTTTCGGCTGGCTTCAATCCCCCTCCCCCTTGATTTCTCGCGCTGTCGGGGCTTTTCCCACCTGTTTGTGACAGTTCCCCCAAGCACGGTCACATGATGCCGCCCTTGGTGTGGGCTCGGGAAAGACTCAACCCCGCCGCTTCATTTCGGTTCCAGCAAACATTCCTCAAAGAAACAACGCTACCGATGCATGTCCGTCTTCAAGGAGCTGGTCGGCCTCGGCATGCCGGAGTAGTCATTCGATGCCATTGCAGACTGTGTTCGCAACGCCGTTCAACAGGCGCCGACCTTACGGAAGCCGAGCACACCACTCTCCACGGTTCGCCAAAGATCGGCAGCGCACTGCGTTTCCAACGTTCGCAAGCAAGGGACATGGAGGCGCTTGTTGTGATTTAGAATGCGTCTGGATTCCATCCGAAGTACTTTTTCACTGGTTGCAGCGCCGAAGCTGCCAGTTGGGCTCTGGAATGCGGAGCATGGCCAGAGGACAGTCGATCATTGCCCTTCAGGCGCCTTTGATGTCAGCCCGGTTCTGCGCCCAATGGGCGCAGTAGACGGAGCCGCTTCGTCGGTAGTGGGCAAACTGAACCGTCGCTGCAAGCCGCTGGCAGCGGCAGCCAGAACTGGAGAAGGCGCAGAACTGGATGAATCACCCCACTGAGCGAAGGACAGCTTCGCCGCCGCCCTACCGCGCGCCAAGACCGATAATGTACCTCCGAAAACTTGGAATCGGACAGTGCACGCTTTTGTCAGGCAGTCTTTGCAGTGCCCCACGGTGCACCAAGTGCTCGAAGAAATCCTCAACGTCCATTCCCTTGGGCAACTCCCAGCCGTGAGCATCACG